>CADBKF010000029.1 GCA_902795195.1 Oscillospiraceae bacterium
ATCCCGCAGAACGCCCCGCCAGATTGCCGCTAAACCAAATCTTGTATGTGGAGCCTGCCAAGCGCAGGCTCCTTTTCTACGTTCATTTGACGCTTACGCAACAGGCCCTTTTTTGGATGGGCTGAATGAGAAAAACATATTGGGCTCAGCAAAGGAGGCGCTCTATTTCATGTTCGCCTTTGTGGTGTTGATGGATGCGATCAAGAGCTTTTTGATTTCAACGCATTCATGTAAAATGGACGCGTCGGCATAATAGCCGCTCTCGATCAATAGCTCAAGCCAGTATTCGCTCTCACTGCACTCCTTCAGGGCAATTTGAAGCCTTGCCGCAAAATCTGCCCTGCTATGTCCGTAAAAGGCTTCGCGAATGTTGGCGCCGATGCTGGTTCCGGAGCGCAAAAGCTGGTTGGTCAGAACAGACTCTCTGTGTTCCCGCTTGACCGCATTGCAAACCTGAATGATCCGCAGCGCAAAGGCCTTCGACTTTGTCAAAAGTGGACTGTCCATGAGAAAACCTCCAGTATAGATACCCATTCTCTATTCACTCTTACTTATTACTTCAATAGATACCTATTCCCCATTCACTCTTACTTATTACTTCAAAAGACACCTCTTCACTTTTCACTATTACCTATTACTTTCCAAAAATCCGAATGCGCGTTTGAAGGAAAAGTGAATAGGGAAGAAGGAATAGGAAAAAATCCTTCATGCTCGCGCATGAAGGATTTTTGGTGACCCGTACGGGACTCGAACCCATGTTACCGCCGTGAAAGGGCGGTGTCTTAACCACTTGACCAACGGGCCTGGTAGCGGCAATCTGATTCGAACAGATGACAACACGGGTATGAACCGGGTGCTCTACCAGCTGAGCTATGCCGCCATAATGTGCCGGCCTGCGCCGACAGCATAAAGATTATACAGGATAAACCTGGCTTTGTCAATATGTTTTTTACAAAAAAGATAAATTCGTCGTTTGCAAAAACCGTCGGGACCGGATGCGGTTCCGGTCCCGACGATTCGATTTTAATCCTTCGCCTTCGGCAGCTTCTGCAGGGGCGCGGCCAGCAGGGCGCAAATTACGATGGCGATCACCGTGTTGGGCAGCATGTAGGCGCCGTTGTAGACCAGCGAGTACAGGAACGCGCCGGGCGTGGCCACGCTCGCGCCGAAAAAGTCCGCCACGGGCTCGGCGTACTCGGCGTAGATCGTCACGCCGCTGATGAAGTGGATGACAAAGCGCATCACGCAGCCCAGCAGCGCGGCAAAGGGCAGGCTCCACTTGCCCTTGCGGATGAGGCCGGCAAAGCCCACAAACGCATAGGCCACGGAGTAGTCGAGCAGCATGCTCTGCCAGTTGACGGCCACGCCGCCCGCCAGGAAGAATTTCAGCGTGCCGAACGCGAAGCCTGCGAGCAGGCCCCAGCCGAAGCCCCAGCGGCAGGCAAAGACGATCAGCGGCACCATCACGAAGTCCACCGAGCCGCCCAGCGCGGCCACGGGGATCTTGAGATAGCTCAGCGCCAGGGCCAGGGCCAGGCACAGGCCGCCCTCGGCCAGCATTTGTACTTTTTTGTTTTTCATGTATGTCCTCCTAAACAAGATTTGATGCGGGCAAGCGCAAAAAATCGCGCAGGCTGGCCCGGCCTGCGCGATTCAAGGAGTAATGTGATTCTTTCCCTCCGACGGCATGACCCGTATCAGGTGCGCGGGTCAGGGCGCCATGATCGCCCACTCTCAGCCGGAACGGTCCGGCCCCCCGAAGATTACAATCAAATAGTATCACCTGTGGATAAGTTTGTCAATAGGCTGTGAACATTGTTTCCAAAAAAATTTTTTTACGTGCGAAAAAACGCATGATTATTCGGAAATTTACAATTCGTTTGCATTTTATTTTATCTTCCTTCATACTTTGGTTACATTTATACGGTATTCTTTGCTTGTAAGCGATAGCGATCCAAGATTTGCCATCTTAGATTCTTCGTACTTTTCATTTTATCTCTTCTTTTCTCGAAAGCCTCCGGTCTCCGGAGGCTTTTGAGCGTCTTGGGGGTGTTTCGGCGTTACAGCGCACTACGGGTGCGGTGCATGAATTTTTTCGCGGATGTGTTGCATTTTCCGGGTTTTTTTGTATAATAGAATCTCCAAACAAAACCACACACGGAATGCATCATTTTTTGATACCCGTATGAAAGGAGCCGCTTATGGCTGTGCGAACCCGGCGGCGTCCCGCCGTTTCCCAGGTGCTGCCCTGGCGCCCGGCTGCGCTGGTGCTGCTGGGACTGCTGCTGATCCTTTCGGTGATCCTTCGGCTGACCGAGCACCGACCGCCCAAGCTCGACGAAAACCTGCACCCGCTGCAGGAGCTGGCCGATCTGGCCCACGACGCCGTCTCCCTGCCCGAGGGCTGGCACCGGGAGAAGGACCCGGAGATCCCCGTCTCCGAGGGCTTGCTCGTGCTGGTCAACAACCAGCATCCCTATGACGCCGAGACCACCACGGAGCTGCTCTCCGTCTACGAGAACAAGTGGGGCTATTACGAGGTCAAGGACTGGGTGCTCTCGGTCCGGCCTGAGCTCATGGACGCGCTCAACCGCTGGCTCAAGGCCGGCTACGACAAAAATATGCTCATGAACGTCAACGTGGTGGCGGGTTACCGCAGCTACGAGACGCAAAAGGAGCTCTATGACAACGCCGTGGCCACTCACGGGGCCGACTACGCCGCGCAGTACATCTCCCTGCCCGGCGCGAGCGAGCACCACACCGGCTACGCGACGGACCTTGGCATCGTCAACTTCGCCGAGGGCACCTCCGAGGACTTCACCGGCGAGGGCAAGCAGGCGTGGCTTGCCGAGCACGCCTGGGAATACGGCCTGATCCTGCGCTACCCCGAGGGCAAGCAGCAGCTCACCGGCATCGCCTACGAGTCCTGGCACTACCGCTACGTGGGCCTGCCCCACGCGCAGATCATCACCGAGCGCGGCATCTGCCTGGAGGAATACATCGAGCTGCTGCGGGAATACCCCTTCGACGGGCCGCACCTGTGCGGCAACTGCCGCGGCAAGAACTACAAGATCTACTACTGCCCGGCGGACGAGCTGATCCTGCCGAACAGCGGCAGCTACGCGATCTCCGGCAACAACGTGGACGGCTACATCGTCACGCTGACCGGCTACGACGCGTACCCCAACGCGGGGTAAAAAACGATCGAGGACAGGCACCGGGCCTGTCCTCGGTTGTTTTCAGTAGCGCAGCACCCGGCGCAGGCGCGCCACGCCGCGCTGCAGCGTCCGGCTGACCGTGGACTTGTTCACCCCGTAGAGTTCGGCCATCTCGGAAACGCGCATGCCGCGTAGGTAGTAGTCCACCACGGCGCGGCGCTGCTTGGCCGTCAGCTCGCACTCCAGCGCCCGCTGCAGGCGCTTTTTCTGCAGCTGCGGCGGCAGGCGCGGGCCCTGGTACTCAGAGGGTATAGTCTGCATTCCGGCGATACCCCCGATCATAGTAGTGGGCCGTCAGCTCCGCCAGGGCGTTCATCTCGGTCAGAATCGGCGTCATCGCCGCGATCCGGCGGGTGAGCGCCAGGCACTCGTCCGGGTCGGTGCTCTGCCGCAGCTGCCGACGCAGCAGCTGCAGACGCTCGCGCAGCAGCCCGGCCGCCGCGGCATAGCCCGCAGAAAGCTCCTGCAGCGGCATCAGCCCGCCTCCTCGGGCGCGCTGCCGGCGATGCGCATCCTGCCGGCGCAGCAGCGCCGGGCGTAGAGGATCAGGCAGCCCCAGCAGACGGCGCCCTCCTCCATGTCGTAGTAGCGTTCGCCGGCGTAGATCTCCCCCGTGCAGAAGGCGCAGCGCAGCAGCGGCTTCTCGGTCTGCCGGTCGCGCAGAAAGGCTCGCTTCTCCATTGTCTCACTCCGATCCATGAAAATTCGTATGGCCGAAGCGTACGGAATGCCGTACATATTGCGTTTTACGTACAGTTATCCGTACAATCGAGAACATTTTCTTTCTGTTTGTTTCCCAATTTCTTCCATATCCATCCTGAGTATACGTCGCCGGCCCGCCCGGTGTCAACAAAAACCGCTCGTCAAGTTTCGACCGCCCGCGCCGCCCCTTGACCTTTTCGCCCAAATCGGGTACAATAATCCCTGACCCCTGACCCCTGACCCCTGACCCCTGACCCCTGACCCCTGACCCCTAACTCCAACCCTAACCCCAAATGGAGGACGCCATGCAAGACGAATTCTACATGCAGCGGGCCCTGGCGCTGGCCCGGGAGGCTGCGGCCGACGGCGAGGTGCCGGTCGGCTGCGTCATCACGCTGGGCGAGCGGATCGTCGGCGAGGGCCGAAACCGCCGGGAACGGCAGAAAAACGCCCTGTGCCACGCCGAGCTCGAGGCCATCGACCAGGCCTGCCGAACCCTGGGCGGCTGGCGGCTGTGGCAGTGCACGCTCTATGTGACGCTCGAGCCCTGCCCCATGTGCGCCGGCGCGATCGTGAACGCGCACATTCCGCGCGTTGTCTGCGGCGCGCGCGACCCCAAGAACGGCGCCTGCGGCTCGGTGGTCAACCTGCTGCGCCTGCCGGACAATTTCCGGCCTGAATTCCAGGACGGCCTGCTGGCCGAGGAATGCGCGGGCGAAATTCGGTCGTTTTTCGCCCGTTTGCGGCGAAAATGATTGCATTTTGCGGCCATCTATGGTATATTTCTTAAACACGGCTGCGCGCTGCAGCGCGCAGGACGCTGAAACGAGAGGACGGTGAAGGCCTTGAGAAAACTTCTGCCGGTGCTGCTGGTGCTGGCGCTGCTGTGCGGCGCGGCCTTTGCCGCCGAGGGCGGCAGCGCAAACGCCGCGACCATCCGGAATCTGGAGGGCAGCTACACCGTGGCGCAGGACGGGTCCTGCACGGTGGAGCTCACCGCCGAGATGCGCTTTTCCGCCGGCGTGACGGAGTTTGCCCTGCCGGTGCCCGCCCAGGCGCGGGATCTGGCCGTCACGGCCCAGGGCTACAGCACGCGGCACGACGGCGGCGCGCTGCTTGTGGTGCTGCAGTCGCCCACCCAGCTCTCCGACCAGACCGTCGTGATCCACTATCGCCTGGCCGAGACCGTGCTGGCCGGCGAGACGGCCCAGACCTGCACGCTGGGCCTGCTGCGGCCTGAGCGCGCCTGCCCCATCGAGCGCTACAGCGCGACGATCACGCTGCCCGAGGTCTTTGAGGCCATGCCGCAGTTTGAGAGCGGCTACTACGCCGATCTGATCGAAAACTACCTCGACATCCGCATCTCCGACGGCAAGATCAGCCTGCGCGCCCAGCAGCCGCTGCGCGACCACGAGTCGCTGACCATGACGCTGGAGCTGCCGGAGGGTTATTTTGACCTGCGCTTCCTCGCAGGCAAGACCGCCCGCATCGACACGCTGCTGTTCTGGGCCTTCCTGGGCCTGGGCCTGGCTTACTGGCTGGTGTTTCTGCGAAACCGCTTCCTGCTGCCAAAGGCAGAGGCCATGCCGCCGCTGTCCGGCAACCCCGGCGCCGCGCCCTATATCGTCACCGGCGAGGCGCCCGATCTGGCCCTCATGGCGGTGCACTGGGCCTCGCTGGGCTACCTGAACATCACCCGGCTGCGCGGCGGCCGCATCCTGCTGGAAAAGCAGATGGACATGGGCAACGAGCGCCGAGACTACGAGATCCAGATCTTCCGCAGCCTGTTTGCGCGAAACGACACGCTGCGTGCCCCCTGCGACGACTACCGCATGACCCGCGAGAAGGCCGTGACTGTCACAAAAGGCCAGCTGGCCGGCAAGCTCTTTGCCCCGCACGCGGGGCGGCCCGTGATTTTGCGGCTGTGCGGCGCGCTCTCCGGCTGCGCGCTGACGCTTCTGTGCTATGACCGGATCGTGCCGGCCCAGCTCTGGCGCTGGTTTGCCATCGTGCCGCTGACGCTGCTGGGCGGCCTCGCCTGCTGGCTGCTGCAGCCGGTCTCCGCGTGCTTCCTGCGCAGAAAGCCCGGCCGGACCCTGCTGCCGGCGATTCCGGCGCTGCTGTATCTGATTCTCTCCCTCAACACGGCCAAGCTCGGCTTCCTGCCGGTGCTGCTGATCGCCTACCAGCTGCTGATCGGCCTGATCCTGGCCCTGGGCGGCAAACGCAGCAGCAGCGGCCTGCGGCAGGCCGAGGAGCTGCTGGGTCTGCGGCGGCACCTGCTGCTGTCCAAGCCCGAAAGCCTGCGGCAGCTGCTGGAGGACGACCCGCTCTACTTCTACCGCACCCTTCCCTATGCCGACGCGCTCCGCGTGGGCGGCAGATTCACAAAGAAATTCGGCGCGGCTCCGTTGGAGCCCTGTGCCTGGTTACGTTCCGAGCACCGGACGCCTGAGACTGCGCAGGACTATGCGCGGCTGTATCAGGCCGTCCTCGATACCCTCCGTGAGCAGACCGACACCCCGCTCATCAATCTGCTGCGGAACCTGATCCATCGCAGGCAGAAATGAGGCGCTACGCTTCATTTCCGCCTGCTTTTTTATTTTGGAATAAGAGAAAAAAGAGAGAGGCATTCCTGGTATGAACACTTCCACCATTGACGGCTTCCAGTTTGCAAACATGATCCGCGGCGGCGCGGCAAGCCTGTCCGAGCACCGCAAGCTGGTCAACGACCTGAACGTCTTCCCGATCCCCGACGGGGACACGGGCGACAACATGTATATGACGATCTCCTCCGGCGTGGAGGCGATCGATCACGGCGCAAGCGATGCCCTGGGCGACACCGCAAAGACGGTCGCCCGTGGCATGCTGCTGGGCGCGCGCGGCAACTCCGGCGTGATCCTGTCCCGGATCTTTGCCGGCATCTCCCAGGGCCTGGAGGGCGTCGAGCGCGCCAACGTCCAGGCACTTGCCCGCGCGCTGCAGAGCGGCGTGACCGCGGCCTACGGCGCGGTCTCCGTGCCCGTGGAGGGCACGATCCTCACGGTCTACAAGGACGCGGTGCGCTACGCCTGCGACCGCATCGACGAGACCAGCAGCTTTGAGAGCTATTTTGACGATTTTCTTGCCGAGCTGCGGCGCTCGCTCGAGCGCACGCCCGAGCTTTTGGACGTGCTCAAGCAGGCCGGCGTCGTCGACAGCGGCGGCGCGGGCATCATCTACATCGCAGAGGGCATGAAGCAGGCCCTGGAGGGCGATACCTTCGACCGCCCGGCGGCGGGCTCCGCAGCCGCCAAGGTGGATCTGGACGCCTTCACCGAGGACTCCGTGCTCGAGTTCGGCTACTGCACCGAGTTCCTGCTGCGGCTGCAGCGCGAGAAGGTCGATCTGGAGCACTTCGACCTCGAGGAGATCGAGAGCTACCTCAACTGCGTGGGCAGCTCGGTGGTCTGCTTCCGCGAGGGCAGCATCGTCAAGGTCCACGTACACACAAAAACGCCCGGCCAGATCCTGAACCACTGCCAGAGCTGGGGCGAGTTTTTGACGCTCAAGATCGAAAACATGAACCTGCAGCACAACGCGCTGGCCGTCCACGCCCCCGAGAGCGCCGCCGGCTCCTACGTCCCCGCAGCCACCCGGCCGAAGAAGCCCTACGGCATCGTGGCCGTGGCCTCGGGCGAGGGTCTGCAGCAGATCTTCCGCGAGCTCGGCTGCGACGTCGTTGTCGACGGCGGGCAGAGCATGAACCCCTCGGCCCAGGACTTCCTCGACGCCTTTGACGCCATCGACAGCCGGACCATCCTGGTCTATCCGAACAACAGCAACATCCTGCTCACCGCCCAGCAGGCGGCCAAGCTCTATGACCGGGCCGATGTGCGCATCGTGCCCAGCCGTTCCATCGGCGAGGGCTACGCGGGCATCAGCCAGCTCAACACCGCCTCCGGCGACACCGAGGCGATCCTGGCAGAGCAGCAGGCGGCGATCTCCGGCGTGGTGACCGGTCTGGTCTCCACCGCGATCCGGGACACGAAGGGCCAGGGCGTGCAGGTGCACGCGGGCGACTACATCGGCTTTGTGAACGAGTGCATCTACGCCGCCGATCCGGTGCGCGAGCGTGCCGCCCTGCAGCTCTGCAGGGCCGTGGGCATGGGCAATTACGACGTGCTCCTGCTGCTTGGCGGCAGCGCCGTGCCGGAGGACGAGGCCGAAGCCCTGCGGCAGAAGCTCGAGCAGGCCAACCCGCTCACCGAGGTCATCCGCCTCAGCGGCGGCCAGCCGATCTTTGACTACATCATGATTTTTGAATAGGAGTTGAAAGCATGCTAAAGCTATTTTGCGACACCGACTGTGACATGACCCCGGCGCTGGCCCGGGAATACGGCTACGGGCTGATCAGCATGCCCTATTCCGAGGGCGAGAAGACGATCTATCCCTATGAGGACTTCGAGGAATTCGACTGCCACGGCTTCTACGAGCGGCTGCGCGGCGGGCTGCTGCCCACCACGAGCTCCATCTCCGAGGAGCGCTACCTCCACTACTTTGAGCCCTGGTTCCAACAGGGCTGCGACATCCTCTATGTCCACTTTTCCCGCGCCATGTCCGCCACCTTCGGCGCCATGGACCGGGCTGTGGCGCTGCTGAAGGAAAAATACCCCGCAAGGCGCTTCTACGAGATCGACACCAAGGGCATCTCCATCCCCAGCCTGAACATCGCGCTCGAGGTAGGCGATCTGGTCAAGGCCGGCAGATCCGTCGACGAGATCCTGGCCTGGGCTGAGACCGAGGTGGACAAATTCGCGGTGTATTTCTACGCCGACGATCTGAAATTCTTCCAGCGCAGCGGCCGCGTGAGCGGCCTGGCCGGCACCATGGGCACGCTGCTGGGCATCCGGCCCATCATCTACATGAGCAGCGCCGGCAAGATGGAGTCCATCGGCAAGGAGAAGGGCCGGCCAAAGGCGCTGGCCCGGCTGCTGCAGTATGTGGACGAGCTGGGCGAGGACGTGAAGGGCCACCGGGTCATCATCGCCCAGTGCGACTGCCAGAGCCAGGCCGAGGCCGCAGCCAGCGAGCTGCGTCGCCGCTTCGGCGAGGACCTGGAGATCCTCTTCTCTCCGGTCAACCCGACCGCCGGCGCCCACTGCGGCCCCAACTGCATCGGCATCTGCTTCCACGCGAAGCACCGCTGATCCGGCCCGCGCAGCAAAATACATCAACCATGGAGGCAGACCCATGATCCAGATTGTGGAAGCAACGACCAGAAGGCTTCAAAAGGACTTCATCGAGTTCCCGCTGAAGCTCTACAAAGACAACCCCTATTTTGTGCCGCCGCTCTACGGCGACGAAAAAAAGATGTTCCGCAAGGACTTCGTCTACAACGACACCTGTGAGTGCATCTACTACAACGCCTACCGGGACGGGACGATGGTGGGCCGCATCCAGGGCATCCTGCAGCGGGCCAGCAACGAGAAAACCGGCGAAAAGCGCATCCGCTTCACGCGCTTTGACGCGATCGACGACCAGGCGGTGGCCGACGCGCTCTTTCAGGCGCTCGAGGACTGGGGCCGGCGCCTCGGCATGGACACGGTCTGCGGCCCGCTGGGCTTCTCGGACCTCGAGCGCGAGGGCCTGCTCATCGAGGGCTTTGACCAGCTGGCCACCTTCGAGGAGCAGTACAACGCCGAATACTACCAGCGGCTGATCGAGCACTGCGGCTATGTCAAGGAGGTCGACTGGCTCGAGAGCAAGATCTACCTGCCCGACCATGACGACGGGAAGCTCGAGAAGATGGCCGACTACATCCTCAAGCGCTACCATATGCGCCTGGGCGAGGCGAAAAACGTCAACGATTTCCTGAAAAAATACGGCGACCAGTTCTTTGAGCTGCTGGACGTGGCCTACAAGGACATCTACGGCACCGTGCCCTTCACCCAGGGCATGAAGGATATGATGATCGCCAACTTCAAGCTGATCATCGACCTGCGCTATGTGGCGGTGGTGCTCGACGAGAATGACCGGGTGGTGTGCCTGGGCATCTGCTTCCCGTCGATCGCCAAGGCCGTGCAGCCCTCCGGCGGCCGGCTGACCCCGGCGGCGCTGCTGCGCCTGCTCAAGGCGCTCAAGCACCCGAAGGTACTCGATCTCGGCCTGGTGGGCGTGGATCCCCGCTATGCCAGCCGGGGCATTGCCACGGTGGTCATCGCCGGCCTCATGCGGATGCTGCGCGAGGACGGCATCGAGTACGCCGAAACCAACCTCAACCTCGAGGACAACCACGCGATCCTCAACCAGTGGAAGCGCTTCAAGACCGTGCGCCACAAGCGCAGAAGAAGCTTCGTCAAGCACCTGTAGTGCGCTGCAGCGCCGAAAACCTTTTCGCCTGTAGCGCGCTGCAGCGCCGAAAACATTACGCCTGTAGAGCGGGCTATCAGCCCGCAAAACTGCATTTGGACCATATCGTCAATTAAAAAAACGGGCCTGTTGCAAAATGCTCTGTCATTTCGAGCAAAGCGAGAAATCCGTTCCTTTTTCGCAGCTGTATGCGGTGAGAATACGGATTTCTCGGTCGCAAGCTCCCTCGAAATGACGGGTTTGTGCATTTTGCAACAGGCCCGTTTTTTTCTGATTTACTTTACGTGATACTTCAGGCCCCTGGGGTAGAAGAAGCGCAGCTTTTCGTCCGCCAGCTTCATCTCCACGTCCTTTGCCCAGCGGGCCTCGCCGTCGAGGTTCACGACCTCGCTCGCGTCGCAGTGCACCGCGACCTGCCTTGCCCGGAAGTGCTGCACGAACTCGGGCAGCTCCGCGTAGCGGCCCTGCTTGTACTTGCCGATGATGCCGGCCACCTGCAGCAGCGACACCTTTTTGATGACCAGCACCTCCAGCAGGCCGTCGTCGGGCTCGGCCTCGGGCACGGGCCGGTAGCCGCCGCCGTAGCAGCGGCCGTTGCAGACGCACAGCAGCGTGAAGCGGCCGTCGAGCTGGGTGCCGTCAATGTCAATGCGGTAGTGGCGGTCGATGCCCTGGATCAGGTTGACCACCGTGGCGATGTTGTAGGCGCCCTTGCCGGTCACCAGCGGCAGGCGCTTATAGCGGTAGGCCGAGGTGCCCACGCGGGCGTCGATGCCGATCGAGCAAATGTTGATGCTGTAATCCTCCCCCACGCGGATGAGGTCGAAGCAGGCCTCGTCCGGGTCGTTCAGCAGCTGCTCCATGCGGAAAAACTCCTCGGGCCGGTCGAAAATCTTGATGAAGTCGTTGCCCGAGCCGCAGGGCACGTGCGTGACCGCGGCATTGGCATAGCCCGCCGCGCCGCAGACCACCTCGTTGAGCGTGCCGTCGCCGCCGCAGGCATAGAGCCGCACCGCCTCGCCGGTCCCGGCGGCCTGCCGGGCGATGCGGGTGCAGTCGCCGGGCTGCTTGGAGACGGAAATTTCAAAGTTCAGCCCGCGCGCCCGGCACAGCGCCTGGATCTGCGCGGACAGCTCCTTCGTGCGGTCGCTCTTGCCCGCCGCGGGATTGATGATGAAGATATGTCTCATTTTTCTTTCTCCGTCGCCTGATACTGAAACAGATTGCACTGGATCATGCCGTTGTAGAGCTTGCGCTTTTTATCCGCCCGCCGCCCGAAGTAGTGCTCGAATTCGGGCTCGGAGGAGATGATGTATTTTCCCCAGCCGTCGGCGTATTTGAGGTGGCGGCCGAGGGCCTGGTAGAGCCGCTGTGCCGAGCGCTGTTCCATGAGCCGCTCGCCGTAGGGCGGGTTGCAGACGATGACGCCCCGGTCGCAGGGCAGCGGCGCCTTGGTGGCGTCCGCCTCCTCAAAGCGGATCAGGCCCGCCACGCCGGCCTTTTTCGCGTTGGACCGGGCGATGGCCAGGCTGGCCGGGTCGTTGTCCGAGCCGAGGATGCGGTAGTCGCCGGAGAACTCGGCGTCGAGGGCGGCCTTGCGCTCCTGCTGCCAGAGCGCCGCCGGCACGCAGGGCCAGTGGGTCGCGGAAAAGTCGCGCTGCAGGCCCGGGGCGCGGTTTTTGGCGATCAGCGCGGCCTCGATGACGATCGTGCCGCTGCCGCAGAAGGGGTCCCAGAAGAAGTCTCTGCCCCGCCAGCGGGCCAGCTCCACCATCGCAGCCGCGAGGGTCTCGCGGATCGGCGCGTCGTTGCCCACCGCGCGGTAGCCCCGCTTGTGGAGCCCCGCGCCGGAGGTGTCCAGGAAGATTTCGGCGACATCCTGCATGATGGCAAACTGCAGCTGGTAGGTCTCGCCGCTCTCGGGCAGCCAGCTCACGCCGTAGTGCTGCCCCAGCCGCTGGGAGGCGGCCTTTTTCACGATGGCCTGGCAGTCGGGCACGGAGTGCAGCTGGGAGCTCAGGCAGTGGCCCTTGACCGGGAATATGCCGGTCTTGGGGATGAACTGCTCGAGCGGCAGGGCCAGCACGCCCTGAAACAGCTGCTCGAAGCTGGCCGCCGGGAAGCGGCCCAGGCGCAGCAGCACCCGTTCGCCCATGCGCAGGCGCAGATTGGCGCGCACCATGGCCTGCCAGTCGCCGTCAAAGAGCACGCGGCCGTTCTCCACGCGCACGTTTTCCAGATCCATTCGTTTCAGTTCCTTGCCCACCAGGCCTTCCAGACCGAACAGGCAGGGCACGCTAAAGGTATATGCCATAGGGGCCTCCGTTGTTGGTTATTTGCAGCGCGCGAGGTCCGCGCGCGGTTCGCAGCTTTTGCACCAAAGGACATTCTACCACGTCCCCGGCGCTTTTTCAACGTCTTTTGGCCTGAAAATTGTCTCGGAAGGGCAGAAAAACGGTATAATTTTCGTGTGTTCGGCGGACACTCCCATCAAAGGAGGTGCCCGCATGAACGAAGAAGCACGACCGGCGCAGCCGCATCTGCCCGCCAGGCGCCAGGCTGCCTGCGCCAATCTCGCCGAAGGCCACCGCACCCAGTCCCCGGTCCCGGAATCCCCGGCGCTGGAATAGAGAAAAACCCGCGCAGGCGAATGCCTGCGCGGGTGGATTTTTAGATTGCATACTGGCTCTGGTAGAGCTCGTAGTAGAAGCCCTTCTGCGCCAGCAGCGCTTTGTGGGTGCCCTGCTCGACGATCCGGCCGTCGCGCAGGACCAGGATCAGGTCCGCGTCCACGATCGTGGACAGGCGGTGGGCGATGATGAAGCAGGTGCGGTCCTTCATCAGCCGGTCCATGGCCTTCTGGATCAGGATCTCGGTGCGGGTGTCAACGTTGGAGGTCGCCTCGTCCAGGATCAGCAGCCGGCGGTCTGCCAGCAGCGCGCGGGCGATCGTCAGAAGCTGCTTCTGGCCGGAGGAGATGTTGGTCGAATCCTCGCTGATCTTCGTGTCGTAGCCCTGCGGCAGCGTGCGGATGAAGCGGTCGCAGTAGGCGTGCCGGCAGGCGGCCTGGATCTGCTCGCGCGTGGCGTCCGGCTTGCCGTAGGCCACGTTCTCGGCCACGCTGCCCTCAAAGAGCCAGGTGTCCTGCAGCACCATGCCGAAGAGGCTGCGCGTGTCGTCGCGGCTGCAGACCGAGACGTCCTGCCCGTCGATCGTGATGCGGCCGCTGTCCACGTCGTAAAAGCGCATCAGCAGGTTCACGATCGTGGTCTTGCCGGCGCCGGTGGGGCCGACGATGGCCACGTTCTGCCCGGGCTTGACGTGGATGCTCAGGTTCTGGATCAGCGGATTTTCCTTGACATAGCGGAAATTGACGTCCTCAAAGCGGATCTCGCCGGTGACCGGCCGCGGGACGCTGCCGCTGAGCGGCGCCTCCTCGTCCAGATCCAGCAGATCAAACACGCGCCGGGCCGCCGCCTTGGCCTGCTGCAGCTGGCTCAGGCCGCCGGCGATCCGCTCGAGCGGCGTGGAGAACTGCCGGGCAAAGAGGATCACCGTGACCACGGTGCCCACCGGCAGCAGCTTCTGCAGCACCAGCCAGCCGCCCAGCAGGGCGATGACGATGTAGCACAGGGCGTTGGTGAAGGTGATGACCGGCTGCACGATGGAGCCCAGGAAGTCGCCCTTCTGGCGCACGTCGTTGTGCTTCTGGTTGATCTGCGCCATGCGCTCGTTGATGTGCGCCTCGAGATTGAAGGCCTTCATGGCGGAAAAATTGGTGACGTTCTCCTCGGCCATGGCGTACAGGTCACCGCCGATGTTGAACATGTCGTTCCAGTATTTTTCACTCTTCGTGGCAAGCCGCGCCGAGAGCAGCAGCGACAGGGGCATGAACGCCACCACCGCAAGCGCCAGCCGCCAGTCCGAGAGGAACATGAACAGCGTGATGATCGCGATCTGCAGGAAGCCGGTGAAGAGGATCTCGATGATGCCGTGGATCGTCATGCCCATGGTGCCCACGTCCTCGCTCAGCCGGTCGATGATCTCGCCGGCGGGCGTCTTGTCGAGGTAGGAGATCGGCACGCGCTGGAGCTTGTCGGAGATGCGGATGCGCAGCCGCCAGGTGAAGAAGCGGCTGACCACGTTGTTGAGCAGGTATTGGTTGCCGTAGGTCACAAGGCCCTGGGCCACGTAGATGCCCAGCAGCACAAGCAGCCCCGGCTCGAGGCTTTTTCCGAGACCCGGCTGGCCGTCCCAGGCATAGAGCCGGTCGACCAGGCCGCCCAGCAGCTCGGGCCCGGCCACCGCGCAGGCGATGATGACGCCGCAGAGCAGCACGGACAGCGCCAGCCACCAGCGGATCGGCCTGGCCTCCTGCACCAGGCGCAGCAGCGTCCGGTCAAAGAGGCGTTCCTTTTTCTTCGTCATGCCGCGCCACCCCCTGTCTGGGAGGCGTAGATCTCCCGGTAGATCGGGCAGCTTTCGAGCAGCTCCCGGTGGGTGCCGGCGCCGACGAGCCTGCCCTGGTCGAGCACGAAGATGCGGTCTGAGCGCATGGCCGTGGTGACGCGCTGACTGATGATCAGCTGGGTCCTGCCCCGGATGCGCTCGTTGAGCGCGGTGCGCAGGGCCTTTTCGGTCAGAAAATCGAGGGCGGAGAAGCTGTCGTCGAAGATGTAGATGGGCGCCTGCTTGACGATGGCGCGGGCAATCGAGACGCGCTGCTTCTGCCCGCCGGAGATGTTGCCGCCGGAGGGCGTGAGCACATGGCCCAGGCCCTTCTCCCGGCGGGAGATCAGGCCGGAGAGCTGCGCGATCTCGGCGGCCTCGGCCACCTGCGCGTCGCTGGCGCTCAGATCGCCCATGCGGATGTTGTCGGCGATCGTGCCGGCGTAGAGCATGGGCCGCTGCAGGGCGCAGCTGACGTTGCGGCGGATCGTGCTGCCGCTGTATTCGGCCGCGTCCACGCCATCAAAGCGGACCGTGCCCTCGGTGGGGCGCCGGAAGGCCAGCAGCAGGGACACCAGCGTGCTCTTGCCCGAGCCGGTGCCGCCGATGACGGCCACCCTGGACCCGGCGGGGATGTGCAGGGAAATGTCCTCGAGCGCGGCAGCGTCCGCGCCCTCATAGCGGAAGCTCACGTGCTCAAGCGTGATCTCGCCCGAGAACTGAACGCTTTCGTCGCAGGCCTCCGGCGTGGTTTCGGTTTCGGTGATCTCGGAGATGCGCCGGGCCGCGACCCGGGCGTGGGGCAGCATGATGATGGCCCACATGGCGGAAATGAGGCTCGAGAGCACGATGGACACGTACTGAATGACCGCGAAGATGTCGCCGGCGCTCAGCCCCGCGCCGCGCTCGAGCCGCACCGCGCCGAAGCGCACGATGCCCAGCACCGCCAGGTTCATCAGCACCGTGGCGATGGGCGCGATCAGCTCCATCGTCACATTGGCGCGGATCATGTGTCCGGTCATCTCGGTGATGGCCGCGTAGATGCGCTCGTGCTCGCGGGGCTCACGGCTGAAGGCGCGGATCACGCGGATGCCGCGGATGCGCTCGCGCATGAGGCCGTTCTGCACGTCAAAATACTTGTCGGAGATCTCCCAGAGGCTTGCCAGCTTCTTCGACAGGATCAGCACCAGCCCCAGCACCAGCGGCACCGTGGCCAGCATGATGAGCGAGAGATAGAAGTCCTTTTGCATGCACAGCAGCGTGCCGCCCAGGAACATCAGTGGAATGATCACGATGCTGCCGCAGAGCAGACCGGCCGCCCAGGCGAGCGTGCCGGCGTCGTGGGTCATTCTGGTGACCAGCGCGGCGGTGCCCAGCTTGCCGACCTGTTCAAAGCTCATCTCATTGATCTTTTGAAACATGGCGTTGCGCAGATCGCGGGTGAAGAAGGCCGTGATCCGGGTGGCGAAGTAGTAGCCGGCCAGCACGGCGCCCAGGCTCAGCCCGGCCAGCGCCAGCATCCACAGGCAGCTGCGGACGATCTGCGCATAGCTGCCCGCCGAGCCGTAGACGCCCTGGTCGAGGATGCGGCTCATGATCGTCGGCAGCGTGAGGTTGCAGACCACGGAGATCAGCATGAACAGCGTGGCCAGCGCGATTTGTTTCTTGTAGGGCAGTAAAAATCGGAGTAGTTTTTTCAAGTGCTCCCTCCTTTCCGGGGAGGTCAGACAGGCGGCAGATGGAGAGGCGAATTCAAATCATTTGATACATTGCCGCTTCTGTCGATGGGTGCAGCTGCTTTGCCGGCGCGCGGGCATTGGGTCCCGGGCGGGCGCGGCCATTGGGAAGCCGCGGTGAGAGGAGGGTCCGGCAAAGCCATTCACAAATATGACATAGAAACCCGGAAATGTCAAGAAAAAAGCGATCTGCAGGCCCTGCAGATCGCTTTTTTGCGGTTTTTGGTAACAAATCCATAACACTACCCACTAATCACTAGCCACTAGCCACTACTTATGGTACCGGCTGCCGGCCTGAATGCTCTCGGCGCGGTAGAGCTGCTCAAGCAGCATCACCCGGGCCAGGTGGTGCGGGAAGGTCATGGGGGAAAAGGACAGGCGGAAATCGGCCTGCTGCTTGACGGACGGGTCGATGCCGAAGGACGAGCCGATGAGGAAACAGGCCGCGCCCTTGCCGGCGGTCTTGACCTCGGCCAGCTTTGCCGCCAGCTGCTCGGACGAGAGCTGCCGGCCCTCGGGCGTGAGCACGCAGAACCACGCGCCCTTGGGGAGCTTTTCGCGGATGAGCTGCGCCTCGTGCGCCAGGCCGTCGGCAATCTGCGCCGCGGAGGGATTGTCCGGCAGCCGGTGCTCCGGCAGCTCCAGCAGCGTGAAGTCGCAGTAGCCCCTGAGCCGCTTGCGGTACTCCTCCACCGCCTCGAGATAAAATTTTTCTTTTAGCTTCCCAACGGCAATGACAAAAATATGAAACATATTCGTTCCTCGTAGTGGCCGATGCCCACATCGGCCATAGGGGTGCGGTACGCAACAAGGCATTATGGCCGATGTTGGCATCGGCCACTACGGGTGCAGCGGAAATCGGCACACGGACGGCAGGTTGCCGTCCCTACGCTGAATGCTGAATAATCGCTGTCAACTAACCACTAACCACTACCCACTAATACGGCAAAAGCGGGGCGCTGCCGTCGTCCTCGGCGGGCTCTACGGCGCGGATCTCGGCGTCGTAGCTGTAGCTCTCGCTCACGTGCACGTTGATGATATCGCCCAGCATCGCGCCGAGCAGGGCCTTGCCCAGCGGCGACTCGAGCGAGACTCTGCCCTGGGAGGGGTCGGTGCGCACGGTGGAGACTACCTGCACGGTCATCTCCTCCTCGTCCTCGGGCAGCCACAGGGTCACGCGGTCAAAGAGCTGCACGCCGCCCTTCTGGGCGTCCTCGTCGATGATCTGCGCGGTTTTGATCATGTTCTGCAGGTAGCGCATGCGGCTGTCGTTCTGCCGCTGGGCCTGCTTGGCGGCCTTGTACTCGTAGTTTTCGCTGAGGTCGCCGTATTCGCGGCAGCGCTTGACCTCCTCCATGATCTTCGGGCGGATGTTCATCCGGCGATCCTCGAGCTCGGCCTCCATCATTTCAATGTCTTTTTTGGTCAATTTTTCATGCATGATTGTCACCTTGATTTCTGTCTCCGGCTTCTGTATGCTATTGATTGTCATATTATACAAAAAAAGGAGACATGATTATGAATTTTGCTGAAATTTCCTGCGAAAATGTGCGCACTCTGCTGCAGGCGCGGGGCTGGTCGCTGCGTCGCCTTGCCCAGGAAGCGGGCCTGTCGGCCTCCACCCTGTCCGAGGCGCTGCGCAGCCGCCACGGCCTGTCGGTCGATGCGCTGTGCCGCGTGGCACAGGCGATGGGCGTCACCGTCGAGGCGCTGTGCAGCCCGGCCTTCGACGCCCGGCAGCCCCAACGCCAGCCCGGATCGCCGCAGGCCCCGGCCTCCTACGCCCTGCTTGATGCGCACGGCAGGGCCGTGGTGGACGCGGTGCTGGCCCTGGAGCTCGACCGGATGCGCCAGTGATTTGCATTTGCAGCAGGACGGCCAAAATTGGCCGTCCTGCTGTCATTTTTTATACTAGAATGCAATAAAACCATTCAATCGTTTTATTGCAGTTCAGTATGATCGGCTGTAGCGCCGGGTCATGGTCAGGATCTCTTCGGCCAGCGCCTCGTCGGGCATTTCGGTCAGACGCCAGCTCCAGTTTTCGGGCTTGACGATGCCGGGCTCGTTCATGCGCGCCTCGCCGCCGAGCTCCAGCCAGTCCTGCATCTGGGCCACAAAGAGGTTGGCGACCGAGCCCATGCCGCCGCGCAGAATGCCGCGGAAGAGGCCTTCGTCCACGTTGAGGCCGAAGTAGTCGATGGCAAACTGCCGCTCGCTGCCTGGGGCCTCGTCCCACCACTGCTGCAGCGTCACGTTGTCGTGCGTGCCGGTGTAGCAGATGCAGTTGGGCTTGAGGTGGTGCGGCAGGTACTTGTTGTCCGGGCTGTCGAAGGCGAACTCCAGGATCTTCATGCCGGGCCAGCCGGAGCCCTCCTGCAGGGCCAGCACCTCGGGCGTCATGTAGCCCAGATCCTCGGCAATGAATTCGGTGTCCGGGCAGGCGGCCTTGATGGCGTCCACAAAGGCCATACCGGGGCCCGGGACCCACTTGCCGTTTCTGGCGGTCTCGTCGCCGTAGGGCACGCTCCAGTAGCTCTCCAGCCCGCGGAAGTGGTCGATGCGGATGACGTCAAAGCAGCGGGCCGAGGCGCGCACGCGCTCGATCCACCAGGCAAAGCCGGTCTTCTCGTGCTTGGGCCAGTCGTAGAGGGGGTTGCCCCAGAGCTGGCCGTCCTCGGTGAAGGCGTCGGGCGGGCAGCCGGCCACGCCGATGGGGTTCTTGTGCGCGTCGAGCTGGAACAGCTCGGGGTACATCCACACGTCCACCGAGTCATAGGGCACGTAGATCGGCAGATCGCCGATGATCTTGATGCCCTGCTTGGTGGCGTAGGCGCGCATCTGATCCCACTGGCCGTAGAACAGGTACTGCAGGAAGCAGAAGAAGCCGATGTCGTCCTTGAGCTCCTCGCGGTAGCGCTCGAGCGCCGCGGGGTCGCGGTTTGCGGCCTTCTCCGGCCACTGGGACCAGGGCAGCATGCCGAACTTGCGCTTGAGGGCCATGAACATGGCATAGTCCTCGACCCAGGGATTGGCCGCGCGGAAGGCTGCGAAGGCCTCCCTGCAGCGGGTCCTGCCGCGGTCATAGGCCTTTTCCAGCACCGGATAGCGGTAGTAGAACATGGCGCCGTAATCCACGCGGCCGGGCGCGCCGAACCAGCAGTCGGCGAGGTCCGCCTCCTCCAGCAGGCCCTGCTCGATCAGAGTCTCGAGGTCGATGAAATAGGGGTTGCCCGCGTAGAAGGAGCTGCTCTGGTAGGGGCTGTCGCCCACGGAGGTGGGGCCGATCGGCAGGATCTGCCAGTAGCTCTGGCCGGCCTTGGCCAGAAAATCAATGAATTCGCGGGCCTCCTTGCCCAGAGTCCCGATGCCGTATTTCGTCGGAAGGGAGGAGATATGAAGCAAAATGCCGCTGGAGCGTTTCATGATCGTCACCTTTTCTTTTTTTCATTATTGGCGCCGCGCGAGCCCCTGTTTCATCACGGAGGCCGCGCGCTAACTTAAATTATACCAAATTTTCGCCCGGGATGCAACCGAAGATTTTGCAGTTTTGTGCGGATTTTTTCGCGATTTGTTCTGCGGGCGCAGATTTTCCGTTCTGGGACTTGCACTTTTTCAACCGGTATGCTACAATAGCTAAAATGCGATAAAATTGCGATAAAAGCGCAATCAAATTCTGGAGGAAAGCAATGAAACAATCCAAGCTTCCGCGGCTTGTGATGCCGGCGGCCCTGCTCTGCGGGCTGATCGGCGCCGCGCTGCGGATCTATCAATTTACCGCCTGCATGGAGGAGAACGGGCTGGTCCGCGTCGGCAGTCCCATTCTCTACCTGGAGCTGGGCTTCACGGTGCTGATGCTCCTTCTGCTGGGCATCCTCTGCGGCGGGCTCAACAAGACCCTCGGCAGCGAGCACAACTTCTACGCCGGCCCCGGCTACCTGTTCTTCCAGCTGGTGGGCGCGGTGTGCGTGTTCTACGGCGCCATGCAGCGGCTGATCGGCGGCGAGGGCACCTTCCTGTTCATCTGCGGCATGGAGGCGGCGCTGTGCCTGGCCGCAGCGGCGCTGCTCTACGGCCGGCAGAGCAAGGTGGTCTTCTGGCTGCTGATCCTCTCGTGCCTCTATTTCGGCGGTCAGCTGATCTTCGACTTCCGCCGCTGGAGCACCGACCCGCTGGTGATCCACTTCTGCTTCCGGCTGCTGGCGCACGTGACCGGCATGCTGGGACTGCTGCACCTGGCGAGCTTCCCGCTGTCCGTCGGCCGCAAGCGGCTGACGATCTTCTGGATCGTGTGCGCCGTGGCCTTTACGCTGATGCTGATCCCCGATTATCTGATCGGCCACACCCTGACGCTGGGCGAGCTGATGATCCCGCTGGGTCTGGCGATCTGGCTGGCCAGCCACGGCCTGTGCCTGCTGCGCCCCGCCGTGCAGAACGAGCGCGCCGCCGCGGCAGAGAGCAGCGAATAAGCCGCGTCGCCTGCACGGCGATGCTTCATGCAGCCCCGGCGCGGCCGCTCTGTGTCCGCGCGAAAGAAGGAGGCGAACCCCCAAATGCAATTTGAACCCCCCGAGCTGAAGGTCATCCGTTTCGAGACAAAGGACATCCTCACCGCTTCCTTGATCTCCACAGATGGTGACGCCGAATCTGATCCCATCAGCTCCGGCGAATAAGCGCCGTCTGATTTGAAATTCCGGCAGGATGGCATCACATGCTGTCGTATCGTCCGCTTTTTCGGAAAAAGGGCCTGTTGCAAAATGCTCTGTCATTTCGAGAGACCGCGAGAAATCCGTTCCTATTTCACGCTTTTTCACGTGAAAAGTACGGATTTCTCGGTCGTGACAGGTTCGTGCATTTTGCAACAGGCTCTTTTGTTGCTGCGCCGGAAGGCGCGTTTTTCAGCAGAGGCGGCTGCCGGCGGGGATGGCGTCGTCGAGCATCAGCAGGTGCAGCTGCTCGCCGCGCTCGGCGGACAGGAGCATGCCGCAGCTGAGCTGGCCCATCATCTTGCGCGGGGCCAGGTTGGTCACGGCGACGAGGGTCTTGCCCACCAGGTCCTCGGGCTTGTAGAACTTGGCAATGCCGGAGAGGATCTGCCGCGGGGTGCCGGTGCCGTCGTCGAGCTGGAACTTGAGCAGCTTCTTGGACTTCTTCACATTCTCGCAGGCGAGGACCTTCACCACGGTCATCTCGACCTTGGTGAAATCGTCGAAGGCGATCTCGGGCAGCGGCTCGGGCAGCGGGGCCTCGGTCTTGTCATTCTGAGGCTGCGCAGCGGCCGATGCATCTTTTCCCGCCTCGGCTTCATTCTGCTCAGAAGGACCGGCCTCGGGCGCAGGGCTCTGCGCGGCCAGCAGGCCGTCGAGGTATTCCAGCTCCTTGGCCAGGTCGATGCGGGGGAACAGGGCGGGGCCGGCCTGCACGGCAGCGTCGCGCGGCAGGGTGCCGAAGAAGCCCATGGACTCCCAGCTGTCGTCGTCCGAGCCGATGCGCTTTGAGATCTCCGCCGCGGTCTCGGGCATGAACGGGGTCAGCAGGCCGCCGCAGATGCGCAGCGTCTCGAGCAGGTTGTACATGACCCGGGCCAGGCGGGGCTTACGGCTTTCGTCCTTGGCCAGCTTCCAGGGCTCGTTTTCGTCGATGTACTTGTTGGCGCGGGCAATGACCTTGAACACCTCGCCCAGCGCGTTCTGGAAGGCGAACTTTTCCATCTGCTCGGTGTACATGTGCACCAGATCGCAGGCCATGGTGACGAGCTCGTCGTCCTTCGCCTCGTCCTCCTCCTGCTCGAGCGGCAGCCGGCCGCCGAAGTACTTCTGCACCATGGCGACCGTGCGCGAGAGCAGGTTGCCCAGGTCGTTTGCCAAATCCACGTTGATGCAGTTGATCAGGCTCTCGTTGGTGAAGTTGCCGTCGGAGCCGAAGGGGAAGGTGCGCAGCATGAAGAAGCGCAGCGCGTCCACGCCGTAGCGCTCGGCCAGAAGATAGGGGTCGACCACATTGCCGCGGGACTTGGACATCTTTTCGCCGTTGAAGTTCAGCCAGCCGTGGCCGTAGACCTTCTTGGGCAGGGGCAGCTCCAGGCTCATGAGGAAGGCCGGCCAGATGATGGAGTGGAAGCGGACGATCTCCTTGCCCACAAAGTGGACGTCGGCGGGCCAGAACTTGTCCAGATCGTGATATTTTTCGTTCATGAAGCCCAGGGCGGTCATGTAGTTGAACAGGGCGTCGACCCACACATAGACCACGTGGCCCGGGTCAAAGTCCACGGGCACGCCCCAGGTGAAGGAGGTGCGCGAGACGCACAGGTCCTCCAGGCCGGGCTTGATGAAGTTGTTGATCATTTCGTTGACGCGGGAGGCGGGCTCCAGGAAGGTGCCGGTCTCGAGCAGGGCCTGGACGCGGTCGGCGTATTTGCTCAGCCGGAAGAAGTAGGCCTCCTCCCGGGCGGGCTTGACCTCGCGGCCGCAGTCGGGGCACTTGCCGTCGACGAGCTGGCTTTCGGTCCAGAAGCTCTCGCAGGGCGTGCAGTAGAGGCCCTCGTAGTAGCCCTTGTAGATATCGCCCTTGTCGTACATGGCCTTGAAGATCTTCTGGATCGAGGCCACGTGGTAGTCGTCGGTGGTGCGGATGAAGCGGTCGTAGGAGATGTTCATGAGCTTCCACAGGTCCTTGACGCCGCGCTCGCCCTCGACGATGTTGTCCACAAACTGCTGGGGGGTGACGCCGCTTTCCCTGGCCTTGGTTTCGATCTTCTGGCCGTGCTCATCGGTGCCGGTCAGGAACATGACCTCGCAGCCCTGCATGCGCTTGTAGCGCGCCATGACGTCGGTCGCCACGGTGCAGTAGGCGTGCCCGATGTGCAGCCGGCTGGAGGGATAGTAAATCGGGGTGGTGATGTAGAATTTGTTTTTGCATTGTTCGCACATAGCTTTGGCCTCCTGTGGGGTAGCTTTGATCAGCTTTGGCATATATTATATGTAAAATGTTGGGAAATAGCAATAGTTTTTTTGATTTTCAGTTGCAATTTTGCGGAAAAACAGGTATGATATAAAGAAGACTATTATTATGGTGGAGTAATATGGAGAACAGAGACGCGGCAAGAGAAGAGAAATTTATCCGGATGACGACCCAGCCGGTGCAGAAGCTGATTTTGAAGCTTTCGGTGCCGACGATCGCCAGCATGCTGGTGACGGCGCTCTACAACCTGGCCGACACCTATTTTGTCAGCACCATCGGCGGCAGCGACGGCACCAACGCCATCGCGGCGGTCTCGGCGGCGCTGTCGATCATGACCTTTCTGCAGGCCTTCGGCTATTTCATCGGCCAGGGCTCTGCCAACTTCATCTCCCGGGCGCTGGGCCACAAGAACGTGGAAAAGGCTTCGGAGATGGCGGCCACCGGCTTTGTGCTGATTTTCCTCGTGGGCCTGGTGATCGCGGCCGTGGGCCTGAGCTTCACCCGGCAGATCGCCGATCTTCTGACCAACGTCGATTCGGTCAAGCCGGTGCTGGCCGAGTACCTGCACTGGATCTTTATGGCGGCGCCGTTCATGTGCACCGCCTTCACCCTCAACAACCAGCTGCGCTTCCAGGGCAACGCGGTCTACGCCATGGTGGGCGTGGTCTCCGGCGCGGTGCTGAACGTGGGCCTGGACCCGCTGTTCATCCACGTGCTCGGCATGGGCGCCGAGGGCGCGGCCCTGGCCACCGCCATCAGCCAGACCGTCGCCTTCGTCGTGCTCTTTTCCGGCACCTTCCGGGGCGACAATCTGCGCATCCATCCGAAACGCGCCCGCTTCAGCGCGGAGAATCTGGGCATCATCGTCAAGGGCGGCCTGCCGTCTCTGATGCGGCAGGGCTTTGCCAGCCTGTCGGTGCTGGTGCTCAACCGCGTGGCGGGCGATCTGGGCAGCCGCCTGCCGGAGATCGGCGGCGCGGTGCTGATGGCCGCCTTCGGCCTGGTTTCCAAGATCATTCTGATCGCCAACTATATCATCATCGGCCTCGGCCAGGGCTATCAGCCGGTGGTGGGCTTCAACTACGGCGCGGGCCTGTATTCCCGCGTGCGCAAGGCCTTCCGCTTCCTGGTCACGGTGATCGCCGGCTGGTGCATCCTGGTCACGCTCCTGGGCGAGCTCTTCGCGCCCTTTGTTGTGAATCTGTTTAAGGACGCCGAGCCCGCGGTGCGCAATCTGGCGGCGACGATCCTGCGCTTCCAGTGCGCCACCTTCCTGGTCAACTGCTGGGTCGTGCCGTCGAACATGATGGAGCAGACCATGGGCAAGACCGTGAGCGCAACGCTGCTGGCCATGGCCCGGCAGGGCATGTTCCTGATGCCGCTGGCGCTGATCCTGCCGCGCTTCTTCGGGCTGGTCGGGCTCGAGCTCTGCCAGCCGATCAGCGACGTGCTGACGCTGCTGCTGGCGATCCCGCTGCAGCTGCGGATTTTGCAGGAGCTCTCGGCGCCCGACCGGGTGCAGAGCACATGAGGCCGCCGCTGTCCAAACGCCTGCAGGCCTGCGCGGGCCTGATGGCGCCCTGTGAAATCGCGGCGGACGTGGGCACCGACCACGGCTATCTGCCGATCTGGCTGCTGCAAAACGGGCTGTGCCGGCGGGCCATCGCCGCAGACCTGCGGGAAAAGCCGCTCTCCATCGCGCGGCAGAACGCAGAGCGCTACGGCACCGCGGACCGGACGACGTTCGTGCTGTCCGACGGGCTGGCGAACATCGCGCCCGGCAGCTTCGACACGCTCATCTGCGCCGGCATGGGCGGCGACTGCATCGCGGGCATTCTGGACGCGGCCGCCTGGCTGCGGGAGGCGGGCTGCACGCTGATTTTGCAGCCGCAGAGCTCGGGCAACGACCTCAGACGCTACCTGGGCCTGCACGGGTGGACGATGGAGCGGGAGATCCTGGTGCGCGACGGCCGCTTCCTGTACGCGGCCATGCGCGTGCGCTTCGGCGGCGGAACGCCGCTGAGCCCCGGCGAGCAGTTCTTGTCTCCGGCCCTGCGCCGGGAGCGCAGCCCCCTGGAGCCGGAATACCGCGCCCGCCTGCTCCGCTCGCTCGAGCAGACCGTCGCCGGCATCGCCAGAGGCGAGACCGACGAGGACCGCCGGAAGCTGGAATACTACAGCACAGCACTTTCTGAGTTGAAAATGGAAAGTTGAAAGTGGAAAGTTGCGGTGTTTTTCATATCACGATATGAAAAACAAAATTCGATTCGTCGCGCAGCGACACTGAAACTGCCCGCTATCAACTGTCAACTGTCATCTGCCGCCTGAACAGGAGAGGTGCGAATTGCACCGTAGGGACGGCGCTTCGCCGTCCGCGCATCCACAGGATGCATTTTCCGCAGGAAAATCGGCACGGCTGGAAATTCGGTACGGCAGAATCGTTTGCTGGACGCAAACGATGTGTGCTTCGCACACCGGACGAGCACTGCTCGTCCCTACAGCTCATAAAGGGCTGCAGGACGAAATCCGAAAACTTTCCACTTTCCACTTTCCGCTTTCCACTAGCTACGATCCACTCTCCACTGTCTATTAAAAAAAGGAGTTTCTATGAGACTAGACAAATATCTGAAGGTTTCCCGCCTGATCAAGCGGCGGACGGTGGCCAACGAGGCCTGCGACGCCGGGCGCGTGAGCGTGGGCGGCAAGGTCGTCAAGGCCAGCTACGAGGTCAAGGTCGGCGACGTGATCGAGATCCAGTTCGGCCAGAAGACCCTGCGCGTCGAGGTGCTGCAGGTCGCCGAGACCGTGCGCAAGGACGACGCGAGCGCCATGTACCGGGAACTGCCCTGAACAAAATGAAACAATGAAAGAATGAAAGAATTTCGGAGTTTTTCAAATTGCCATTTGAAAAATTGAAATTCATCCCAAAGGGATACCTCAATTTTTTCATTTTCTCATAGTTTCATTCTTTCATTCCAAATAAGCGAGGACATCATGCTGGAACAACTCAAGCAAATCATCCGCGCGGCCGGGCAGATCATTCTCTCCGCCGGCGCGGAAAAGGACGTCACCGAAAAGACCGGCAGCCGGGACCTGGTGACAAAATACGACAAGGCTGTAGAGGCCTTTCTGCGCGCGCGGCTGCTGGCGCTGCTGCCCGAGGCGGGCTTTATGGGCGAGGAGAGCATCCACAGCGAGGACTGGACCCGCTACGAGTGGCTCTTCATCGTCGATCCCATCGACGGCACCACGAACTTTGTGCAGGGCTACGCCAACTCCTGCGTCTCCGTCGGCCTGCTGCACAAGGGCCTGGTGGAATACGGCCTGGTCTACAACCCCTATGTGGACGAGCTCTACTGGGCCAAGCGCGGCGCAGGCGCGTACCTGAACGGCGAACGCCTGTCCTGCGGCGACCGGCCGCTGGAGCGCAGCCTCTTGATCTTCGGCAGCGCCCTGTACTATACCGAGCTGCAGGCGCGCTCGCTGGCGCTGTTTTCCGCGGCGTTCCCGATTGTGCAGGACGTGCGGCGCTTCGGCTCTGCGGCCCTGGATCTGTGTTACGTCGCGGCGGGCCGGGCCGGCGTGTTCTTTGAGGCGCGCCTGTGCCCCTGGGACTACTGCGCGGGAAGCCTCATTGCCCGCGAGGCCGGCGCCGTGGTCACAAGCCTTGAGGGCGGGCCGCTGGATCTGTATCACAAGTGCTCGGTCCTGGCCGGCTGCCCGAGCGCCCACGCCGGGATGCTGGCGCTGGCAAAGCAAACCACGTAAATTTGGGAGGAACTCCATGAGACGACACATTGCGCTTCTTTCCGCAGCAGCGCTGCTGCTTGCGCTGCTGGCCGGCTGCACGACGCCCGGCACGATCGAGACCGACCCGGCCCTTGCGCCCAAGCCCACGGCGCCTGCCATCGAGCCGGCGCCGACCGACGCGCCCGCCCCGGCGGAGACCGACGAGCCTGTCATCGAGATCGACCCCGACCTGGTGGGAAAGCGTCTGCTCAACGGCGGCGAGCGGGACTACGCGCCTGACGGCTATGTGGACATGGTGAACTTCTCCGACATGGCCTACGAGCGGCCCGACACCCAGGCGCTCATCGACGAGTTCAAGGCCCTGGCCGACATGGCCGAGGCCGGCGAGGACGCGGACGCGATCCTGGAGCGCTATTATACCACCTACGACGCCTACCTCAACTTCATCACGATGGACAGCCTGGCCTATATCCGCTACACCTTCAACACCAACGACAGCTTCTACAAGGAAGAATACGACCTGCTCGAGCAGGCGAGCCCCGACATCAGCGAGGCCTTTGAGATCTTCAACAAGGCCTGCGTCGACAGCCCCAGCCGGGCTGCGCTGGAGCGGGACTACTTCGGCTACGGCTACTTTGACGACTACGAGGACTTCTCCCTCTACACCAACCCAGACTACCTGGCGCTGAGCAAGCAGGAGGAGGCCCTGATGTCCGAATACCGCAGCGCGCTGGAGGACCCGCAGGTGGAGTTCCACGGCGAAACACGCTCCTTCTGGGAGCTGATGGAGGAGTATGAGGACGCCCCCTATCAGGAGTATCTGGCGCTGCTGCGCAGCTACTACGAGCCCTACAACGAGCGCGTGGGCAAGATTTTTGTCGAGCTTGTGCGCGTGCGCCAGCAGCTGGCCGAGGTGCTGGGCTACGAGAGCTATGCAGACTACAGCTTCGAGATGATCTACGGCCGCGACTACAGCCACGAAGAGGGCACGCGCTTTCTGGGCGGCATCCGCGAGCAGCTCGTGCCCATCTCGGCGGAGCTGATCGATTACTACGACTACGCCGCCCAGAACAAGCTCAGCATCTCCAGGGCGGATCTGGTCAAGGGCCTGCAGGCCGCTGTGCAGAACATCGGCGGCCGGGTGGAGGAGGCCTTCAACTTCATGCTGGCCTACGACCTCTACGACATCAGCGTGGCCGACGAGAAGTTCGCCTCCTCGTTTACGACCTATCTCTACAATTACGAGGCCCCCTTCCTCACGATCGACGCCACCGGCCAGGACGACGACTATGTCACCTTCTCCCACGAGTTCGGCCATTTTGTCGACGCCTATGTGAACTACAACGCCGTGTCCGACCTCGAGACCGCTGAGACCTACTCCCAGGCCATGGAATTTCTGTCCCTGTGCTACACCGAGGGCGTTCTGACGGAGCGGCAGCGGGAGCAGATGCTGCAGCGGAACCTGCTCGACACGCTCGACACCTTCATCTATCAGGCGGCCCTGGCCGAGTTTGAGGACCGGGTCTACGCCATGGACCCGGACGAGCTGACGCTGGACGCGGTCAACGACGCCTACCGCCAGGCCTGCAAGGACTACGGCATCTATGCCTCCTATGTGGACTTCTACTATTCCAAGGGCTGGATCGACGTGACGCATCTGTTTGAGGCGCCCTATTACGTCATCAGCTACTGCGTCTCTGCGGACACGGCCCTGCAGGTCTATATCGCCGAGACCGAGCAGACCGGCGCGGGCCTGGCGCTCTATGACCGCCTGCTCGACCGTGACCCCGAGGACGGCGTCCAGGGCGTGGCCGAGAGTGCCGGCCTGGACAATCCCTTCCGCGAGGGCGCCGTCGAGGAGATCGCAGAATTCTACCGCGAGCGCTTCAAGCTTACCAACTAACCACTATCCACTATCCACTACCCACTACCCACGAACCACTACTCCACGAGGTCATTTCCATGTCCTTTTCATCCAATGTCAAGGCCGAGCTCTGCCGGGCGGAGCCGGAACGTCACTGCTGCGCGGTGGCGGAGGCCTGCGGCGTACTGCTCTACTGCAACACCGTGAGCCCCACGCTCATCCGCATCGTCACCGAGAGCGATGATTTTGCCGCGCGGCTGCCCCGGCTGTTCCGGCAGGCCTTCGGCGTGCGCTTTGACGCGCTGCCCGAGAGCACCGGCAAGCAGACCTTTGCCCTGACCGACGAAACCAAAATTCAAAGCGTGTTCCACGCCATCGGCTACAGCCCCCAGGACAGCATCACGCTGCACCTCAACTACAGCCTGCTGGAAAACGACTGCTGCCGGGTGTCCTTCCTGCGCGGCGCGTTTCTGGCCGGCGGCTCGGTGACGGACCCGGAGAAGCGCTATCATCTGGAGCTCGTGACCAACCACTTCAAGGTCAGCCGCGAGTGCTGCAATCTGCTGCTGGAGCTGGGCTTTTCGCCCAAGGAGACCACCCGCGGCGGCAGCAGCATCCTGTATTTCAAGCAGAGTGATGCGGTGGAGGACCTGCTCACCTTCCTCGGCGCGCCCGTGAGCGCGATGGCCGTCATGGAGGCCAAGCTCGAGAAGGACATGAAGAACAAGGTCAACCGCATTGTCAACTGCGACAGCGCCAACATGGGCAAGATCGTCGAGGCCGCGCAGGCACAGATCGCCGCCATCCGGCAGCTGCAGGAGCGCGAGGCGCTCGAGGCCCTTTCGCCGGCCCTGCAGCAGACCGCCCGCCTGCGGCTGGAGAACCCCGAGGCCAATCTCGAGGAGCTGGCGGCCCTGTCCGACCCGCCCGTCAGCAAATCCGCCGTCAACCACCGCCTGCGCAAGCTGGTTGAGCTCAGCAAAGCCCCGGCGGAAGAAGAATAAAAAGGCAATAGGGAATGAGGCAATAGGCAATAGGGGAAACGAACGAGCGCAAAAGCCCCGTCCCACCGCCGCACCTCCAGCCGGTGCCTGACCCCTGGCCCCTGACCCCTGACCCCTGATCCCCGATCCCTGATCCCTAAACCAAGAACAGGAGCAAACCACCATGGCCGATCTGACCCCAATGATGAAGCAATATATGGAGATCCGGGCGCAGAACCCGGGCTGCCTGCTGTTTTTCCGTCTGGGCGACTTCTATGAGATGTTCGCCGACGACGCCCGCGTGGCTGCAAAGGAGCTGGACCTGGCCCTCACCACGCGCGACCGCAGCAGCGACAAGCCCGACGAGGAGCGCATCCCCATGTGCGGCGTGCCCTACCACTCGGCCGAAAACTACATCGCCAGGCTGGTCGCCAAGGGCTACAAGGTCGCCATCTGCGAGCAGATGGAGGACCCGGCGCTGGCCAAGGGCCTGGTCAAGCGGGACATCATCCGCATCGTCACGCCCGGCACCGTAGTGGAGAGCTCCATGCTGGACGAAAACGCGAACAACTACTACGCCTGCCTCTACGGCGAGACCGGCGCGATCGGCCTGGCCATCTGCGACGTGTCCACGGGCGAGTGCTACGCCACGCTCTGCACCGCCGAGGACCCGCAGGAGCAGGCCCTGTCGGAGCTGGCCCGCTTCATGCCGCGCGAGCTGCTGCTGGGCGGCAGCCTGTCAGACAACAAGCCCCTGAGCTCCCAGCTGGGCGAGCGGCTGCGCTGCGCGGTCAACCGCGCCGAGGACGAGGATCTGTTTGACCTTGAGACCTGTCAGAAGGTCCTGCAGGCACAGTTCGGCGAGGTGCCGGAGCAGCTGAGCACCCCCACCGTCATCGCGGCGGGCGCGCTGCTGCAGACGCTCAAGCAGCTGCAGAAGGCCGACCTCAGCCACATCCGCAGGCTGGAATACTATCTGACCGGCAAATTTATGGAGCTGGACCTCACGGCCCGGCGCAATCTCGAGCTCACCCAGACCCTGCGCAGCGGGGAAAAGAAGGGCAGCCTTCTGTGGGTGCTGGATCACACGAGGACCAGCATGGGCGCGAGAATGCTGCGCAGCTGGCTCGACAAGCCGCTGCTGCACCCGAACGAGATCACAAAACGGCTCGACGCCGTGGAAGAATTGACCGGGGACACCATCCGGCGGCAGGAGCTGCTGGAGGCCCTGCGGGGCGTGACCGACCTCGAGCGGGCCACGGCCCGCGTCGTGACCGGCGCGGCCAACGCAAGGGATCTGGTCTCCCTGGCCCAGGGCAGCCGGAATCTGCCGGCGCTCAAAGGGCTGCTCGAGGGCAGCACGGCCCCGCTGCTGCAGCAGACTTACGCCGCGCTCGACGATCTGAGCGATCTGCGCGAGCGGATTGATAAGGCCATCGTCGACGAGCCGCCGTTCACGGTCCGCGAGGGCGGCATGATCCGCCCGGGCTATTCTTCGGAGCTCGACCGCCTGCACGAGATCATGAGCGGCGGCAAGGGCATGCTCGCCGGCATCGAGCAGCGGGAAAAGGAGCAGACCGGCATCAAAAACCTGCGCGTCGGCTACAACCGCGTCTTCGGCTACTACATCGAGGTGGCCAAGGGCCAGGTCTCCCTGGTGCCCGAGCGCTACATCCGCAAGCAGACGCTGGTCAACGGCGAGCGCTACATCACCCAGGAGCTCAAGGAGCTGGAAAACACGATCCTGACCGCCAAGGACCGGATCACCGCCCTGGAATACGAGCTGTTCTCCGAGCTGCGCCAGCACATAGCCGAGCAGACCGAGCGCATCCAGTCCAGCGCCCGGGCCATCGCGACGGCCGACGTGCTCTGCTGCTTTGCAGAAAACGCCGTGCAGTTCCACTACTGCCGCCCCGAGGTGGACCTCTCGGGCGAGATCGAGATCACCGAGGGCCGCCATCCGGTGGTGGAGCGGGTGCTCTCCGGCAGCCTCTTTGTCCCGAACGACGTGCACCTCAACGCCACGACCAACCGCGTGGCCATCATCACCGGCCCCAACATGGCCGGCAAATCCACCTACATGCGCCAGGTGGCCCTGACGGTCCTGATGGCGCAGATCGGCAGCTTCGTCCCGGCCAAAAGCGCCCGCGTGGGCGTGGTGGACCGGCTCTTTACCCGGATCGGCGCGTCCGACGATCTGGCCGCCGGCCAGTCCACCTTCATGGTGGAGATGGCCGAGGTGGCAGAGATTTTGAAGCACGCCACCGCCCGAAGCCTGCTCATCCTCGACGAGATCGGCCGCGGCACCTCCACCTTCGACGGCATGGCGATCGCCAGGGCCGTGCTGGAATACGCCGCCGACAAGAAAAAGCTGGGGGCCAAGACCCTCTTTGCCACGCACTATCACGAGCTGACCGCCATCGAGCAGGAGCTTGACGGCGTGAAAAACTACAACATCGCGGTCAAGAAGCGGGCCGGCGACATCATCTTCCTGCGGAAGATCGTCCCCGGCGCGGCTGACGACAGCTACGGCGTCGAGGTGGCAAAGCTCGCCGGCCTGCCGGACAAGGTCATCAAGCGGGCCAAGGCGATCCTGGCCGAGCTGGAATCCGGCAAGGCAGCGCCAGCCGCCCCGTCCCAGGCGCCCAGCGACCAGATCTCCATGCTCGACATGCAGGGCTCGGAGATCCGCCGCCGTCTGGAGGCCATCACCCCCGAAACCCTCACGCCGATCGAGGCGATGAACATCCTCTATGAGCTCAAGCAGATGCTCAAGCAACCCTGATTGGAGGTCTCTATGAAGCACGACAATCTTGCGCCCCTGCGAAAGGGCGAAATCATCGGCGGTTTTCTCTATCTGCCCATGTTCCTGGTGGGCACGTCCCTCCTGTTTTCGCTGCTGCTGGGCGGCATGCTGGCCCTGACCGGGCAGATGCCGGACCAGGAAACGCTGGTCGGCCAGGTGTCGCTCTATTCCTCGCTCATGAACCTCATCGTGCTGGTGCTGATCTTCCACCACTTTTTGAGAGGACAGTTCAAGCGTCTGCGCGACTGCCGGGTGGGCCGGCTGATCGGCACGATCGCCATCGGCTATGCCATCTTCCTCGGCGGCAACCTGCTCACCCAGGGGCTGACCTGGCTCATGGACGGCGCGGGCATCAGCTACGAAAACGCCAACCAGGAGGCCGTGGAGGCCCTGCTCTGGGGCAGCCCTGCGGCGGCCTTCGTCTCGGCGGTGCTCTGCGCGCCGATCGTGGAGGAGCTGCTCTTCCGCGGTCTGATCTTCGGCCTCATCCACAAGAAGAGCCGCGCTCTGGCCTATGTCGTCTCGATGCTGCTCTTTTCCGCGGCCCATGTGGCGGCGGGACTGCTCTCCGGCGAGCCGCTGCTAGTGCTGGCGCTGAATCTGGTCACGTATCTGCCCATGGGCTTTGCCCTGGCCTGGACCTTCGAGCGCACCCGCACGATCTGGGCGGCCATACTCCTGCACATGCTCAACAACGGCCTGGCCCTCGTCCTGCTGCTGGCATTCGGAATTTGAACACAATGATTGAGGTATCCCATGTCTAAAATCGTACAGCTTTCGACCCATGTGGCCAACCTGATCGCCGCCGGCGAGGTGGTGGAGCGGCCGGCCTCTGTGGTCAAGGAGCTTCTGGAAAACTCCATCGACGCCGGCGCGCGGCAGATCACCGTCGAGATCCAGAACGGCGGCATGACCCTGCTGCGCGTCCAGGACGACGGCTGCGGTATGGCGCCGGAGGACGCGGAGACCGCGTTTCTGCGCCACGCCACCAGCAAGATCCGCGAAAAATCGGATCTCGAGGCCATCGGCACCCTGGGCTTTCGCGGTGAGGCGCTGGCCGCCACGGCGGCGGTCTCGCGCATCGACCTGCTGACCCGCGCCGCCGACCAGAGCGAGGGCGTGCGCCTGCATCTGGAGGCCGGCAAGGTCCTCGACCGGGCGCCGGCCGGCTGCCCGGTGGGCACGACGATCCTGGTGCGCGACCTGTTTTTCAACACGCCCGCGCGCATGAAATTCATGAAAAGCGACAAGGCCGAGGCCGCCGCAGTGCTGGCCGCCGTGCAAAAGCAGGCCCTGGCGCACCCCGAGTGCGCGATCCGGCTGCTCTCCGACGGCGAGGAGCGCCTGCGCACGCCCGGCGACGGGCAGCTGCGCTCGGCCATCTATGCGGTGCTGGGGCGGCAGACCGCCCTGGACATGCTGCCCGTGGAGAGCCAGTGGGAGAAGCTGAAGCTTCGCGGCTTCGTCTCCCGGCCCACCGCCACGCGCGGCAGCCGCAGCTACGAAATCTTCTTCGTCAACGGCCGCTATGTCAAGTCCAAGGCCATGCAGGCGGCGCTGGAGGAGGCCTACCGCAACCAGCTGATGGCCGGGCGCTTCCCGGCGTGCGTGCTCAACATCGAGCTGCCCCTGGGCGCGGTGGACGTGAACGTCCACCCGGCCAAGACCGAGGTCAAATTCCTGCGCGAGCAGGAGGTCTTTGACTGCGTCCACTACGGCGTGCTGGCGGCGCTGAACCGTCAGTCCGGCCGGGTGGAGATGGCATTCAGGGATCCGGATTCAGGGGTCAGGGGCCAGGAGTCAGGATTCAGGGGTCAGGAAACAGGGAACAGGGATCAGGGCACGGCGAAGGCCAGGCCCGATGCGACGTTCCGGACCATGAATGTGGAGGAATACCAGGCGTTCTTGAAGACGCTGGAGCCGTCGAAGGCGGCGCCCAGCCAGGCCGTGCAGAAGCAGGTGTTCCCGCAGCCGTCCCGCCCCGTCCTGCACAGCGACGTCCTGCTGCCCGCCGACGGCCCGGCACAGGACGGCCATAGCGCCTCAGAATGACAGGGACGAGGGTGCGCCGCAGGAGATTCTTCGGCGGCAGGCGCCTCAGAATGACACGGAAGTGGCATTGTCCTCACAGAGCGCCGAGCCCGAGCAGACGGCGCTGCCCCTGCAGACTGCGGCCTGGCGGGTGGTGGGCGAGGTGCTGGACACCTACATCATCGCCGAGCAGGACGAGACGGTCCTGTTCATCGACAAGCACGCGGCGCACGAGCGCATCAATTTTGAGCGCCTGATGGCCCAGGGTGTGGAGGTCACGGGCCAGCTGCTCCTGGCCCCGCACACACTGGAGCTCGATCCCGACGAGGCCGCGGCCCTGCTGCAGGAGCAGGCGCTGCTGCGCACGCTGGGCTACGACCTGGACGATCTGGGCGGCGGCACGGTGCTGCTGCGGCAGATCCCGGCGGACCTGCCGGAGGCCGAGGCTGACGCCAGCCTGTCCGAGATCGCCGCCCATCTGCAGCGGGGCGTCAAGGACAGCCCGGAGAACCTGCGCGCAGAGCTTTTGCACACCATCGCCTGCAAGGCCGCCATCAAGGGCGGCTGGCACACGGAGGCCGCCGAGCGCGACTACCTGGTCGAGCAGGTCCTGACCCGCAGCGACCTCAAATACTGCCCCCACGGCCGCCCGATCTGCGTGACGCTGACAAAGAAACAGCTGGAAAAGCAGTTCAAGAGGATCGTTTGAGAATGAAGGAATGAAGCTGCTTCGCGAATGAAGAAATGAAGCCGGCTTCGCCGAATTTTGGAGTTTTTCAATTTTGCCAATTGAAAAACAGGAATTCAGTCCATACAAAACACCCCATTCGTAGTGGCCGACTGCGTGCCCTTTATGGGTATGCCCACATCGGCCATAAAGGTACGATGCGCAAAGGGGCATTATGGCCGATGTGGGCATCGGCCACTACGAAACGGCTCGTCCCTGTATTTCAAATCCGTCGCGCCAGCGACACCGCAATTCGCGCAGCGGCTTCATTCCTTCATTTTTTCATTCTTTCATTCCGAAAAGAGGTGTACCATGCCCGATATCATTTGCGTTGCCGGTCCCACGGCTTCGGGGAAGACGGCGCTGGCGGTGGAGCTGGCGCTGCGGCTGGGGGGCGAGGTGGTCTCCTGCGACTCCATGCAGATCTACCGCGGCATGGACATCGGCACGGCCAAGCCGACGGTCGAGGAGATGCGGGGCGTGCCCCACCATCTGCTGGACGTGGCGGACCCGGACGAGGCCTTCTCTGTCAGCCGCTATGTCGCGCTGGCGGACGCTGCCGTGCAGGACATCCGCAGCCGCGGCAGGCTCCCGATCGTGGCCGGCGGCACGGGGCTTTATATGGACTCGCTGGTCCTCGGCCGGGCCTTTGCGCCCTTTCCCGAGACCGGCAAGCGCCAGGCGCTCGAGCGCGAGGCGGAGGAAGGCGGCATCGAGCCGCTGCTTGCCCGCCTGCGCGCGGTCGATCCGGCGGCGGCAGGGCGCCTGCACCCGTCGGACCGCAAGCGCATCATCCGCGCGCTGGAGGTCTACGAGGAAACCGGCCGGACCATCACGCAGCACAATGAGGAGAGCAAACGCCTGCCGCCGAAGTACAAGGCCCTCTGGCTGGGCCTGAGCTTCGAGCCGAGGGCGCTGCTCTACGAGCGCATCGACCGGCGGGTGCTCCAAATGATGGACCAGGGCCTGGTCCGGGAGGTGGAGGGCCTGCTTGCACGCGGCATCTCCCCAAAAGCCACCGCCATGCAGGCCATCGGCTACAAGGAGATCGCCGCCGCCCTGCGCGGCACATGCACGATGGACGAGGCGGTTGCCGCCATCCAGCAGGGCTCGCGCCGCTATGCCAAGCGGCAGCTGACCTGGTTCCGCCGGAACCCGGAGCTGCACTGGCTGCTGCAGCCGGCAGAGCGCCCGACGCTGGAACAGGCGCTGGACCAGTTGAAAACTGAAAGTTGAAAGTGAAAAGTTGAAAGTGGAAAGTTTCGGAGTCGCTTCGCGACAAATTCAATTTCATGTTTCAATTCTGCGGAATTGAAACATACAATCACTTTCCACTTTCCACTGTCCACTGTCAACTAAAAAAACAGGACTTCCCGGATTCGACAGACTTCGGCATTTCCCCGGTGCTAGAATATGGGTACATCTTAAACAAAGAGAGGTACATCCATGAACAGCATCGACAGCTTACAGGACTATTTCCTGAACGAAACCAGAAAAGAACATCAGCTTGTCACCGTCTTTCTGATGAACGGCTTTCAGATGAAGGGCGTGGTGACCGGGTTTGACAGCTTTGTGGTCTGCCTGGTCTCCGAGGGCAAGCAGCAGATGATTTACAAGCACGCAATCTCCACCCTCGTTCCGGCCCATCCGATCCGGCTCAAGCAGACGGAATAGACCCGGTCCGGGCGTGCCAGAGACAGAAAAAGGAACGCCATGAAAAAAACCGATGCTTTTATGAAGGCGATCGTCGGCGTGCTCTGCGGCGTGGTGGCACTGTATCTAGTGTTCTCCATCCTCCAGGGCGCCGACGCCAGCTACACAACCTATAAGGCAGTGCGCTATGAAGTCGGCGATGGACTATCCACCTCCGGCTTTGTGGTGCGTGAAGAGCAGGTGCTCACCAGCCCCAAGACCATCGTCGTGCTCACCTGCGGCGAGGGCCAGCGCGTGGCCGTGGGCGGCACGGTCGCCAGCAGCTATGCCGACGAGTCCGCCCGCCACCGCCAGACGCAGATCGACGCCATGGAGGAGGAGCTGGCGCAGATGCAGTACGCCTACGACTACTCCGGCAGCGAGAGCAACTCCGCCACGCTCGACAACGAGATCGTCCAGACCGTGCAGACCATCAACAGCTTTGTGGCCCGGCAGGAGCTGGGCGCGGCGCAGTCCAACGCCGAGCAGCTCAAGTCCCTGGTGCTGCGGCGCTACATCACCTCGGCCGACGCCGAGACCCTGTACCAGCGCATTCTCAAGACCGAGGCCGAGCTCAACGCCCTGCGCTCCCAGTCCCAGACCGTCTCGACCGAGATCACCGTGGACCGGGCCGGCTATTTCTCCGGCACCGTGGACGGCTTTGAGAGCCTGCTCACCCCGACCTTCGTGGAGGAGGCCTCGGTGGGCGAGGTGGAGGAGATGTTCCGCCGCCAGCCCGGCAAGCCCGCCGGGGCGATCGGCCGGCTGGCGACGAATCCCCGGTGGTACTATGTCACCGTGGTGGAGACCGAGGCGCTCTCGGACTGCGAGGTGGGCGACTATGTGAGCGTGCAGTTTGCCTACGACTTCTACGACAGCCTGCAGATGCGCGTGAGCCGCATCAGCCGCGACGAGGACGGCAAGAGCGTGCTGGTGCTCACCACCGACCGCTATATGCAGACCGCCGTCTCCGGCCGGCAGCAGTCGGCGGAGATCGTCTTCTCCTCCAAGAGCGGCCTGCGCGTGCCGAAATCGGCCATCTACGTGGACGAAAACGGCGTCTCCGGCGTCTACGTTCTCTCGGGCGCCCGCGCGGTGTGGAAGCCGGTACAGCTGCTCTTTGACAGCGGCGAATACTTCCTGGTCCGCGAGGACAAGAGCACAACAACCAACCTCTGGCCGGACGATGAAATCATCCTGACCACAGAAGAGATCTATAACGGAAAGGTGATGCAGCCATGAGCATTGCAGAAAACATTCAGGCGATCCGGGCGCGGATGGACGCGGCGGCAAGGGCCGCCGGCAGAGACCCCGGAGAAATTCAGCTTTGCGCCGCGACCAAAATGAACGACGCCGCGAGGGTCCGGGAGGCGGTCCTGGGCGGCGTGGACTGCTGCGGCGAAAACCGCGTGCAGGAGCTGAGCGAAAAGCAGCCCCTGGGCGCCTACGAGGGCAGGCCCGTCCACTTCATCGGCCATCTGCAGACCAACAAGGTCAACAAGGTCGTGGGCAAGGTGGACCTCATCCAGTCGGTCGACCGGCTCGAGCTGCTCGAGTGCGTGAGCAAGGCCGCTCTGCGGCTGGGCGTTCGGCAGGACATCCTTTTGGAGATCAACATCGGGCAGGAGCCGCAGAAGGGCGGCTTCACCGAGGACGAGGCCCGCACCCTGGCGGCCAGAATGGGCGATTATCCGGGCGTTTTCCTCCGCGGACTCATGGCAATTCCACCCATCAGTGAAAAAGAGGGCGATAATTGTAAATATTTTGCGAAAATGCGTCAGCTTTTTATTGACATTGCCGCAAAAAAATACGATAATGTAGACATGGTATGCCTCTCAATGGGAATGTCCGACGATTTCGAGGACGCCATCGCCGAGGGCAGCACCATGGTCCGCGTCGGCACCGCGATTTTCGGCGCGCGCCATTATCAATAACAGAACAAAAATAGAAAATAGACATATACAGGAGGATTCCACCATGGGTTTTATGGATGAACTCAAAAAGCTGACCAGACCCTATTCCGAAGAGGACGAGGACGATTTTGACGAATACGAAGAAGAGGAAGAAGCACCTGCTCCCGCTCCGGCCCCTGCTCCCACCCCCAGAGCCCGCAACAGCTTCAGCGCCGCAGAGAACCGCCCGGCAGCAACCGGCACCGCCCGCCGCACCGGCAACGTGGTGAACATCAACAACGGCAGCAACATGCAGGTCGTTCTGGTCAAGCCCGACCGCTTCGACACGGTTTCCGAGATCGCCGATCATCTGCGCGACAAGAAGGCCATCGTGCTCAACCTCGAGTCCACCAACAAGGACGTCGCCAGACGGCTGGTAGATTTCCTGTCCGGCTGCGCCTACTCCCTGGACGGTAAGATCAAGAAGGTTGCCATCTCCACCTACATCATCACCCCCTACAATGTGGACATCGTCGGCGACCTGGTCGAGGAGCTGGAAAACAGCGGAATGTATTTTTAACAAACACACCGCTGTCTGAGAAACAGAGAAAGGAAGCCGAGCTATGCTGACACCGCAAGATCTTCAGGAAGTATATTTTGAAAAAGCCCGCTTCGGCGGCTACCAGATGCAATCGGTGGACGAGTTCCTCGAAAAGCTGATGAACGACTACCTGGCCCTCTACAAGGAGAACGCCGTGCTCAAGAGCAAGATGCGCCTTCTGGTGGAGCGCCTTGAGGCCTACCGCGGCAAGGAGGCCGAGATGAAGCAGGCCCTCGCCGGCGCCCAGGCCACCTGCGACGAGATGATCGCCAAGGCCGAGCGTCAGTGCGCCGACATGCTGGCCAACGCCGAGGCCGGCGCCAAGGCCAAGTCCCGCAGCGCTGCCGGCGCCGTGATCGGCGAGCAGAGCCGACTCGACCACGCCAAGGCCGAGACCCGCCGCTTCATCGACACCGTCGAGCAGGCCATGACGCGCCAGCAGGCCCTGCTGGCGGAGCTCAAGGCCCTGGAGCTCGAGCCCGCCCCCGCCCCGGTCTCCGCGCAGGAGAGCCGCAAGCCCTATGACTTCGACGCCGAGGCCGACGAGCCCGTCGTGAAGCCCGCGCCCCAGGCGGCGCCCGAGCTGCCCGTCACGCAGGACGACATCGCCAGCGAAATCGAGCAGAGCGTGGAGAAGATCATGGAGAACGTCCCCACCCCGCCCGACGAGATGGCCAAGACCAAGGTCATGCCCGCCGTCGACTTCGGCCGCGGCGACAAGTTCAACGACCTGCAGTTCGGCAAGAACTACGACCCGACGAAATAAGTTGAAAATTGACAGTTGACAGTGGACAGTGACGCCGGAGACCGCCCGGGCTGCAAAGCCGCGCGCCCGCCGCAGTTCGTCCCTGCCGACGCGATTCCTTTCATGATGCAAAGGCTGAGAAGGGGACAGGTGTGCTGTGTACAGCGAAGAGAGCTGCCGGTTGGTGTAAGGCAGCGTGGAAGCAGCAGACAGATCACCCCGGAGCCGCCCGCCGAACGAAGCGTGCTTCCAGTAGACCGGGCCGTCCCATGGGCGTTAACCATGTTGAGCGGTCATGGGACCCCCATGGCAACGAGAGTGGTACCGCAGAGAAACAGCCTCTGTCTCTTGAGAGACGGAGGCTGTTTATTTCATTGACAATTGACAGTTGACAGTTGACAATTCAAATCATTCATTCCGCATAAAAATCAAGGAGTAAGAATCAGAATGGACTACAAGAACACCATCATCACACCGAAGACGAATTTCCCCATGCGCGGGTCGCTGCCGCAGCGGGAGCCGGGCATGCTCGACGGCTGGAAGAAGCTGGACGTCTACGGCGAGCTGCGCAAAAAGAACGCCGGCAAGCCCAGATTCGTGCTGCACGACGGCCCTCCGTTCTCCAACGGCGATATCCACATGGGCCACGCGCTGAACAAGACCCTCAAGGACTTCATCGTGCGCTCCTACGCCATGCGCGGCTACGACACGCCCTATACCCCCGGCTGGGACAACCACGGCATGCCGATCGAGTCCGCGATCATCAAGAAGAACAAGCTCAACCGCAACGCCATGACGATCCCCGCCTTCCGCTCGGCCTGCGAGCAGTTTGCCCGGGACTTCGTCAACCGCCAGCGCGATGAGTTCATCCGCCTGGGCGTGCTGGCCGACTGGGAGCACCCCTACTGCACGATGGACAAGCCCTTTGAGGCCGAGGAGGTCAAGGTCTTCGGCGAGATGTACCGCAAGGGCTATATCTACAAGGGCCTCAAGCCCGTCTACTGGTGTGCCAAGGACGAGACCGCCCTGGCCGAGGCCGAGATCGAGTACCAGGACGACCCGGTCACCACGGTCTACGTCAAGTTCCCGATGCACGACGATCTGGGCAAGCTGCCCGGCTACGACTTTGACAAGCTCTTCTTCCTGATCTGGACCACCACGATCTGGACCCTGCCCGGCAACATGGGCATCTCCCTGCACCCGCGCGACAGCTACGCCGTCGTGAAGGTCCCGAGCGGCGAGTGCTACATCCTGGCTGAGGCGCTGATCGAGAAGGTCATGAAGGCCGGCGGCGTAGAGAGCTGGGAGGTCCTGGAGACCCATCCCGGCAGCTTCTTTGAGAACATGCTGGCAAAGCACCCGTTCCTTCCCAAGACCTCGCGCCTGCTCAACGCCGAGTATGTCACCATGGACTCCGGCACCGGCTGCGTCCACACCGCGCCGGGCTTCGGCGCCGACGACTACCAGACCTGCATGCGCTACGGCATGGAGCTGGTCGTGCCCGTGGACGACCGCGGCCGCCACACCGACTACGCCGGCAAGTACGCCGGCCTCAAGACCGAAGAATCCAACCCGGTCATCCTGGCCGACATGAAGGAGAGCGGCATGCTCTTCGCCTCCGAGGACATCGTGCACAGCTATCCCCACTGCTGGCGCTGCAAGAGCCCCATCATCTTCCGCGCCACCCCGCAGTGGTTCTGCTCGGTCGATTCCTTCAAGGACCAGGCTGTCGCCGCCTGCGACGACGTGCGCTGGCTGCCCGCCTGGGGCAAGGACCGCATGGTCAGCATGATCCGCGAGCGCGCCGACTGGTGCATCTCCCGTCAGCGCCGCTGGGGCCTGCCGATCCCGGTGTTCTACTGCAAGGACTGCCATAAGCCCGTGGTCACGCCCGAGACCATCGAGCGCATCTCCGCTCTCTTCGGCGAGTTCGGCTCCAACATCTGGTTTGAGAAGGACGCCATGGAGCTGATCCCCGAGGGCTTTGCCTGCCCGCACTGCGGCGGCAGGGAATTCGACAAGGAGACCGACACGCTCGACGGCTGGTTCGACTCCGGCTCGTCCCACATCGCCTCCCTGCGCCGCAGGGACGCCGCCGACTGGCCCGCCGACGTCTATCTCGAAGGCGCGGACCAGTACCGCGGCTGGTTCCAGTCGAGCCTGCTGACCTCCGTCGGCGCGCTCGAGGCCGGCGCGCCCTTCAAGACCTGCCTGACCCACGGCTGGACCGTCGACGGCGAGGGCAGAGCCATGCACAAGAGCCTCGGCAACGGCGTGGCGCCCGAGGAGATCATCAAGGACTTCGGTGCGGACCTGCTGCGTCTGTGGGCGGCCTCGGCCGACTACCACATGGACGTGCGCTGCTCGAAGGAGATCTTCAAGCAGCTGGGCCAGAACTACCTCAAGTTCCGCAACACCGCCCGCTACTGCCTGGGCAACCTCGACGGCTTTGACGCAAACGATCTGGTCGCGCCCGAGGACATGCTCGAGCTCGACCGCTGGGCGATCACCAAGCTCAACGCGCTCATCGAGACCGGCTTCAAGGCCTATGACAACTACGAATTCCACGTGCTGACCCACGCGATCAACGACTTCTGCGTGGTCGAGCTCAGCTCCTTCTACCTCGACATCATCAAGGACCGCCTCTACTGCGAGGCGCGCAACGGCCTCAAGCGCCGCTCGGCCCAGACCGCGCTGTATCTGATCGTCGACACGCTGGCCAAGCTCTTTGCCCCGATCCTGGCCTTCACCGGCGACGAGATCTGGCAGGCCATGCCGCACCGTGACGGCGACGACGTGCGCAATGTGCTCTTCAACGAGATGAACCGGCCCTTCACGGCCTACGCGCTGGACGAACAGACCATGGCCAAGTGGGACACGCTGATCAAGGTCCGCGAGGACGTCAACGGCGTGCTCGAGCAGGCCAGAGCCGACAAGCGCATCGGCAAGGCGCTCGAGGCGCAGGTTGTGCTGAGGGATCAGGGATCAGGGATCGGGGATCAGGGATCCGATCCGCTCTCTGAGATCAAGGACCTGAACCTCGCGGAGCTGTTCATCGTCTCCGACTGCACCGTAGTGGCCGATGCCCACATCGGCCATACCGCCGAAGGCGGCGCGGTGGTCGGCCAGGGCGCCAATTACCCCGGCCTCACGATCTCCGTCTCCGAGGCGCCCGGCACCAAGTGCCCGCGCTGCTGGATGCACTCCACCCAGGCCGACGAAAACGGCCTGTGCCCGCGCTGCGCCGCGGTCGTGGCCGCACTCGTTGAGGCCGAAGGCTGATGGACGAGTACACGTTGCAGTATGATTTGCAGCCGGAGGAATCCGGCTGCCTGCAGAACCGCGTTCTCTACACCGAGGATATGCTGACCGAGGCCATGCGGACCTACCTCTCCAGCGGCTTCACGCTGGTGTCGCAGATCCTGCTCTGGGTGTTCTGCCTGGTGCTGGCCGGGTTTACGGTCTGGCTCCATGCCAACGGCATGCGCTCGAAGACGCTGTTCTGGGAGGTCTGCCTGCTGGTGCTGATGGCGGCAGCGATAACGCTGCAGCGCTACGTGCTGCTGCCGCGGCACTCGGCGCGGATGCAGATGCGGCGGCGGCAGGAGGTCTTCGGCACGGCCCCGCTGGAGCCCCTCACCATCTTCACCGACGCCGAGATCGTGGGCAAGAATGGCGCGGTCGGCGACGACGTGATGCACCTGCAGTACAGTAGCCTCAAGCGGGTGCGGATGTCGAAGGGGCTGATCCTGCTGATCACGCCCGCCCGGCAGTTCGTGATCCTCGACCGGGCCCGCTTTGAAAACGGCACCGAGGCCGACCTCTGGAAGCTGCTGGCCGAAAAGTGCCCGAAGCTCAAGCTGCCGAAAAAATAAAAAACGAGCCTGTTCAGTGTGAACAGGCTCATTTTTTATATACGATTAATTCGCGGCATCGGCCAGGGCCTGGAGCCATTCGGCGACGACAGCGGTGGTGGTTTTGCCCTCGTCGGCGTAGCTTGCGCGGTAGAGCTGGACGTTGCCTTCGCGCACCACGCGGACCATGGTCTCGTCACCCTTGAAGAAGTCCATGCGCACATCCTCGCCGGGCAGGTACAGGCAGTAGTATTCGCCGTCGGGCGTCTGGGTGAGGCCGTCTTCGTCCTCGGCGTACTCCAGCCACTCGAACTTGACGCCGTCGAGCAGCTTCAGAAGATGGCTGTTGTCGCCGTCCAGCGGCAGCTCGCCGTAGTCCAGGGTTGCGAAGTAGGCGTCGTCCATGCCCAGATACGCCAGCCGGTTGAGCAGGATGTCGACGTCGGTGTTGGTCATTTCGATCGCCGTCAAGCCGTTGTCGGCGCAGAAGGTCGCGGGGATCGACGCGGCCCACTCACACAGCGCGCTCCACTGCTGGAAATCCTCGCTCTCGGGGGTGAGGGTGCTCATGTCCTCGCGCTCGACTCTCACATCGGTGGGGGTGCCCAGCAGGTAATAGTTGCCGCTCTCGTCCTTGCCGATGACGGTGGTGCCGCTCATGTCCATGGTGATGGTGTCGATGTAGCCGGCCTCGTCCACCTTGCGGACTGAGAACAGCCAGCCCGCGCCGTCCGTGTTCTCCGGATGCAGCTTCTCAGCCGCCTCGAGAGAGGCCTTTTCGGACACGGAGAACAGCGTGCCGTTGCCCTCGGGATCGTCGGTGGTGATCTCCACCAGATTCACAAATTCGCCGGGAACACGCAGCTTGCAGCCGCCGTTTTCGAGCGGCGTCTCCTCAGCTGCTTCGGAGGCCTCGGCCTCGGTGGTCTCAGCCTCGGTGGTCTCAGCCTCGGTGGCTTCGGCTTCGCTCGCGGCAGCGGCGGTGGTTTCGACGTCCGTGCCGGTAGCGGCTTCTTCGGTGGCGGGCGCTGCGGTTTCGGTGCCTGCGTTCTGGCTTGCGGTGCAGCCTGCCAGGCTCAGCACCAGGGCCAGCACAAGAACGATTGCGAGAATGGGACTTTGCTTCATTTTTTTCATTTCTCCTTTTTTGCTTTGGGTTGCGGAATTTTTTGCGAGGGGTTGGGGCAGCTTTGTGCTTCAGTGGATGCTCATGACTTCGTAGTCCTGATCCTCGACGGCCTTCTTGAGGACCTCGTCGGCCACGTCGGCGCTGAGCGTCACAATGGCGGTGCCGGCCTCGTGGCTGACCTGTGCGGTCTCCACGCCGTCCAGCTTTTCCAGCGTCTTCTTCACGCGGGCCTCGCAGTGCTCGCACATCATGCCCTTGATTTCCATGGTTTTTGTCATGTTCGTATCCTCCTCAGATTCATTGACGTTTTCCGCGATCAAAGGTTCCGTGATCGCGTTTTTTATTTTTTTGTCGCGACTTGCGTCGTGCATACGGAACAGATTCAGCCGCAGCGCGTTGCTCACCACGCAGAAGCTCGACAGGCTCATGGCCAGCGCGCCGAACATCGGCGGCAGCTCCCAGCCGAGGATCGGGATGAACAGGCCCGCCGCGAGCGGGATGCCGATCAGGTTGTAGAAGAAGGCCCAGAACAGGTTTTCGTGGATGTTGCGCAGGCTCGCGCGGCTCAGGCGGATCGCCGCCGGCACGTCGGAGAGCCGGCTCTTGACCAGCACCACGTCCGCCGCGTCGATGGCGACGTCCGCGCCTGCGCCGATGGCGATGCCGATGTCGGCCCGGGTCAGGGCCGGCGCGTCGTTGATGCCGTCGCCCACCATGGCGACCTGGCCCTTCTCCTGCAGGCTGCGGATGACCGCCTCCTTGCCGTCGGGCAGCACGCCGGAGACCACCTCGTCCACACCCGCCTGGCGGCCGATGGCCCGGGCGGTCCTTTCGTTGTCGCCGGTCAGCATGACGACCCGCACGCCCATGTTCTGCAGCTCGCGGATCGCCTGCGGCGCGTCCTCCTTGATGACGTCCGCCACCGCGATCAGGCCCAGCAGCTTTCCGTCTCTGGCAAAGAGCAGCGGGGTCTTGCCCTGCTCGGCCAGGCCGTTTGCCGCCTGCTCCATGTCGGCGCTCACGGACTTGCGCGCCTTGAGATAGGCCAGACTGCCGCCGACGAGCGCGCTGCCCTCCAGGGTCGCGGCCAGTCCGTTGCCGGGAAGGGCGCGAAAGTCCGTGACCTCCGGCAGCCGGAGCCCGGCCTGGCTGGCCTTCGCCAGAACGGCCTTTGCCAGCGGGTGCTCGCTCTTCTGCTCGAGCGCGGCGGCCAGGCGCAGCAGCTCGTCCTCCGTCACGCCCGCAGCCGGGATCAGATCGGTCACCGTGGGCTCGCCCCGGGTGATGGTGCCGGTCTTGTCGAGCGCGACGATCTGCGTCTTGCCGGCCTGCTCGAGCGAGACCGCGGTCTTGAAGAGCACACCGTTGCGCGCGCCAACGCCGCTGCCCACCATGATGGCCACCGGCGTGGCCAGACCCAGCGCGCAGGGGCAGGAGATGACCAGCACCGCGATGCCGCGCGAGAGCGCATAGCCTAGGCTCTGGCCGCCGAGGAGCCAGATCGCCGCGGTCACGACCGCGATGGAGATGACCACCGGCACAAACACGCCGGAGACCTTGTCGGCGATCTTGGCGATCGGCGCCTTGGTGGCGGCTGCGTCGGAGACCATGCGGATGATCTGCGCAAGCGTCGTGTCCTCACCCACGCGGGTGGCCTCGCAGCGCAGAAAGCCGGACTGATTTGTCGTGGCCGCGGAGACCGCGTCGCCGGGGGCCTTGTCCACCGGGATGCTCTCGCCGGTGAGGGCGGCCTCGTTGACCGCGCTCTCGCCCGAGAGGACGATGCCGTCGACCGGGATGTTCTCGCCGGGCTTCACCTGGAACACGTCGCCCCGGCGCAGCTGCTCGATGGGCACCTCCACAGCCTGCCCGTCGCGCTCGACCACGGCGGTCTTGGCCGCGAGCTTCATGAGGCTCTTGAGCGCGTTGGTGGTCTTGCCCTTGGCCTTGGCCTCCAGGAGCTTGCCCACGGTGATCAGCGTCACGATCATGGCCGCGGACTCGAAGTTGAAGCCCATCATGCAGGACATGACGGTCTCCTCATCGCCGCGCACCACCGCGCCGGTCATGCGGAAGAGCAGAAACACGCTCCACACGAAGGACACGCCGGAGCCCAGGGCCACGAGCGTATCCATGTTCGGCGCCCGGTGCCAGAGGGCCTTGCCGCCGCTGACAAAGAATTTTTTGTTGATCAGCATGACCACGGCGGCCAGAAGCATCTGCGCCAGGCCCATGGCCACGTGGTTGCCGTCAAAGAACGCGGGCAGCGGCCAGCCCCACATCATGTGGCCCATCGACAGATACATGAGCGGCAGCAGCAGGACGAGCGAGCTGATCAGCCGCCGGGCCAGCACCGGGGATTCCTTGTCCGCCAGCGCGTCGGCCTCCGGGGCTGCGGCGGCCTTCTGCGCGCCCTTGGGGCTCGCGCCGTAGCCGGCGTCCTCCACGGCTTTGATGATGGCCTGGGGCGAGGCTGTGCCCTCCACGCCCATGGAGTTGGTGAGCAGGCTCACCGCGCAGCTCGTGACCCCCGGCACGCCGGAGACCGCCTTTTCCACCCGGGCCGAGCAGGCCGCGCAGCTCATGCCCGTGACGTTGTATTGTTCCATTTTTTGCCTCATTTCATCAGCTTTTGCAGAATTTCCACCAGCTCGTCGATGGCCGCGTCGTCGCCGGCGCGGATGTCCTCGGCCACGCAGCTCTTGATGTGGCAGGCCAGCAGCGCCTTGTTGAAGCTGTTGAGCGCGCTGGTCACCGCCGAGACCTGGATCAGGATGTCCGGGCAGTAGGCGTCGTTTTCCACCATCTTCTGGATGCCGCGGATCTGGCCCTCGGCCTTGCGCAGCCGGGTCAGCAGGGCTTTTTGCTCCTCCGCGGTGCGCTTTTTCTTGCGCTCGCCGCAGTGCGGGCAGCTCATTTGCTCGTCCATGGCGTGCCTCCTCTCACTATTGTACCCCCAGGGGGTATCTTCTATGCAAAATTATATACCCCAGAGGGGTATTTGTCAAGAGGTTTTTCCAATATAATTAACAGTGGATTTGCAGAATTGAACGCGTTCAATTCTGCAAATCCACTGTTTCAAAGCTCTAAAACAGTCCTGTAATCCGGCCCTGTTCGTCCACGTCGATCTTCTCCGCGGCGGGGACCTTGGGCAGGCCGGGCATGGTGAGGATATCGCCGGTCAGGGCGACCACGAAGCCGGCGCCGGCGCTGACCTTGACCGAGCGCACGGTGAGCGTGAAGTCCTCGGGCGCGCCGAGCTTGGCCGGGTCGTCCGTGAAGGAATACTGCGTCTTTGCCATGCACACCGGCAGGCCGCCGAAGCCCAGCTGCTCGAGCTCGGCCAGCTGCTTTTCCGCCGCCGGCAGGAAGCTCACGCGCGAGGCCCGGTAGACCTTCGCCGCGATCGCCTCGATCTTCTCGCGGAGCGGCCGGTCCAGCTCATAGGCAAAGCGGAACCCGGTCGGCTGTAGGGACGAGCCCTGCTCGTCCGCGGACAAGCGGGCTTTTTCTTCACAGAGCGCCAGCACTTCCTCTGCCAGCGCAATGCCGCCCTCGCTGCCCTTGGCGTGGACCTCGGAGAGCGCCGCCGTGACGCCGAGCGCGCGGCAGCGCGCCTGCACGAGCGCCAGCTCGGCCTCGGTGTCGGTGGGGAAGCGGTTGATCGCCACCACGCAGGGCAGGCCGAAGACGGAACGGATGTTGTCCACGTGGCGCAGCAGGTTCGGCAGACCCTGTTCCAGCGCATCCAGATTTTCCTCTGCCAGCGCTGCCTTCGGCACGCCGCCGTTGTATTTGAGCGCCCGGACCGTGGCGACGATCACCACCGCGTCGGGCACGAGGCCCGCCATGCGGCACTTGATGTCCAGGAATTTTTCCGCGCCCAGGTCCGCGCCGAAGCCGGCCTCGGTCACGGTGTAGTCGGAAAGCGACAGCGCCAGCCGGGTCGCCGCCACAGAGTTGCAGCCGTGGGCGATGTTGGCAAAGGGGCCGCCGTGGATCAGCGCGGGCGTGCCCTCGAGCGTCTGTACCAGGTTCGGGGCGAAAGCGTCCTTCAGAAGGGCGGTCATCGCGCCTTGGGCGTTGAGGTCCGATGCGGTGACGGGCCTGCCTTCGTAGGTGTAGCCCACGACCATGCGGCCGAGCCGGGCCTTGAGGTCGGCCAGGTCGGAGGCCAGGCAGAACACCGCCATGACCTCGGAGGCGACGGTGATGTCAAAGCCGTCCTCGCGGGGCGTGCCGTTGGCCTTGCCGCCGAGACCGTCGACCACATAGCGCAGCTGGCGGTCGTTCATGTCCACGCAGCGGCGCCAGGTGATGCGCCGCGGGTCGATGCCCAGCCGGTTGCCCTGCTGGATGTGGTTGTCCAGCATCGCGGCGAGCAGGTTGTTGGCCGCGCCGATCGCGTGGAAGTCGCCGGTGAAGTGGAGGTTGATGTCCTCCATCGGCACCACCTGGGCCCAGCCGCCGCCGGCCGCGCCGCCCTTGACGCCGAAGACCGGCCCCAGAGAGGGCTCGCGCAGGGCGACCATGGTCTTTTTCCCGAGCCGCGTGAGCGCGTCGGCCAGGCCGATCGTCGTGGTGGTCTTGCCCTCGCCCGCCGGCGTGGGGTTGATGGCGGTGACCAGTATTAGGCGGCCCTGCGCATTCGGCCTGGTTTTTTGCGTTTTGGCCCCTTCGGGGGATTCCTGATCGGCCAAAATGCGCGCATTTTGGCCGATCAGGATCTTAGCTTTAAATCTGCCGTATGGTTCGACATATTCTGCCGGAATCCCGGCCTTCTCGGCGATCTCGTAGATCGGTCTCAATTCGCAGCTCTGTGCGATTTCAATATCAGATTTCATAGGTGCTCTCCTTTGAAAAAACGGGCAGCGTCTTTGGACACTGCCCGTATGAGGGTTGAAATTACGCCAGGTGCTCGCTGAGCCAGGCTTTCAGCTCGGCGATGGGCACGCGGACCTGCTCCATGGTGTCGCGGTCGCGGATGGTCACGGCGTGGTCGGGCTCGATGCCCTTGTCGGGGTCGCCGACGGTGTCAAAGTCCACGGTGATGCAGTAGGGGGTGCCGATCTCGTCGGCGCGGCGATAGCGCTTGCCGATGGAGCCGGTGTCGTCGTAGTCGACCATGAAGTCCTTGGCCAGCTCGTCGTAGATCTCCAGCGCCTTCTCGCCCAGCTTCTTGGACAGGGGCAGCACGGAGGCCTTGATCGGGGCGATGGACGGCTTGAGGTGCAGCACCACGCGCACGTCGTTCTTGGCCGCGTCCACGACCTCCTCGTCGTAGGCCTGGCACAGCAGGGCCAGCACGGTGCGGTCGAGGCCGTAGGTGCTCTCTACGATGTAGGGGATGTAGCGCTCGTTGGTATAGGGGTCCATGTACTCCAGCTTCTGGCCGCTGTATTCCTGGTGGCGGCTGAGGTCGAAGTCGGTGCGGTCATGGGTGCCGTTGATCTCGCCCCAGCCCAGGGTCGGGAAGAGGAACTCGATGTCGCAGGCGGCCTTGGCGTAGTGGGCCAGCTTCTCGTGGTCGTGGTAGCGCAGATTTTCTGCGGGCAGGCCAAGGTCCTCAAAGAACTTCTTGCCGTATTCCTTGAAGTATTCGTACAGGCCCAGATCGTCGCCGGGCTTGCAGAAGGTCTGGAACTCCATCTGCTCGAACTCGATGGTACGGAAGGTGAAGTTGCCCGGGGTGATCTCGTTGCGGAAGGCCTTGCCGATCTGGCCGATCGAGAAGGGCAGTTTGGCGCGCATCGAGCGCAGCACGTTGGGGTAGTTCACGTATTCGCCCTGGGCGTTTTCCGGGCGCAGATAGATGACGGACTTGGCGTCGTTCGTCACGCCGCGGAAGGTCTGGAACATCAGGTTGAACTCACGGATGTCGGTGAAGTTGTGCTTGCCGCAGTGCGGGCAGGGGATGGAGTGGGCCTTGATGTAGTCGAACATCTGCTCCTTGGTCATGCCGTCGGCATGGGCGTCGGGATCGAAGTCGTCGATCAGGTTGTCGGCGCGGAAGCGCATCTTGCATTCCTTGCAGTCGAGCAGGGGGTCGGAGAAGCTGGCCACGTGGCCGCTGGCCTCCCAGACGCGGGGGTTCATGAGGATGTCGGCGTCGACCTCGTAGCTGTTACGGCGCTCCTGAATGAAGCGCTTGCGCCAGGCGTCCTTGACGTTGTTCTTCAGGCGGGTGCCGAGGGGGCCGTAGTCCCAGGTGTTGGCCAGGCCGCCGTAGATCTCGGAGCCGGCAAAGATGAAGCCGCGGTTTTTGCAAAGCGCGACGATTTTTTCCATGGTTTTTTCGGTGTTATTCATGCAGCTTTCCTCCGCTTGCGGATTTTTACCTATATTATATACAAAAAAATCCACTTGTCAACTGTCAAGTGGACGGCAGGACGGAGAAGTTGTAAGTGTTACAATGATACTTAACAGTTGAAAAAAAGAATAGCGAATCGGGAGCACCTGTTGTATGGTTAAGTTGCTCAGACCAAACCGAAAGGACAG
>CADBKF010000030.1 GCA_902795195.1 Oscillospiraceae bacterium
CCATAGACTCGCACCGACTCGATGGAAGTCTATGGAAGCCTCACTATTCTCTCATATCCGGAGGGTCAATTCAATCCGCCCTCAGATTTGACGCTTACAAAGAACCGCTGTTTTCTCCATCTGAAAACAGCGGTTCTTTGACAGTCTGAAATAAAACAGAAAACCGACCATTCAGTCGGTTTTCTGTTTTATTTGTTTCTTTTTGAGAATTCCACGATAGATCAGCAGGCCGATGCCGCTGATCAGAAGGGTCGCGGCAAAGACGATCACGGCAAGCATATAGCGCTCCTCGCCCAGGGCGCTGCCGCCGACGACAGAGCTCACCACAGAAGGGATGCGCGCGATAAGGACGATCAGCATCCAGTGCCAGAACTTGATCCTCGTCAGCCCTGCAAAGTAGGACAGCAGATCCTTCGGCGTGCCGGGGATCAGCATCAGCAGGAAGAACACCGTGCTGCGCTTGCCCTCGGAGTTGAGAAAGCGCAGATTGTCGAGCTCCCGGTCCGGGAAAAACAGGTTCACCAGGCGTTTTCCGAAGCGGCGCACCAGGCAGAAGATCAAGGCGCTTCCGGCCAGGATCGCGATCATACACCAGAGGGTGCCGAGGAAATAGCCGAAAGCATAGCCCGCCGCGATCTCAAAGGGCTCGCCGGGGATCAGCGCGATCACGACCTGCACCAGCATCAGGCCAATGAAGGCCAGCACGCCGAGCACGCCCTTGTCCGAGACCCAGTCGCGGAATTGGTCCGGCTCTCCCAGCCAGCGGATCAGCGGCCGGCCCACGAGCCAGGCTGCGAAGCCCGAAAAGAGCACCGCGAACACGATCAGCGCAATGCCGTACCGGGTTTTTTTCTCTTTTCGTTCCATATTGGCGTGTGTTACTCCAACATCTGCAGAAATTCCTGCTCGGTCAGCACCGGGATGCCCAGCTCATTGGCCTTGCGCAGCTTGCTGCCGGCGTTTTCACCGGCCACGACATAGCTGGTCTTTTTCGACACCGAGCCCGCAGCCTTGCCGCCGAAGCCTTCGATCTTCTCGGTGGCCTCGTCGCGGGTGAAGAGCGAGAGCGCGCCCGTGAGCACAAAGGTCAGGCCGGCAAAGCGGCGGTCCGTGACCTGGGTGTGGCAGGTGAAGTTGACCCCGGCTGCGCGCAGCCGCTCGATCATGTGGCGCGACTGCTCGTTGGAAAACCACGTGACAATGGACTCTGCCGTGATCGCGCCGATGTCGCGCACCGCGGTCAGACGCTCCACGTCCGCGGCCATGAGCTCGTCGAGCGTGCCGAACTCCTGAGCCAGCAGCTTGCCGGCCTTGGCCCCCACCTGGCGGATGCCGAAGGCGAAAATCAGGCGAGACAGGTCGTTCTGCTTGCTCGCCTCGATGGCGGCCAGCAGCTTCTTGGGCGCCTTGTCGCCGTTCTTCCAGAGCGCGGAGAGCTCCTCCAGTGTCAGATAGTACAGGTCTGCAGGCGACTGGATCGTGCCGTTCTGAATCAGCTGCTCGACGATGCTGCTGCCAAGGCCGTCGATGTCCATGGCGTCTCTGGAGACAAAATGGGCAATGTTGCGGCTCAGCTGCGCCGGGCACTCGGCGCCGGTGCAGCGCATGGCCGCGCCGTCCGGGTCCCGCTCCACCCTGGCCCCGCAGACCGGGCAGACGGCGGGCAGGTGGTACGGAACTGCGTCCGCCGGCCGCTTTTCGAGCACGACGCCCAGAATTTCCGGGATGATCTCCCCTGCCTTGCGGATGTTGACCGTGTCGCCGATGCGCACGTCCTTCTCCGAGATGAAATCCTGGTTGTGCAGCGTGGCGTTCGTGACCGTGGTCCCGGCCAGGCGCACCGGCGAGACCACCGCCTTCGGCGTGAGTACGCCGGTTCGTCCGACCTGCACCACGATGTTTTCCACCGTGGTCTGCTTGATCTCCGGCGGGTATTTGTAGGCTGCCGCCCAGCGCGGGAACTTCGCGGTGGAGCCGAGCTGCACCCGCTCGCTCAGGTCGTTCAGCTTCACCACCGCGCCGTCGATGTCGTAGCTCAGCCCGTAGCGCCGCTCGTCAATGTCGCGGATCTCGGCCTCGGCCTCGGGAATGCTGCGGCAGAGCCGGTACGGGATGACCTTGAATTTGAGCTCGCGCAAAAAGTCCAGCGTTTCGCTGTGCGTTCGGAATTCCCTGCCCTCGGCCAGCTGCAGGTTGAACACCAGAATGTCCAGCCGGCGCTTGGCGGCGATCTTGGGATCAAGCTGGCGCAGGCTGCCGGCCGCGGCGTTGCGCGGGTTGGCAAAGAGCGGCTCGCCGTTCTCCTCGCGGGTCTGGTTGAGCTGCTCAAAGACCGCCTTGGGCATGAACACCTCCCCACGGACGATCAGGCGCGCGGGCGCGCCCTCGAGCTTCATCGGAATCGAGGGCACCGTGCGCAGATTCTCCGTCACGTCCTCGCCGATCAGGCCGTCGCCCCGGGTCGCGCCGCGGACAAAGACGCCGTCAATGTACTCCAGCGCCACCGAAAGCCCGTCGACCTTGGGCTCGACGGAGTATTCCACCGTGTCCACGGCCTCGCGGACGCGGTCGTCAAATTCCTGCAGCTCGTCAATGGAAAACACATCCTGCAGGCTCTCGAGCGGCACGGCGTGGGTCACCTTCTCGAACTGGCTCAGCGCCTGCCCGCCGACGCGCTGCGTGGGAGAATCGGCCGCCTTGAGCTCGGGGTGCTCGGCCTCCAGATTTTCCAGCCGGCGCAGCTTCCGGTCGTATTCAAAGTCCGGCATGGTGGGATCGTCCAGCACATAGTAGCGGTAGTTCGCCTCGTTGAGTTCCTCGGTCAACTGTCTGATTTCTTCTCTTGCGTCCATATCTATTCTCCTGTGATATTGATGAGCGTCTGCGGCACCTCGCCCAGCAGGACCGTCTGGGCAATGACCATCTCCACGTGGCAGGGCACGCTCAGCTCGCCCGCCGGCGTGAGCACAACGACGTGGATCTTCACGTCGAGACTGAGCTGGTGCAGCGTCTGGTTGATGCCCGCCTGGGAAAACTCGCTGACTAGCTCCGCCCCGGAGGTCCGAAGCGCCCGCACGCGCACCGGCACATAGCCGCCCACGCCGGACAGCAGCGTCGGCGCAAGCACGTTTCCGATGGGCACGCTGAGCGTCTCCACGCTCTGCTCCTGCAGGCGCGCGCCGATCGAGCGGATGATGTCGGCCTTGAGCCGGTTGACCTCGGCCAGATTGGTCTTGAGGGCGCTCACGCGGCCTGTTTCGTCGGTTTGCAGCGTGATGATGTTTTCGTATTGGATGCTGCCGGCGTCGATCTGCTCGTTGATTGCGTCCACGATCAGCCCGGAGGCGGCATTGTCCACCTGCACGGCGACCAGAGTGCGGATGAGCGGCCAGTAGCGCAGCCGGATCAGCAGCACCGCGCCCACAGCCAGCAGCAGGAACATGAGCAGCAGCCTGCGCCGCCGTCTCCGTTTTCTGAGGTTCATAGCACCACCCCAGAATATGATATGCGTGTCTGATCAAATCATGCTTCTACAGAACACTCATATGCGCCATGGCGGTTCGCGCCATAAGGCGCTTGGTGCCGACGCGGTCAAAGGCGATCTCAAGCAGCGCGTCGTTGCCCATGGGAAGCACGGAGATCACCATGCCCTGGCCAAAGGACTTGTGCTCGACCATCATGCCCGGCTGCAGCTTCGGCAGCGGCGCGGCGGCCTTGGCGCTCTGGATCGGCGGCTGCGTCCGTCTGGGCGCGCTCTGCCTGGGCGCTTCGCTCCAGCTCTGTCGGGAACTGTTTTCCGTCCGGCCCGGCCGCGGCGATGTGCCGTAGCCGCCGTAATTCATGTAAGACGGCATGGCCATGCCCTGCCGGTCGAGCAGCTCGGGCGGGATCTCCTCGACAAAGCGCGAGACGCGGTTGGTGTTGGTGTGGCCGTAGAGCATGCGCTGATCGGCAAAGCTCAGGCACAGCGTCTGCTTGGCTCTGGTGATGGCCACGTAGCAAAGCCGTCGTTCCTCTTCCATCTCGTCGGGCTCGCCGATGCAGCGAAGGCTCGGAAACAGGCCCTCCTCCATACCCACGAGGAACACGTGCGGAAATTCCAGGCCCTTGGCCGCGTGCATGGTCATCATGACCACGGCGTCGGCGTCCTTGTCGTACTGCTCGATGTCGGTGTAGAGCGCGACCTCCTCGAGGAAGCCCGCGAGGCTGGCGTCCTCCGGGTGATTCTCCTCGTAGCCCACCAGCGACGAGCGAAGCTCCTGGATATTCTCCAGCCGCGTGCGGCTGTCGATGTCGCCCTTCTGGCTCAGCATGGCAGCGTAGCCGCTCTTGATGAGCAGCGTGTCGTAGAAGTCCGGCAGGCGGCTGGTCTGCAGCAGGGCCGCGCAGTCCTCGATGATGGCCGAGAAGCCCAGGAGCTTCCCTGCCGACTTTTCCAGCGCGGGATAGTCACCCGCGTGAGAGATGATCTCATACAGGGGCACGCCGCGCGCCGAGGCCAGGCGCTGCACCATCTCCAGCGTCTTTGTGCCGATGCCGCGTGCGGGGTTGTTGATGATGCGAAGCAGCCGCAGATCGTCGGCGCGGTTGTTGATCAGGCACAGATACGCGGTCATGTCCTTGATTTCCAACCGGTCATAGAAGCGCGTACCGCCGATGATGCGATACGGGATGCCGTTGGCCTTGAAGGAGCGCTCGATTGCGTTGGACTGCGCGTTGGTGCGGTAGAGCACCGCAAAATCCTTGTATTCCGCGGTTTTTCGCAGGCTGAAGATCCGGTCGGCCACAAAGTTGGCCTCCGCCGATTCGTTCATCGCCTCGTAGACCGTGATGCGCTCGCCGGCGGGGTTCTGCGTCCAGAGCTTCTTACCCTTTCTCGCGCGGTTGTTGCGGATGACCGCGTTGGCCGCGTCCAGGATGGCCTGGGTCGAGCGGTAGTTCTGCTCGAGCCGGATCACCTTGGCGCCCTGAAACTGGTGTTCAAAGTTCAGAATGTTGTCGATCGTGGCGCCGCGGAATTTGTAGATGCTCTGGTCGTCGTCGCCCACGACGCAGATGTTCTCCCAGCGGCCGGCCAGCAGCGCGGCCAGCTGGTACTGCAGATTGTTCGTGTCCTGATACTCGTCGATGAGGATGTAGCGGAATTTTCGCTGGTAGAACTCCCGGACCTCGTCAAACTGCTGCAGCAGCTCGACGGTGCGCAGGATGATGTCGTCAAAGTCCAGGGCGTTGGCCTCCCGCAGGCGGCGCTGATACTCGGCATAGGCCTTGGCGATCAGCTCGGCGCGGTAATCGCCCGAGCCGGCGGCGCTTTCGGCGACCTCCTTCGGTCCCCGCTGCAGATCCTTCTCCTTGCTGATGCGGTTGAGGATGAAGCGCGGGGCCAGGGTCTTCTCGTCGATGTGCAGATCCCGGCACACGTCCTTCATGACCCGCTCGGAGTCAGCCGTGTCGTAGATCGTGAAGCGGGCGTCGTAGCCCAGCCGGTCGATCTCCCGCCGCAGGATGCGGCAGCAGGCGGAGTGGAAGGTCATCGCCCACACATCCAGCGCAGCCGTGCCCAGCATCCGCTCGAGGCGGTTTTTCAGCTCGTTTGCGGCCTTGTTGGTGAACGTGATCGCGATGATGTTCCAGGGATTGACCGGGTGGAGCGTGCACAGCGCGTCAATGTCCGGCGTGGCGGGCTGGCCGCTTTGCAAAAACGCCTCCAGCGTCTCCACGTCCTGCTCTGTAATGTAGTCCGGGATCTCATTTGAATCTGATGCGCTGCCGTAGCGCATGAGGTTGGCGATCCGGTGGACCAGCACCGTGGTTTTGCCGCTGCCGGCGCCGGCCAGCAGGAGCAGGGGGCCCTCGGTCGTAAGCACCGCCTGCTGCTGGCTGTCGTTCAGGTCCCGGAAGGCCTGCGCGATCACGGCCCTTCTGGCCTTCAAATATCTGGTTTCATATTCCTGATTCATGGTCTTTCTGCTTTCTGTTTTTCGTTTTCGACCTATTTTACATGAAAACTTCCGGAAAATAAAGAGGGTCAGAGAAATTTTCTCAATTCCGCAAGCGCCCGCTTCTCCAGGCGCGAAACCTGCACCTGGGACACGCCCAGGATCTCGGCAGTCTTCTGCTGTGTCAGGCCGTGGTAGTAGCGCAGGCCGATCAGCTGGCGCAGCCGGTCCGGCAGCCGCGAGACCGCCTGCCGCAGCGCCAGATGCTCCACCATCTCGTCCTCCAGGCGGGTGTCTGTGAGCACGTTTTCGAGCGTGAAGCCCTCCTGCCCGGCCGGCTGCTGGATGGATTCGGCAGCGCCGGTCGCGCTCTCGGCCTCGGCCAGCTCCTCCGGCGTGAGATCAAGCTCTGCTGCCAGCTCCGTGACGCTGGGCTCTCTGCCGAGCTGCCCGGTCAGTGCCTGCCGCGCCCGGCGGATCTGCAGGGCCCGCTCCTTGAGCGTCCGGCTGACCTTGACGGTGCCGTCGTCTCGCAGGAAGCGCAGGATCTCTCCGGCGATTTTCGGCACGGCATAGGTGGAAAAGCGCGTGCCGAAGGCCGGATCGAAGCCCTCGACCGCCTTGAGAAAGCCCAGGCAGCCGAGCTGATAGAGATCCTCCTTCTCCACCCCGCGGCCAAAGTAGCGCCTGGCGACCGACCAGATCAGCCCGGCGTTTTCCTCGACCAGGCGCTGCTTCGCCGCGCTGTCGCCGGCCTGGCTGCGCTCAATCAGCAGCTCGATGTCCAAGCGCCTCTCCCCGGCTGACGATCCGTTTGCGCATCCGCACGCTCGTGCCCCTGCCCGGCACGGATTTCACCCGCAGCTCGTTCATAAAGCTCTCCATGATCGTAAAGCCCATCCCGGAGCGCTCCTCGCCGCCGGTGGTGAACAGCGGCTGCCTGGCCTTTGCGACGTCCTCAATGCCCCTTCCCTGGTCCTTGACGGTGATCTCCAGCACATGATCCGGCAGCTGGCGCAGCTTCATCGTGATCTCGCCGATGGAGTCGGGGTAGGCGTGGACGATGCAGTTGGTCACGGCCTCGGAGACCGCGGTTTTGATGTCTCCCAGCTCGTCCATGGTGGGGTCGAGCTGCGCGGCAAAGACCGCCGCGGCGGAGCGGGCAAAGCCCTCGTTCTTGGATTTGCTCGGGAATTTCAGCAGCACCTCGTTTTCAACGTTCATACGGCGCTCCTCTCCGTCAGCTCGGTCAGCCGCCCGATGCCGGCCGCCTGCAGCACCTTCAGGGGCTGCGGCGGGATATTCGTCAGAACCAAACGGCCCTCCAACTCCCGCATGGCGCGCAGGGTGTGGATAACGACTGCGATGCCGCTCGAGTCCATGAAGCTCACCTCGCCGAAGTCCAGCTCCAATTCGGTGGGCAGATAGGCGTCGAGCTTCGCCGTGATCTGCGCCATGACCTGCCGGGCGGCGTGGTGGTCGATCTCGCCCGAGAGCACAAGCGTCATGTGCTTGTCCTGCACGTAGCTTGTCACGTTCAATTTCATTCCTCCTAAGTAAAAAATCAGCCCGCACAGCGGTTTCTGTGCGGACTTATTATATCGCTTTGCATGCTTGGGTTTTGTCAAATACCGGCGCAGCGCCGAGATTATTTGTCATCCGAGCGCCACATCCAGGGCCATCATCAGGGTAAAGCCCAGGGAAAAGAGCAGCGCGGCGCGGCCGCTTTTGTCTTTGGCAATCGCCGGACAGAGCTCCTGCGCTACCACGATCAGCATAGCCCCGGCCGCAAAGCTCAGAAGATAGGGCAAAACCGGCGTCATGATCCGGGCGCAGAGCAGCGTCAGCGCCGCGCCCAGCGGCTCCACTGCCCCGGAGAGCGCGCCAAGCAGACAGGCCCGGGGCCGGGAGATGCCGGAGGCATGCAGGGGCATGGAAACGATGGCGCCCTCCGGCAGATTCTGCACCGCGATGCCGAACGACAACGCCATGGCCGCCGCCAGCGAGATGCCCGGGCTGCCTGCCAGTGCGCCTGCAAAGCCCACGCCCACAGCGATCCCCTCCGGGATGTTGTGGATGACGATCGCCAGCAGCATCTTTTTCGTGCCGCCGTCCACGCCGGAAAAATCCTCCGCCGCGATGCGCTCAGACCATCGGTCCAACCCCAGAAGCAGCAGGCAGCCGGCCCAGAAGCCGACGGCCGCCGGGACAAAGGAAAACGCGCCAAGACCCCCGGACTGCTCGATGGCGGGAATCAAAAGGCTCCAGACCGAGGCTGCGGTCATGACCCCCGCGGCAAAGCCGGCCAGCGCCCCATGCACCCGGACCGAGCGCATGCGCGGCATGCAGTACACTGCAGCTGCGCCCAGGGCCGTTCCCAGAAACGGCAGCATGATTCCAAACAAAAACCGCATACCGATGACCTCCGTTCGTCAGGTATTCCAGTATACGGGAAATATTGAAAAAGGTGCAGAAAAAAGGAAACGAGCCTGTGGAGATCCACAGGCTCGTGATCTGGTGGATTACACCAGCTCCTTGACCTTTGCAGCCTTGCCGAGACGATCGCGGAGATAGTACAGCTTCGCTCTGCGAACCTTACCTCTGCGGACGGTTTCGACCTTCACGATGTTGGGTGCATGGATGGGGAACACCTTTTCGCAGCCCACGCCGTAGCTGAGGCGGCGGACGGTGAAGCTCTCTTCGATGCCGCCATGCTTCTTGGCAATGACGGTGCCCTCGAACACCTGAACTCTCTCACGAGAGCCTTCTTTGATTTTGACATGCACACGAACGGTGTCGCCCACACGAACAACGGGGAGCTCTTCCTTCATGTACTGGCTGGTCAGAGCCTTTACGAGATCCATAGTTTTGTCCTCCTTATTATTTGGGTGTTCATGGCACAGGAAATGCCGCTGCGCGCTCGCGCCGGCGTGCCAGAGGACCACTCCATTCACAGACCGCTATACTTTAGCACAGATTCCCGGAAAAAGCAAGTGTTTTTTTGCTTTTTCCGGGATTTTTTCTGTGGTTTCGGTCAAAGACTTGCGGCAAAGGCGCGGATGCGGCCCAGGACGCGATCTCTTCCCAGGCACTGCATGATGGTGCACAGATCCGGGGTGTTGGTCCGGCCGGTGACCGCCACGCGGATGACGGTGGACACATCGCCCACATGGCCCTTCCAGTTCTCGGGGTTCTTCTTATACTCCTTGACCTCCGGGCAGAAGCCGAGGTCCGGGCAGATGGACTTGACGCAGGAGAACCACTCATCCTTGGGCTTGTTCTCATCGTAGATCTTGCAGTAAGCCTCCAGGATTGCCCTGGCGTCCTCCCTGGCGATCTTCTCCGGCAGCGCGTTCTCCGGGACGAAGGTCTCATCGAAGAAATAGCTGAGATAGCCCGGGGCCTCCTCCCACTTGGCCAGATCCTTTCTGGGCTTGGGCACGTCCCGGTCGATGTTCAGAATTGCGGTGGAGTACGCGGGGTCCCTCGTAAAGAGCGCCCAGAAGTCCGGGGCGTAGTCCTTTGCCCAGGCGGCGATGCGCGCATAGACGGTCCCTGCGTCCATGTGGCTGATGACGTTCTTGCTCACGTCGGTCAGCTTGGCCAGGTCGAACAGGCAGCCGCTGGCGCCCATCTTCTTGAGGTTGAAGGGGAAGTCCATCGCATCGGCCTTGGGATTGGCTCTGCGCCAGTCCTCAAAGTTGGAGTTGAGCAGTGTCAGAAGGTACTCGATCAGGCTCTCCTTGGGGAAGCCCTTTTCCACAAAATAGCTGACCGCGGCCTCGGGGTCCTTGCGCTTGGAGAGCTTGCGCTTGTCGCCGGTCTCGTCGTCGAGCTTCATGACCTGCGCGGTATGCACGTACTTGGGCGGCTTGTAGCCGCAGGCGCGGAACATGGCCAGGTGCTTGGGCACGGAGGAGAGCCACTCCTCGGCGCGGATGACGTGGGTCGTGCGCATGAAGTGGTCGTCGCAGACGTGGGCAAAGTGGTAGGTCGGGATGCCGTCGGACTTGAGGAGCACCTCGTCGATGATGTTTTCCGGCATTTCGATCTTGCCGCGGATCAGATCCTCAAAGACGATGCGCTTGTCCTCGCTGCCGTCCGAGCGGAAGCGCAGTACATAGGGCTTGCCTTGGGCCAGCTTTTCTTCGATCTGCTCGAGCGACAGCGCGCGGCAGCGGGCGTATTTGCCGAAGTAGCCGCGGATCAGCGCGCCCTCCTTCTCCTGCTGCTCGCGCAGCTGCGTGAGCTCCTCGGCGGTGCAGAAGCAGGGATAGGCCAGGCCCTTGCGGACCAGGTCCTTTGCAACGATGTGATAGATCTCCACGCGCTTGGACTGGGTATAGGGGCCATACGCGCCTTTTTCGGTGCCAAAGCCGGTGACGCCCTCGTCAAAGCGGACGCCGAAGGCGTCGAAGCCCTCGATGATGGCGCTCACGCCGTCGTCAATTTCGCGCTTCTTGTCGGTGTCCTCGATTCTCAGGTAGCTCACGCCGCCGGAGATTTTTGCGACCATCACGTCGGTCAGCGCGCCGAACAGACCGCCCACGTGCAGATAGCCCGTGGGGCTGGGGGCAAAGCGGGTGACTCTCGCGCCCTCCTTGAGCGTGCGGGGCGGATAGCGTTGTTCCAGATCCTCAGGCGTTAAGGTGACATGCGGAAACAGCAGCTCCGCGAGTTTTTCGTAATCCATAGCTCTCTCCTTGCGTTTCATTTTTTCCTATTCTAACGTTTTTTTCGTTTTTTGTAAAGTGCAAAGTTGACGATAAACCACATCTGCGTTATAATAAATAAAAAATGAAACGCAAGGAGTTATTTTTATGACGAAAATTGCACCTTCGATTTTGTCCGCCGACTTTGTCAATCTCGAGCGGGACATCCGGGCGCTGGGACCCGCCGGGGCGGACTATGTCCATGTGGACGTGATGGACGGTCACTTTGTGCCGAACATCTCCATCGGCCTGCCGGTGGTGGCCGCAATCAAGAAGATCTCTCCCCTGCCGCTGGACGTGCATCTGATGATCGACCGGCCCATCCGCTATGTCGAACGCTTCTGCCAGGCGGGCGCCGATATTCTGACCATCCACGTCGAGGCCGACACCGAGGAAAACACCCGCAAAGCCCTGGAGCTGATCCGCGCCGCCGGCGTCCGGGCGGCCATTTCCGTCAAGCCCAAGACGCCTGCCGAGGCCGTTCTCCCCTTCCTGGAGCTGTGCAGCCTCATTCTGGTCATGACCGTGGAGCCGGGCTTCGGCGGCCAGAGCTTCATGTACGACATGATGCCCAAGCTCCACACGATCCGCGGCTGGATCGACGAGCGCAACCCCGGCTGCGAGCTCGAGGTGGACGGCGGCATCAAGCCCGACACCGGCAAGATCTGCCGGGACAACGGCGCCAACGTGCTTGTGGCCGGCAGCGCGTACTTCAATGCTGCAGACCCCGCCGCCTTCGTGCGCGCACTCAAGGCCTGAGTATGCGGGTCATGGCGATCGATTACGGCGACGCGAGAACCGGCGTTGCCGTCTCGGACCTCAGCGGCAGCATCGTGGGCAGCACCACGGTGATCCACAGCCGCCGGCCCGAGAAAACGATTGAAGAACTGGTCAAGCTCCAAAAGGAAAGCGGCGCGGAGCGGCTGGTCATGGGCTTCCCGCGGAACATGGACGGCTCTGAGGGCCCCAGGGCTGCGCTCTATCGCGACTTTGCCGCCCGGCTCTCTGAGGCTGTCGGGATGGAGGTCGCCCTCTGGGACGAGCGCAGGACGACCGTGGAGGCCCACAACATTCTCTCTGAGAGCGGCTACCACGGAAAAAAGCGCAAGAACACGGTGGACGCCGTGGCCGCCAGCCTGATCCTTGAGGGCTACCTGGCCTATCTGAAGCGATAAATGAAGAACCCATTCCCGCTTTTTGGGAATGGGTTTTTTCGTTATGAGAGAATATCGCGGCGGTCGTAGATGGTTCTCGGCAGCACGTCGGACAGGCCGACCAGGCCCTCGTCCAGGCTGCGGGCGAAGACGGCAACGTCGCTGTGCAGGGTGGGATCGGCCGGCAGGCCGGTGTCGAGCACAATGGCGGCTGTCGTGGCCCCGCCGGGCTCCACGGAGATCGCAAGGCTGCCGCCGAAGCGCTGTGCCACGGCGCGGACCAGGCTCAGTCCCGCGCCGACGCCCGGCTGCTCCACGGCCTCCTCCGCGGGCACGCTGTAGCGCTGCATCAGGTTGGGCAGCTGCGCGCTGGAGATGCTTTGGCCGCTGTCGGTCACCTTGATGCGCAGCCGGGTCAGCCGGACGCGCTCGACCTCCACCCGCACCGTGCCGCCGCCTGCGTTGGCTGCGGCGTTGGCGATCAGATTCCAGACCGCCAGCGACAGAAGGCTTCGGTCCATGCTGCCCTGAAACGCGCCGCTCGGCAAGCTCCAGCGCAGCTCGATCTTTGCCTCCCGCAGCAGCGATTCGGCTTTTTCCAGCAGCTGCCGAAGCTCGGCATACAGGTCCATACGAAGAAGCCGCAGCTTGTATTCGCCGCTGCTCAGGCGCTGCAGATACTCGAGGTTGTTCGCCATCCGCTCGAGCCGGAACACGCCCTGCAGCAGCGAGCACATGGACGCCTCCGACTTTTCATCACCCTCCAGCAGCTGCAGATCCAGCGTATCGAGCGCGCTGTACATCTGCTGCAGCACGGCGCGCAGGCGCTTGGCGCTGTGGGCAAGAATGTGGGTCGAAATCTGATCGGCCGGCGGCCGGAGAATATAGAGCACGGCGCTATCGAGTGGCACCACGCTGGCGCGGAAGTGCTCTGCGCCGACGGTGCAGTCAAAGGGCTCCCCGCCCAGCGGCCCCTGCGGTGCTGTGAAGAATGCGGAAAGCGGCGTTCCGTCCGCAATGTGCAGCGCATGAAAGGCCTCGTTGCCGGCCTTTACCGCCTGGTTCTCTGCGATGAACGCCGGTTCCTGCAACGCCGAGAGCAGCGCATGCAGCGTATTTTGTTCCATTCTACTCACCTTCTGTTCCGCCGGTAGTATGTGAGATATGCGGTAAGAATATCCCATACAATGCATTTTGTTTATCATAGCGAACTATGTCGAAAAATGCAAGTCTTTTCCGACGATCAGCGGTAAACCCGGAAAGATTTTCTGGATTTCTTGACACAACGCCGCAAACATGGTAAAGTGGCAGCATAAACGAACCAAGGAGGATTTTGTTATGAACAAAGAGTGGGATCTCTCTCCGATGTATACCGGCTTTGACGATCCGAAGTACGCTGCCGACCGGGCGAAGCTGACGGATCTGATCCAGCAATACAATGCCTTTGCAGGCGCTCTCGATGAGGCTGACCGCGGTGCAACGATCCACAAGGGTCTGGCACTGCAGGAGGAGCTGATGGCCGTGGGCATGCCGCTCATGGAGTACGCCTCTTTGCGCTACAGCGTCAACACCGCCGACGGCGAGGCCATTGCAGCCGCCTCCGCCGTGGAGTCTCAGCTGGCCGATATCAGCGCCGCCGACGCCGCGCTGCAGGCCTTCATCGGCAGAACGGAGAACCTCGATGAGCTGATCGCCGCCGATCCGTTCCTGCAGGATTACAGCTTCCTGCTGCACGAGAAGAAGCAGCAGGCCGCCTACACGCTCGATGAGAAGGTCGAGGAGGCCCTGGCGAAGATGAACCTCTCCGGCGGCAGAGCCTGGGAGCAGCTGCAGAGCTATATGACCTCCACCGTCACGGCCGATTACCGCGGCGAGAAGCTGCCGCTGAGCGCCGTGCGCAACCTGGCCTACGATCCGGACCCGCAGGTCCGCAAGGACGCCTACGACGCCGAGGTCGCCTGCTACGAGAAGATCAAGGACGGCGTGTGCTTCGCGCTCAACAGCCTCAAGCAGCAGGTCAACACCGAATGTGAGCTGCGCAAGGGCGGCTCGCCGCTCGAGATGACCCTGCGCCAGAGCCGCCTGCAGAAGGCCACGCTCGACGCCATGCTCCAGGCGCTGGAGGAGTACCTGCCCGTCTTCTGGACCTACCTGAAGGCCAAGGCCAAGGCCCTGGGCTACGAGGGCGGCCTCAAGTGGTGGGATCTGTTCGCGCCCATGGGCAAGAACACCGCCAGCTACACCGTGGAGGACGCCAAGGACTACCTGCTTGCCCACTTCCGTCCCTTCGCGCCGGACATGGCCGACATGATGGAGCGGGCCTTTGACGAGAGCTGGATTGACTTCTACCCCAGAGCCGGCAAGACGGGCGGCGCCTTCTGCGCCAACACCCCGTGGATCAAGCAGAGCCGCGTGCTGACGAATTTTGACGGCGCCTTCGGCGACATCGTGACCCTCGCCCATGAGCTGGGCCACGCCTATCACGGCATGATGATCGAGGACCACAAGCCGCTGAACATGGACTACACCATGCCTGTGGCCGAGACCGCCTCGACCTTCAACGAGACCGTCATCATGAACGCGGCAATCGCCGAGGCGACCGATCCCGAGGTCAAGCTGGGCCTGGTGGAGAGCCAGCTGCAGGATACCACCCAGATCATGTGCGACATCCTCTCCCGCTACCTGTTCGAGACCGCGGTCTTTGAGCGGGCGCAGACCGGCTTCGCCTTCCCGGACGAGCTGTGCAAGATGATGCACGAGGCACAGCTGCGCGGCTATGGCGACGGCGTCGATCCCGAGACCCTGCACCCCTTCATGTGGGTCTGCAAGAGCCACTATTACAGCTCCGGCCTGAGCTTCTATAACTTCCCCTACGCCTTCGGCGGCCTGTTCGCCGCGGGCCTGTATGCTCAGTACCGCAAGGAGGGCGAGGCCTTCCTGCCCAAGTACCGTAAGCTCCTCAAGGCCACGAGCGTGGCAAGCTGCGAGGACGTGGCAAAGCTCGCCGACATCGACCTCACCGACGTGAACTTCTGGCGCAGCAGCCTGGAGATCTTCAAGGAGCGCGTCGATCTGTTCCTGGCGCTGGTAGAAAAATAATAAATCCGGAACAAAATCCGGGGCCGCTTCGTCTAATTGCTATAATACTGAACTGCAATAAAACGATTGAATCGTTTTATTGCCTGCGGCGAACGCCGCAGATGCCAAGCCAAGTGGGCTTGGCATGTTCAGCTATTGTTTATTGCATTCTAGTATAAAAAAGGAGGGATTGCCATGCGTGGTAAGAACAAATGCAAGATTCTCAAGGAAATCCGGCAGAAGATCGCCGACGAAAACGACATCCCTTACGTGACGCGCGAGTGCAGCTATCAGGGCGAGTGCAGCGGCACCTGCCCAAAGTGTGAATCAGAGCTGCGCTATCTCGAGCGGGAGCTGGAAAAGCGGAAGGCGCTGGGAAAGGCCGTTGCGGTCGCCTCGTTGGCCGCCAGCCTGAGCTTTGCCAGCGGCTGCGTGCCCGGCAGCACCGGCCCCGGCGCGCAGATCGACGCGGACCCCGCTACCACCACACCGCAGCTCGACCCGGGCGATGAAATTCCGGGCGAGTATGTTATGGGCGAAATCGAATACGATCCCGTGGGCATCGTACCGGCGGACTGCCCCACCGAGAGTGAGGAACCGTACGAGCTCGAGGGCGACGTGGTTTACGAGCCGGAGGAGAATGAGCTGCCCATCATGCCGATCGAAGGCGAGCTGATCGACCCTGAGCCCACGTACATTTTGCCCACCGAGCCCATCGTGCTTGAGCCGGAGAGCGGAAGCAATGCCGGCTGAGTATCCGCTGCTGGGCATCGTGCGGCACCGCATGGAGGTAGACGGCGCCGGCGTGACCACCCTGGTGGCCGGCGCCGGCTGTCCGCTCCGATGCCGGTACTGCATCAATCGGGACGTGCTGCAAAAAGCGCCGAAGCCGGTCACGCCCGCGCAGCTCTATGCGCGCGTGAAGATCGACGATCTGTATTTTCGCGCCACCGGCGGCGGGATCACCTTCGGCGGCGGCGAGGCGCTGCTCCATATGGATTTTTACGAAGCGTTCCGTCCTTTGTGTCCGGACTGGAAGCTCTGTGCAGAGACCTGCCTGCATGTGCCGAAAGAAGCTGTCGTGCGCGCTGCAAAGATCTTCGACAGCTTTATCGTGGATATCAAGTCCACCGACCCGGAGATCTACAAGCGCTATACCGGCGCAGACCTCTCGCCTGCCCTGGAAAACCTTGTATGGCTTTTTCAGCACTTTGATCCGGAAAAGGTCACCGTTCGCGTGCCGCTGATCCCCGATTTCAATACGGTAGAACAGCAGCAAGAGAGCGTCAACAAAGTCAAAGCCCTGGGTGCGGTTCGGATCGATGCATTCCAATACCTCGTGAGGTGAACTCGTATGCAGCGCGGGCAATCTGCCCGCATCCAAATACCGTTTTGCGTCATTGCAGGTTTTGCGGGCAGATTGCCCGCGCTACGTTCCACTGAATACAAACAAAAATGACTTCCCGTGTTCGGGAAGTCATTTTTGTTTTTCAGTTATTCAACCTGAAATCAGTCCTCGCTGATCTCGATGACAACGCCGGAACCGACGGTACGGCCGCCTTCACGGATAGCGAAGCGGAGGCCCTTCTCGATGGCGATGGGGGTGATCAGCTCAACCTTCATGTCGACGTTATCGCCGGGCATGCACATCTCAACGCCCTCGGGCAGGGTGATGATGCCGGTGACGTCGGTGGTACGGAAGTAGAACTGGGGACGATAGTTGTTGAAGAACGGGGTGTGACGGCCGCCCTCTTCCTTCTTCAGGACGTAAACCTGACCGGTGAACTTGGTGTGGGGATGAATGGAGCCGGGCTTAGCCAGAACCTGGCCACGCTCGATGGACTTCTTGTCCACGCCGCGGAGCAGAGCGCCGATGTTGTCGCCAGCCTGAGCGAAGTCAAGCAGCTTGTGGAACATCTCGATGTCGGTCACGACGGTGGAGCGCTTCTCTTCGGAGAGGCCCACGATCTCAACGGGCTCCATCTTCTTGATGATACCACGCTCGACACGACCGGTAGCGACGGTGCCACGGCCGGAGATGGTGAAGACGTCCTCAACGGGCATCAGGAAGGGCAGGTCTTCCTTGCGGTCGGGAGTGGGGATCCACTCGTCGACAGCGTCCATGAGCTCCTTGATGCAGGCGTACTCGGGGGCGTCGGGATCGGTGGACTCGCTGACCAGAGCGTTCAGAGCAGAGCCGCGGATGATCGGGGTGTCGTCGCCGGGGAAGCCGTAGAAGTCGAGGGTCTCGCGGACTTCCATCTCGACGAGCTCGAGCAGCTCTTCGTCGTCGACCTGGTCAACCTTGTTCAGGAAAACGAGCACGGAAGGCACGTTCACCTGGCGGGCCAGCAGCAGGTGCTCCTTGGTCTGAGCCATGGGGCCGTCGGAAGCAGCGATAACCAGGATGGCGCCGTCCATCTGCGCAGCGCCGGTGATCATGTTCTTGATGTAGTCAGCATGACCCGGGCAGTCAACGTGGGCGTAGTGACGCTTCTCGGTTTCGTACTCAACGTGAGCGGTGTTGATGGTGATGCCGCGCTCTCTCTCTTCCGGAGCCTTGTCGATGGAAGAGTAGTCGGTGTATTCGGCGCCGCCCTTCATGGCCAGGTACTTGGTGATGGCCGCGGTCAGGGTGGTCTTGCCATGGTCGATGTGGCCGATGGTGCCGATGTTTACATGGGGCTTATTTCTTTCGAACTTCTGCTTTGCCATTGGAAAATTTCCTCCTGTAAATGTTTTCGGGATTCAGAAATACGGTTCGTACTTGCATTCTACACTATATATTCAAAAAACACAAGTACATTTTTCATTTTTTTATTAATATCTGCCGCGTTTTCTCAGCAGTTCCTCCTGCAAACCCTTCGGCAGGGGGACATAATGACTCGGTTCCATGGAATAGTTGGCTCTGCCCTGCGTTCTCGAGCGCAGATCCGTAGCATAGCCGAACATATTGCTCAGCGGGACCAGCGCGTCAATCTGCGTTGCGCCGCTTCTCATCTCAGTGCCGGTGATGCTGCCGCGCCGGCCGGTGATGTCGCCGGTGACGGTGCCGACAAAGTCGTTCGGCGTAATGACCGAGACCTTCATGATCGGCTCAAGCACGATGGGCTTTGCCTTCTGGCAGGCCTCCTTGAAGGCCATGGAGCCTGCGATCTTGAACGCCAGCTCGGACGAGTCGACCTCGTGATAGGAGCCGTCGTACAGCGTGACCTTGACGTCCACGACCGGGAAGCCGGCGAGCACGCCCGCCTGCATGGAGCCCTGGATGCCCTGATCGACCGCCGGAATAAATTCCTTCGGGATCACGCCGCCCACGATCGCATTGACGAACTCGTAGCCCTTGCCGGGCTCGTTGGGCTCGACCTTGATCTTGACGTGGCCGAACTGGCCCTTGCCGCCGGTCTGGCGGGCATAGCGTTCATCCACATCGGCACTGCCCTGGATGGTCTCCTTGTAGGCAACCTGCGGGGCGCCGACATTGGCCTCGACCTTGAACTCGCGCAGAAGACGATCGACGATGATCTCCAGATGGAGCTCGCCCATACCGGCGATGATCGTCTGACCGGTTTCGTCGTCGGTGTAGGTCTTGAAGGTCGGATCCTCCTCAGCCAGCTTCTGCAGGGCGATGCCCAGCTTTTCCTGACCGGCCTTGGTCTTGGGCTCGATGGCCACGCGGATGACCGGCTCGGGGAATTCCATGGATTCCAGAATGATTGGGTGCTTCTCATCGCAGAACGTATCGCCGGTGGTGGTGTTCTTGACACCGACCGCGGCAGCAATATCGCCGGAGTACACCGTTTCCAGATCCTCGCGGTGGTTGGCGTGCATCAACAGGATGCGGCCAAGGCGCTCACGCTGACCCTTGGTGGAGTTCATGACCGTCTTGCCCTTCTCGAGCGTGCCGGAATAGACACGGAAGAAGCAGAGCTTGCCGACGAAGGGGTCGGTTGCGATCTTGAACGCCAGGGCGGAAAACGGCGCGTTGTCGTCTGCCGGCCGGGAGGTCTCCTCGTCGGTCTTCGGATTGATGCCCGTGACCGGAGGGATGTCCAGAGGCGAGGGCAGATAGTCCACGATCGCGTCGAGCAGCTCCTGCACGCCCTTGTTGCGGTAGGATGTGCCGCAGGTGACAGGGATCATGCGCACGCCGATGGTGGCCTTGCGGATCGCGCTGCGAATGAGTTCTTCGGGGATTTCCTCCCCCATCAGGTAAAGCTCTGCGATCTCGTCGCTCTCTTCGGAGACGGCGTCGATGAGCTTTTCCCGGTATTCCTCCGCCAGATCCATGAGATCTGCGGGGATTTCTTCTTCTCGAACATCCTTACCCAGCTCGTCGTAGAAGACATTTGCCTTCATTTTGACCAGGTCAATGACGCCTTTGAAGTCTGCTTCAGCGCCGATCGGCAGCTGAATGGGAACGGCGTTGCACTTGAGACGTTCGTGCATCATCTTGAGGACGTTGAAGAAGTCTGCGCCGGTGATGTCCATCTTGTTGACGTACACCATTCTCGGCACGTTGTATTTATCGGCTTGACGCCAGACAGTCTCGGTCTGCGGCTCGACGCCGCCCTTTGCGCACAGCACGGTGACAGCACCGTCCAGCACGCGCAGGCTGCGCTCGACCTCTACAGTGAAATCCACATGGCCCGGGGTGTCGATGATATTGATGCGGCAATCGCGCCAGTGGCAGGTCGTGGCAGCCGAGGTGATCGTGATGCCGCGCTCCTGCTCCTGCTCCATCCAGTCCATCGTGGCCGTGCCCTCGTGGGTCTCGCCCAGCTTGTAGGTGCGGCCGGTGTAGAACGCCCGCGTCAATATGCGCCATGATGCCGATATTTCTCGTATTCTCAAGAGAGTATTGTCTCGGCATGGTTTCGCTCCTTTGTAAAATCTGTGCGGCGGCTGATTACCAACGGAAATGGGAGAAGGCCTTGTTGGCTTCTGCCATCTTGTGGGTATCCTCGCGCTTCTTCACAGATGCGCCGGTGTTGTTGCAAGCGTCCATGATCTCGCCGGCAAGGCGCTCTCTCATGGTCTTCTCGCTGCGCTTGCGCGCGTAGGTGGTGATCCACCGCAGACCCAGGGTCTGACGGCGATCGGGCTTGACCTCCAGCGGAACCTGATAGGTCGCACCGCCGACACGGCGGGACTTGACCTCCAGGGAAGGCATGATGTTCTCCATGGCCTGCTGGAAGGCTTCGAGACCGTTTTTGCCGGTCTTCTGCTCAACAAGTTCAAATGCACCGTAAACGACCTTCTGGGCAACGCCCTTCTTGCCGTCGAGCATGATGCTGTTGACGAGCTTGGTAACCAGAACGGAATTGTAAATAGGATCCGGGAGAACTTCTCTCTTAGGAACATTACCTCTTCTGGGCACTTCGCTTCCCTCCTTCATAATATAATGATTTCATAGGTACTTCAAAGGGATCAACGCCCTTTGTCGGTGCTTGCCAGAGGTTATCTATATAAACTCATGGCAAGGTTCTTTCCTTGCATAAGGAAAAGTGTCAGATTGTCAAATCGGATTGCGATGCGGCTTACTTCTTCTTGGAAGCCTTGGGACGCTTTGCACCGTACTTGGAACGGGCCTGCATACGACCCTGGACGCCCTGGGTATCGAGGGTGCCGCGAATGATGTGGTAACGCACACCGGGGAGGTCCTTGACACGACCGCCGCGGATCAGCACGACAGAGTGCTCCTGCAGGTTGTGGCCTTCACCGGGGATATAGGAGGAGACCTCATATCCGTTGGTCAGGCGAACACGGGCGATCTTACGCAGCGCGGAGTTCGGCTTCTTCGGGGTCGTCGTTCTGACGGCAGTGCAGACGCCTCTCTTCTGCGGAGAAGAAAGATCGGTCGTTTGGTTCTTGAGGGTGTTCATACCCTTCTGCAGAGCGGGAGCGGTGGACTTGTAGGTCACCTGCTGTCTGCCCTTGCGCACCAGCTGGTTAAAAGTAGGCATTTGTTTCTCCTTTCTTTGATTTTTCTATTATATCCGGAATTACCGGAAATAACCATTGGGATGACATTCTGAATGTCACTCAGAATGTCATTCTGAGCGAAGCGAAGAATCTTGTTCAGATTCTGTATCGCATTCCTTCTCAGGACAACCGGATCATCGCTTCGCGCCGGCTGCGGCGGCCCCGACGGAGATACCGCAGGCCGCGCCGAGCTCCCGCATCGTGGGGATCCATCGGACGGCGACGGCGTTTTCCTCGGCAAGCCTGGCCACCGGCCCGGTCAGCATGGGATCGGCATTCTTGGCGAGATAGACGGTGGAGATTTCACCGCGGCGCAGTGCCTTTGTGAGCTGCTTGACGCCGACGACCTTCTTTGCGGTGTTCAGTTCGTCCAGCATTGCAAGCACCTCCAGCGCCCGGGAAGCACATGGATTTGCGCAAACCCGCCAGTGCGGTATTATAACAGATTGAACGAAATTAGTCAACAATTTTTGTCAAATTTGTAGAAAAAATTTTTGATTTTTTCTGCTGTATAACACAGCAAAGCTGTCCGTTCGGCGAACGGGCAGCTTTGTTGTCATTTGGATTGGCTCAGCTGTTGCTTGATGCGCCCAGCGCCCGGTAGAGGAAGGTCACGATCTGGGCTCTCGTGCAGGTGTCGGCGGGGGCAAAGGTCGTGGCGGTCTTGCCGTTTGTGACGCCGTTTTCCACCGCCCACAGGACCGCGTTATAGTAATACGCGCCGCTGCTCAGATCGGTGAAGGGCGTCTCGGTCGTGGTGATCTCCGGCTCGCCGGATGCGCGATACAGGAAGGTCACGACCTGGCCTCTCGTGCAGGACGCGTTCGGGCTGAAGCTCGTCGCGCTCGTGCCCTTGGTGATGCCGCTGCCGACCGCCCATACCACCGCGTCATAGTAATAGCTGCCGGATGCCACGTCGGTGAAGGGCATGTCGGTCGAGGTATTGTCGGGGCTTCCGAAGGCACGCCACAGGAAGGTCACGACCTGCGCTCTGGTGCAGGGATCGCCGGGGCTGAACTCGGTCTTACTGGTGCCGTTTGTGATGCCCTCCTTGACCGCCCACATGACCGCGTCATAGTAATAGCTGCCCTTGTCCACATCGACAAAGGGATTTTCAAACGGGTCGGGGTCGTCCGGGTTGTCGGGGTTATCGGGATTATCGGGGTTATCGGGATTATCGGGGTTATCGGGGTTGTCCGGGTCCTCGATGAGCTTGACCGTCACGGTCACGGCCACGTCGCCGGCGGTGATCTTGGTCACGCGGTAGCCGTTTTTGACCCCGGTGTCCTCGGGGCCCTTGAGGTTCTTGTAGCTGCCGGTCGCACTGACCTCGTCCACCTCGTAGCCCTCGTCGGGCACGATGACAAAGTTCACCTGGCCGCTGCCGCTGGTGTCCGCCAGGCCCTGGGTGTCGCGGGCCAGCACGGTGCCGCTCTGGCCTGCCGCGATCACGGCGTCCGCCTCGCCGGTCATGCTCTGGGTGTTGTAGACCCGGAGCTCTGCGTGCTCCGGCGCGGTGAGGGTGACCTCAAAGCCGGTCTCCGGCTCGTCGGGATCGTCCGGGTCCTCGCTGCCGAGCTCCTTGGTCTGCACCGTGACGGTGGTCTCGGCGGTGATCTTGGTCACGCGGTAGGTATAATGCGTGCCGTCGTCGGAGACCAGCTTGATGTTCTTGTAGGTCCCCTCGGTGGCGCTCACGATGCCCATCTCATAGCCGTCTGCCACGGTCACGACGAAATTCACCTGGCCGTCGCCGGTGCTGTCGGGTTCGCCGGTGGCGCTTGACCGGGACACGTCCGCATCGCTGCTGTCTGCATCAACGGTCAGGATCGCGTCGGCGGTCACATCCTGCGTGGCATAGACCGAGAGCGTGCTGCCCGCGTCGGTCACAAAGGTGACCGGGAAGCCCTCGTCCGGCTCCACGATCGGCTCGTCCGGGTCTTCGGGGTCCTCTGCCGGCGCGGCCTTCAGCTTGGGAATGGTCTGCGTCTCCTGTGCGCCGCAGAGCGTGCAGGTAAAGGTCAGGATGCCGGTGGACTCGGTCGTGGGTTCCGTCGTCACGACGCCGGAGTTCCAGCTGTGTGCAAAGCTGCCGCACTTGCCGTCATTCGAGCAGCTGAGGCTGCCGGTTGCCGCCGTGCAGGTCCAGGACGTGGACATATCCGGGCTGGAATAGAACACGAACTGTGCGTTTTTCGGCGCGACGGTCTGATAGACCACCGTGCTGCCGTTCTTGATCGTCACGATCCGGCCGAAAGTGACAGAGTTGGTGTAGTTCTTGTAGGTCTGGCTGTTTTTGGGGCTGGGATAACCCATGCCGCGGCTGCCGGCGGCGAACACGGTCGCGCCCTTGACGGTCAGCGTGCCGTCGCAGTCGAGCGGCTCGTTGTCCGCGTTGGACTGGCCCCAGACCTCAATCATGCCGCCGGTCAGATTCAGGTTGCCGTTGGAGTCCAGGCCGTCGCCGTTGCAGTTGACGTAGACGATGCCGCCGGAGATGTTGATGGAGTAGTCGCCGGCGGTCTGTCCGCCGCCTCCGCCCCAGCCGCTGCCGGGGCCGCCGGGATTCCAGGGGTTGAAGTGGTCGTCGCTGCTCGTACCGCCGGCGGCGTTGATGCCGTCGTCGCTGGCCGCCACGTAATAACGGCCGCCGTAGATGAACAGGTTGCCGGCCTCCAGGCCCTCATAGCTGGTCGCCACCTTGATATCCGGGTCGCGGGTCTGGCCGGTGGCGGAGCCCAGGTGCAGCTCGCTGTCGGCGTGGACGCCGTCGTCGCCGGTGGAGATTTCAAAGCTGCCGCCGGTGATGCAGATATACCCGTCGGAGTGGACGGCGTCGTCGCCGGTGGAGATTTCAAAGCTGCCGCCGGTGATCGTGATGGTATTCGTGGCGTTTTCCACGGTGTCGTCGCTGCTCGAGGCCTTGAGGCCTTTGCAGCTCATGGTGTCGGAGTTGAAGCCCGAGGCGTTGTAGCCGCCGAATGTGGTGATCGAGAAGCTGCCGTCGGAGATCACGAGGTTGCCGTTGGACTGAATGCCGTCCCGCTGGGCGTTGATCGTAAACTGGCCGCCGTTGATCGTGATCAGGTTTGCCGCCTGGATGCCGTCAGACCCGGCGTTGATTGTAAAATAGCCGCCGTTGATCGTGATTTCTCCCTTGGACTCGGTGTCGCCCTCGTCGGGCTCGGACTTGATGCCCTCGTTGCCCGCGGTGATGTCCAGCGTGCCGTTGTTGACGATCACCTCGCCGTCGGATGCCAGGCCATTGTTGGCAGCCTTGATGTAGATCCAGCCGGTGGTCGCATCCACCGTGATCACAGAGGCCGCGCCGCCCTTGATGCCGTTCTTGCAGGCGCTGCCGTCGGCGGTCAGGATGCCGTCGCCCTCGATCTTAAGCGCCGCGCCGGACTTGACCTTGATCGCCGCGCCCTCAAAGGCGTCGGCCACGGCGGTGTCTGTGGAGGTCTCGTTGGCCGGGTCCTCCTTGTCCGTCAGCGTGACGGTGCCGGAGATGAAGAGCGTGGTTTCGGTGGTCTTGTTGCAGGCCAGCGGCGCGGTGGTGGAGCAGGCCAGATCCAGATCCTGCAGGATCAGCACCACGCCGGTGACGCCCTTCTTCACAACGATATTGCCCTCGGCGCAGCTGCCGGTGACGGTGTAGACGCCGGCTGCCGTGATGGACAGGGTCGTGCCGCTGAGCGTGTAGCCGCTGCCGAGAACGGTCTCGGTGATGCCGCTGTCGGTGAAGCTGAGCGTCGCCCCGCTGACATAGCCAGGCTCCGCCGCCAGCACGCCCGCCGGCAGCAGCGTGCCCAGCATCGCCAGCACCGCCAAAACCGCCACAAGCGAGCGAAGCAGAGTACGGTATTTCATAGGAATGCCTCCTTTTTCAGTATTCAAATGCATGATACACTGCGAACCTTAGTTTTACCTTAAAGGGATCAGGGATCAGGGATCAGGGGTCAGGATTCTGTGATTATGGAATTCATAATTGAGGATTCGGCGGCAGGGATGCTGCAACAGGCTCTACTTGAAGACGCTGCATACATGCAGCGCAGGTTCGAGTTCAGACTGCACAATCTTCATGTCATTCTGAGCGCAGCGAAGCATCTAAAAGCTCACTCGTTGAACCTTTTTCAGATTCTTCGCTGCGCTCAGAATGACACAAAACAGCGTGTGTCTCTTCAACACAAAACGGTGTTTGCCTCTCCAATTAAGGCTCATCACCCGCTGCAGCAAAACAGCTCAATGCGCTGTCAAATCCTTGATTCTTGAATCCTAGTCCCTGAATCCTGACCCCTGATCCCTGATCCCTGATCCCTGATCCCTATAGCCTCTCACCCAAACATCCGCTCCAGCTCGGCTACCGCGCCGGCGATGGCGCCTTCGTTGCAGGATCGGACCACGTGATAGCCCCGGCCGAGCAGCGACGGCGCGCAGTCGTTCGGCACAAAGGCCAGGTCTGCGGTGTCCAGCATACTCAGATCGTTCGGCGCGTCGCCGGCGCAGACCACTAGGGTCCTGCCCAGCTGCTTTGCCAGCGCGCGCACGGCTGCGCCTTTGCTGACGCTTCTGGCCTGCACGTCGATGATCCGCAGCGCCGCCCGGTCCACCGCCAGAACGTCGCCGTAGGTGCTGCGCAGATAGTCGAAGGCCTCGTTGAGATAGCGCAGCTCCTCCGGCTCGGCCTCAAAAAACTGCCGCACGGTGTCGTCGAAGAAGTCCCCGTAGAACGCGCACTTCAAAAACTGCGCCGGCAGCGCCTCCATCGGGACCTGCTTGGCCGGGCAGCGGTTGTTCCGGTAAAAGGCCATGCGCATCGGGCAGTCGCCGAGCACGTAGTGGTAGTCGATTCCCTGCACCTCGGCCCAGAGCTTCGGGAAGCGCGCGGCCATGTCGGAGAGCAGCGCCTTCCCGTCCGGCAGCCAGGCCAGCGGCGTGAGCGTGTCGGTCTCGTATTCATAGAACGCCGCGCCGTTGTAGAGCACGAGCGGCGCGTTTGTCGGGATGCGCGCATGGCAGTCGCTGTACATCGGCACGCTGCGGCCGGTCGCCATCGTGAAGGCGCCGCCCTCCCGCTCAAATTCCAGAATTGCGTCCAGATTGGCCTGCGGGATCCGGCTGCGCTGATCGGTCAGCGTCCGGTCGTAGTCCGAGGCAAATAAAATATGTGAAAACCGTCCCATGCTTATCTTCTGATCGCCTCAAAGTGCCGGTCGAGCTGCTCGTTGAGCTCCATCGCGGCGTTGTAGCCCATGCGTTTCTGGCGGCTGTTCATGGCCGCGACCTCCAGGATGACCGCCAGGTTTCGGCCGGGCGTGACCGGGATCGTCGTCTGCGGGACCTTGACGCCCAGGATGTCGATGTAGGTCTCCTCCAGGCCCATGCGGTCATAGTGGGCCTTGTTGTCCCAGGGGACAATGTTGATGATGAGATTGATGATATTTTCGTCCTTGATTGAGGCCATGCCGTAGAGCTTGGCCACGTTGATGACGCCGATGCCGCGCAGCTCGATGAAGTTGCGGATAAGCTCCGGCGCGGTGCCCATGAGCTGGGAGGAGGAGATCTTCTTGATCTCCACCGCGTCGTCCGCGATCAGCCGGTGGCCGCGCTTTAACAGCTCAACGGCGGTCTCGCTCTTGCCGATGCCGCTCTCGCCGGTGATGAGGATGCCCTCGCCGTAGACCTCGACGAGCACGCCGTGCAGCGTGGTGCGCGGCGCAAGCTTGTTCTTGAGCGACGTGATGAGGCTGGAGATCAAATAGGAGGTGGACTCCTCGCCGAGCAGGATCGTCACATCGTGCCGCCGCGCCATCGAGATGCACTCCGGGTGCGGCTGCTGGCCGCGCGAGATGATCAGCGCGGGAATGCCGCGGCTGAAGAGCTCGCTGAAAAAGGTCTCCCGCTGGTCGTGGGTGAGGGTGTCGAGGTAGCTCATCTCCACATAGCCCAGCACCTGCATCCGGCTGGCCTCGAAGTGCTCAAAGTAGCCGACCAGCGGCAGGCCGGGTCTGGAGACCTCGTCCACGGTGACGCGGATATCGTCATAATTTGAGGCCCGGTAGGCCATGGACAGGTGAAATTCCTCCACCAGATCCTTTAATTTTGTACTGTAATTGTTCATTTCGCTGTCCTCCCGCCGGAAATCTTCGTTTCATTATATCCTTTTTTCACAAAATATGCAACGCCCCTGTCTGAATTTGAAAAAATTTTAGAAAAATCGAAATTTCCTCTTGAATTTTCAGACAAAAAATGCTATCATAATGCCCGGCGTTTTTAGGGCGCCGGATTACGGTCATTTCACCTATGGATAGGAGGTGCAGCTAAATGGCAAAGTGCGATATCTGCGGCAAGGGTGTTTCCTTCGGCATCAAGGTCTCCCATTCTCACCGTCGCTCCAACAAGATGTGGAAGCCCAATGTCAAGCGCGTCAAGGCGATTGTCAACGGTACTCCGCGCCATGTATACGTCTGTACAAGATGTCTCCGTTCCAAGAAGGTTGAGCGCGCCATCTGATGACGTATCTTTGAAAAGACAAGCAGAAATGCTTGTCTTTTTTATTTCCCTGTAGTATAATGTTCCGAGAAAATTTTTTTCGGAGGTATCCTGATGAACATCATAGAACGGTTCCTGAAATATGTCAGCTTTGACACCCAGTCCGATCCCGAAAGCAGCAGCGTGCCCTCCACCGAAAAACAGCTGCTGCTGGGCAAATACCTGGTCGAGGATATGAAGTCCATCGGCATTGAGGATGCGCGGATCGATGAATTCGGCTATGTCTACGGCAGCGTCCCCGGCAAGGCCGGCGCGCCGGTCATCGGCCTCATTGCCCACATGGACACCTCGCCGGACTGCTCCGGCACCGGCATCAAGCCCCGGATTGTCGAATACCACGGCGGCGACGTCGTGCTCAACGAGGAAAAGCACGTCGTGCTGCGCGAAGCGGAATTTGCCGCGCTCCAGAACAGCAAGGGCAAGCACCTGATCGTCACCGACGGCACCACCCTTCTGGGCGCCGACGACAAGGCCGGCATCGCGGAGATCCTCACCGCGGTCGAGCAGCTGATCCAGTCCGGCGCCGAGCACGCGCCGATCCGCCTCGCGTTCACAGTCGACGAGGAGATCGGCTGCGGCACCGACCATTTTGACATCCCCGGCTTCGGCGCAGACTATGCCTACACCGCCGACGGCGGCACGGTGGGCACCCTGGAATATGAGAACTTCAACGCCGCCAGCGCCAAGGTCCTGGTCAACGGCATCAGCATCCACCCCGGCAGCGCAAAGAACAAAATGCGCAACTCCCAGCAGATCGCCATGGAGTTCCACGCCATGCTGCCCGAGCACGAGCGCCCGGAATCCACCGAGGGCTATGAGGGCTTCTCCATGCTCACCGACATGCAGGGCTGCGTGGAGCGCACGGAGCTCGACTACATCATCCGCGACCACAACCTGCAGAAATTCCAGGAGAAAAAGGCGCGCTTTTACGCCATCACGGATTTTCTGAACGCGAAATACGGCGCCGGGACCGTGGAGGTCCGGCTGCGTGACAGCTACTACAACATGAAGGAAAAGATCCGGCCCCACATGTACGTGGTCGAGCGGGCCATGGACGCCATGCGCAAGGCCGGCATGGACCCCGTGGCCGTGCCGATCCGCGGCGGCACAGACGGCGCGCGGCTCTCCTATGAGGGTCTGCCCTGCCCGAACCTGTGCACCGGCGGCGAAAACTATCACGGCCGCTATGAGTATATCCCCGTTGAGGATATGGAGCAGTGCGTCGAGATGATCAAATACATTCTGACCGACGGAACAGTGATCAGTGGTTAGTGGTGAGTGATTCCACATAAGGAGTGATACGGTAAGAATGAAAAAGATTCTTTCTTTCCTGCTGGCGTTGGTGCTGCTGCTTTCGGTTGTCGGCTGTGCGCCGGCCATGCCGGAGGGGTACTGGGCCGAGACGTCAGCGGCAGAGGCCGACTTGCAGCTGATTGAGGACACAGGTCCCTCGCTGACGCAGGCGACAGCGCCGGAAACGGAAACGGCAGCGCAAACTGAGGCCGCCGCGCCGGAATCGGAAGCGCCCGAGGCAGAAACGGAGCCTGCTGCGGAGCCGACCGCCGAACCGGAGCCCCTGATCGATGAAAACGGGCAATACGATTCCAAGGAGGATGTGGCGCTCTACATCCATCTCTACGGGCATCTGCCGTCCAACTACATCACCAAGCGGGAGGCCGAACGGCTGGGCTGGAACGGCGGTTCACTTGAGCCCTATGCCCCGGGCTGCTGCATCGGCGGCAGCCACTTCGGCAACTATGAGGGCCTGCTGCCCGAAGCCAACGGCCGCAGCTACACCGAATGCGACATCGGCACGATCGGCAAGCGCAGCCGCGGCGCCAAGCGCATCGTGTTTTCCAACGACGGCCTGATCTTCTATACGGACGACCACTACGAAAGCTTTGAACTGCTCTATGGGGAGGTGGAAGGATGGTAGTGAGCTTAGACGGCGCGAAGGTGAAAAACCGCCGCGGCCTGCACAAATACCTGCAGCGGGCGCTTGCTTTGCCCGACTATTACGGCAAGAACCTCGACGCGCTGTTTGACTGCCTGACCGATCTGCACGAGGATGTGGAGCTGGTCGTGGAGCATCCGGAGGCGCTCGAGCAGACGCTGGGCTTCTACGCCAGGAGCCTCAACATCGTCCTGCGCCGCGCCAGCCAGGAGAACCCGCATCTGAAAGTGACTGTTCTCTCCGACCCGGCACCGGAAACCGCAGACGCAGAATGATCTCAAGCTGACAAAAAAGCATCCCGATTCTTAGAATCAGGATGCTTTTTTGTCAGCTTGTTTGCTGATTGGCGTGAAACCGCATGTTCTCTTCCATGATTTCCGTTGTTGGGTCAGATATTTCCGGAAGCTCATTGTCGGGCGTCGGTTCGCCTGATGCCTCCGGCGGCGTTTCTGAGGTGTCTTCTTCCTGCAGTGCATCTTCCGTCTGCATTGCATCCTCCGTTTGCGGCGCATCCTTGAGCAGCACGCAGACTCTGCCGCAGATTCTGACCGTCTCGGTGCAGCTCAGGCGATGCACGAAGGGGTATTCCATCCCCTCGGAAAACGGCACGGCCAGCTCGTCCCCTGCTGCACCGTGCCGCAGGTAGCCGTCTGCGATCTCCTTGCCCTCGTAGACACCCCGGAACGGCCAGAAGTCCTGCTCCTCGCAGCCGATCACCGCGTTCTGCGGCACAAACGGCAATCCTGCGCGGGAGACGCGCTTGCGCAGCGTGTAATCCTGCCCCTCCGGGCACAGCACGCCCAGGCAGGCGCCCTCGGTGCCGTGCCAGACATAGACCCGCAAAATTCCCTCGCTCTGCGGATGGCAGACACAGGTGACGGTCTGGTACAGCCCGGTTTTCTCCATGTGCAGCGTCCCCACCGGGCAGCCGCAGTCATACAATTCCAGATCCATAAGAACACTCCCTTCCGCACAATCTATGCGGAAGGGAGTGCTGTTATGCGGAACGCATGCGCGGGCGCGCCGAATGGATTATGTCAACCCAAAGCTGACGGCGATGGCGTTGTCCACGCGGTCCATCATCTGTTCGTTCAGCCTGCCCATGTGCTTGCGCAGGCGCTTTTTGTCGATCGTTCGGATCTGTTCGAGCAGCACCACGGAATCCTTACTCAGGCCGACCTCCCGGCCGGGGATCGTAATATGCGTCGGCAGCGGCGCCTTCCCGGTCTGGCTGGTGATGGCCGCCGCGATCACCGTGGGCGAATGGCGGTTGCCGGTGTCATTCTGCACGATCAGCACCGGTCGGGTGCCGCCCTGCTCGCTGCCCACAACGGGGCTGAGGTCTGCGTAAAAGATATCGCCGCGCTTGACGCTGCTGTCCATTTGCATCACACTCCGGTTCAACGGTATATCCGTATTCTTCCACACGGCGGCGAAAATATACAATCGAAATCGCGTCGTGCTTCACAACAGTCTATGCCGGCCGGCAGCAAAATGCGCCAGAATTCGCGGGAAAGGATTCAGATTACGGTGTAACGGGAAAGAGAATGTCGCAGGCGATCGGTGTGTAGAAGAGTCTGCGGATCTGCCCGGCGTCGTCCGTCCGGGCGAGCAGCCACATGAGCTTGGCCAGCACCGCTTCGGTCGTCATGTCGTAGGCCTCAAGCACGCCGAGGTCGCTCTTCAGGCGGCTGCCCACGCTGTAGACCGCCAGGTCGCTTCCCTCATTCTGCACCTGGGTGGTCATGACGATGGTCTTCCCTGCCGCGATGCCCTGGCGCAGTACGTCGTAGAAATCGGAATTCCGGTAGGACGGCAGCCCGCCCACGCCGAAGCTCTCGATCACAAGCGCGCGGTTGCGCTCGAGCAGGTAGCGGACCAGATCACTGTCGGTGCCCGGGATCATCTTGAGCAGCGCCACCCGGGTCTCCAGCTGGTCGCACCAGGTGGGCTGCGGCGCGCTCTCGGGCCGGATGAACGAAAAGAGCCTGCCGTCCTGCAGATAGGCCAGCTGCGGATAGTTGATGCTGGAAAAGGCGTTGAAGCTCTTGGTGTTGGTTTTTCTGGCCCGGGTGCCGCGCAGGACCTGGCCGTTGAACACGATCATCACGCCGCACAGCTCCGAGCAGGCCACGCGGAAGCTGTCCTCCAGATTCTGCTTGGAGTCTGTATTTTCCGACACGATGGGCTTCTGCGCGCCGGTGAGCACGATGGGCTTGGGGCTGTCCTGGATGAGATAGGACAGGGCCGCCGCGGTGTAGGCCATGGTGTCGGTGCCGTGGGTGATGACAAAGCCGTCGAAGCGATCATAGTTTTCCCGGATGCAGGCGGCCATCTTGAGCCAGTGCTCTGGCGAAATGTTGGTGCTGTCGAGGCTGAACAGCTGGACATGCTCGACGTTGCACAGCGAATACACCTGCGGCACATAGGCCAGCAGCTCCCCTGCCTGCAGCTCCGGCGTGAGCCCGTGGGCGGCCAGCTCCGAGGCGATGGTGCCGCCGGTGCCGATGCAAAGCACATGCTTCATTGGATCTCCTCCCCTCCTGCTCAGTATAGTATAAACGGCGAACTTCGTCAAGTCCGCCTGCGCAGCAAAAACTTCGCAGCACGGATTGAAAAGCACGTGTTTTTCTGCTATACTAGAGAAAACAAAGTGAAAAACACAGCGGTTTTCCGGAAAGGAGGCGCTTATGGCCAATATTTTTGATTATCTTGCCTGGCGGGGCGATCTGCCGCTGGAAGTGAGCCCCTTCAACTCGGTTGACGGGGTGATCCTGGCGCGGCTGGCCTATCTGCCCTTTGACGCGGTGCTGCCGGACGAGTCCGCAGCCTGCTCGGTGCAGGACGCCGCCCAGGCAATCCTGGCTGCGCCCGAGCGCTGCTTCAACGAGTCCGACGTGCAGCTTATGGAGCAGCTCTCCCAGAGCCCGCGCTTCCGGGACCTGCAGCTGACCGGCTTTGTCGATCTTCTGGACGAGGAAACCCAGTTCTGCGCGCTGACGATCCGCCTTGATCCGCAAAATCTCTTTCTCTCCTTCCGCGGCACCGACAACACGCTTGTGGGCTGGAAGGAGGATTTCAACATGAGCTTCGTCTGCCCTGTCCCGGCGCAGACGCTCGCGCTGGCCTATCTGGAGCGCACAGCGGCGCGCCTGGAAGGCGCCATCCGCATGGGAGGACACTCCAAGGGCGGCAACCTCGCGGTCTACGCAGGCGCCTTCTGCGGCGAGGCGATCCAGAACCGCATTGTGGAAATCTACAACTACGACGGCCCCGGCTTCGACCAACAGGTGCTCGACGATCCGGGCTACGACGCGATCTGCCAGCGGGTACAGACCTTTGTGCCCAAGTCCTCGGTGGTCGGCATGATGCTGGGCCATGAGGAGCAGTATACGATCGTCGACAGCTCGCAGATGGGCGTGATGCAGCACAACATCTATTCCTGGGATGTCTACGGCCCGGACTTTGTCCGGCTTGAGCAGGTCAACAACAGCAGCCGCTTCATGGATTTTACGCTCAAGGCCTGGCTGCGTGACATGGCGCCGGCCCAGCGCGAGGTCTTCTTTGACGCGGTCTACCGGATTTTGGAGCAGACCAACGCCAAAACCTTCCGCGAGGTGACAGAAAACCTGCCGCAAAACGCCGTGATCATCGCCAAAACCGTCAAGAATCTGGACGAGGACACCAGAAAAGCCGTCACCCACGCGCTGGGTCTGCTGTTTAAGAGCGCCAGGACCGGCCTGAGCCAGATGATCCAGAACCGGTGATTTTTTCTTCCGGGGTACTTGACAAGCGCGGATTTTTGCGCGAAAATAGATTCAGAAACCCACAGCACAGAAATCTTAAAAGGAGGAGACCCGTATGATCGAACTTGAAGAGCTTCCAGTGAGAAGAGGCAACGTACCGCTTCGCGTGGCAAGAGGCCACTTTGCCACCAACCACAGCCACATCAACTACTACATCGACATCTCCTACCAGAAGACCCGGCTCAGTGAGGCCAGAGATGTTGCAAAGCAGCTTGCGCCCAACTATCAGACCGTCCCGATCGACACGATCCTCTGCCTCGACGGCACCGCCGTCATCGGCACCTGCCTTGCCGAGGCGCTGGCCAATCAGTCCCGCGGCGTCAACCGCAACACGACGCTCTGCGTGCTCGAGCCGGAGTACAACGCCAACAGCCAGATCATCTTCCGCGACAACGTCCAGCCGCTCATCCGCAACAAGCGGGTGCTGATCCTCATGGCGAGCGTCACCACGGGCTACACCGCCAACCGCTCCATTGAAGCCATCGGCTATTACGGCGGCAGTGTGGCCGGCGTGGCAAGCCTGTACAGCGCAGTCAGTGAGGCCGCAGGCCTGCCGGTGCACTCAGTCTACGACGTGAACGACCTGCCCGGCTATGAGAGCTATGACTACCGCGACTGCCCCTACTGCAAAAAGGGCCGCCGTCTCGACGCGCTGGTCAACAGCTTCGGCTATTCCGCGCTGTAATATTCCATATTGAACAAAAAACCGCTGACCGGGCGTTCCGGTCAGCGGTTTTTTTCTCATTGTCAGAACGGCTCTTCCTCGTCGTCCTCGTCGAACTCGGGCTCCAGGGTCTCTCCGCAGTTCGGGCAGGGGAAGGAATCCTTGAGGATGGTCTGCTCGTCGACGGCGATCACCTCGCCGCAGGCGGGACAGGTGACCTCGTACATCTCGTCGTCGAACGCGAAATCGTCATCGTCACCCAGGTCGTAGTCCTCGTCGTCGTACTCTTCGAAATCGTCGTCATCGTCCTCGTCCTCGTCGAGCAGGAACTCGTCGATGGCGTCGAGGCTCTCTTCGATTTCATCGAGCTCGTCGGACACCGCGATGGCGTTGTCCTCGAGATCATCCACGGAAACTGCCATGTCCTGCAGAAGATCGACGATTTTTGCAAGCAAGCGGTTTTCGTCCTTCTCCGTGTCCAGCTTCATGCCGTCCATCAGTCCCTTGAGATATGCAGCCTTTTCAGATAGTGTCATGTCAGTCTCCTTTCTCATTTGCGGAAATGAATACAGATTCTTCGCTTTGCTCAGAATGACAGGTACGCACCCGTCTCCTGTTGCCTCTTGCCTATTGCCTCTTGCCTATGGCCTGATCTCAGCCCTTCGCGCGGCCCATGTATTCGCCGGTGCGGGTGTCGATCTGGATGACGTCGCCCTCGTTGATGAACAGGGGGATCTTGACCTCAGCGCCGGTTTCCAGGGTGGCGGGCTTGAGGGTGTTGGTGGCGGTGTTGCCGGCCAGGCCGGGCTCGGTGTGGGTGACCTCGAGCTCGACAAAGTTCGGGCACTCAACGCCAAAGACGTTGCCCTTGTAGCTCAGCAGGGTGCACTCCTCGTTCTCCTTGACGAACTTGAAGGCGTCGGGCAGAACGTCCTTGCCCAGGGGGACCATGTCGTAGGTCTCATTGTCCATGAAGTAGTACAGATCGCCGTCGGCATAGCTGTAGGCCATCTTCTTGCGCTCGACGAACGCTTCCTCGAACTTGGCGGTGGGGTTGAACGAGGTTTCGGTCACGCCGCCGGTGATGATGTTTCTCATCTTGGTGCGCACGAAGGCAGCGCCCTTGCCGGGCTTGACGTGCTGGAACTCGACGACCTGATAGATTTTGCCGTCCATCTCGAAGGTTTTACCGTTTCTGAAATCACTCGCGGTAATGGTTGCCATATATGTTTCCTCCAAATCAGTAGAATATACAGTTTTTGCCGGCTCGGCTTTTTTACTGATACAGTATACTACATGCTTCGCGATTTTGCAAGTATTTCTTTTCAGTATTCCGTTTTCAGTGTTCAGTATTCAGTTTTCAGTTTTCAGTACATCTATTCTTCAGAATTCATGTTTTTGTCAATTGTTCTGCTCAATCATGATTGCAATTACAGAATTCAACATTTTCCCGATTTCTTTACATAAAGCAATTGCTTTTCCAGCGGTTTCTCTTGAGAAATAGGTCTGTGATATACATATCGAAATCTGCGTCTCCAGCTCGTATAAAGACCCACGGGAGATATACAGAAAGTGAATGTATTCACTTGTTGTATTCCGCCCATTTCCTTCTGCAATATTGGATGGAATAGAAACAACAGCTCTTCGCATCTGTGCACAAAGGGCATATTGTTCTTCCTTGGGCAATAGACGTATCAATTGATATGTCTCATCCACAAGCCGCATGCTCTTCTGCCAGACAACCAATTCTCTGTAATGTTTCATCCCCGACATCTCTCCACCGCACACTCAGAATACGAAACGCCAGAACTAAACACTGACTACTGAACACTGACTACTGAATACTGACTACTGAATACTGACTACTGAATACTGACTACTGAATACTGAATACTGAATCCTAAACTCAGACAATGATCAGCTCTTTCGGACTGTGGGCCAGAATTTCCACGCCGTCGTCCTTGATGATGAGGCAGTCCTCGATGCGAACGCCGAATTTGCCGGGGAGGTAGATGCCGGGCTCGGCGGAGCTGACGCTGCCGGCGGGCATGGGCTTGTCGTTGGAGGGGTTGCAGTAGGGCGCTTCGTGGATCTCCAGGCCCAGGCAGTGGCCGTAGCCGTGGCCGAAGCAGTCGCCGTAGCCGGCGTCGGCAATGATCTTTCTCGCGGTGCCGTCGATCGTCTGGCCGGTGACGCCGGCCTTCGTGGCCGCGATGCCGGCCAGCTGGGCCTTCAGAACCGTCTCATAGACGGTCTTCATTTCGTCCGTTGCATAGCCCAGGGCGACGGTGCGGGTCATGTCGGAGCAGTAGTCGCGGTAGATGACGCCGAAGTCCATGGTGATGAAATCGCCCTTCTGCAGCCGCCGTTCGCCGGGAACGCCGTGCGGCATGGAGCTGTTGGGGCCGGAGACCACGATGGGCTTGAAGCTCAGATCGTCCGCGCCGTTCTTATACAGGCAGTAGATGAGCTCGGCAGCCAGCTCCTTCTCGGTCATGCCCTCGCGGATACGGCCGAGGACCTCGGTGAAGGCCCGGTCGGTGATGGCCTGCGCCTGGCGCATGCGCTCGAGTTCGTATTCCTCCTTGACCGCGCGGAAGGCGTTCAGCTCCTTCTGGCAGGGCACCAGAGCGGCGTTCAGGTTCTTCTCATAGTCCCGGAACTCGGCTACGGTCAGATAGTCCTCCTCAAAGCCGAGGCACTTGACGCCGAAATCCGCAATCGCCTCGTTGAGCTGCTTCATGTAGCCGTTGTCCTTGGACACCATGCGCACCTCGAAGCCCTTGAGGTTGTTCTGCGCGGACTCGATGTAGCGGCTGTCGGTGAAGTAGCGGCAGCCGTTCTTCGTCACGATGGCAGCGCCCTCGTCGATGTTGAACTCGGCGCAGTATTTTCTCGACACCGCGCTCGTCAGCAGCAGGCCGTCATAGTGTTCGCCCAGAAGGGACAGATATTTTTCCAGATTTGTCATTGTCTTTCTCCTTAGATGACCTTCAGAATGAGCAGAAGGAAAATGAGCAGGCCCAGGCCGATGCGGTAATAGCCGAAGGGCTTGAAGTCATGCTTTTTGATGAAGTTGAGGATGGGCCGGATCACCAGCAGCGACACGATGAAGGCCACTGCCATACCCAGCAGCAGATAGACGACCTCCGCGCCCGTGAGCGCAAAGCCGCCCTTGATGAGTTTGAGGGCGCTCATGCCGAGCATGACCGGCACGGCAATGAAGAAGGAAAACTCCACCGCCGCCACCCGGGACACGCCCAGGATCAGTGCGGCGATGATCGTCATGCCGGAGCGCGAGGTGCCCGGCACCACCGCCAGCACCTGAAACAGGCCGATGAGCAGCGCGGTCCTGTAGTCGATCTGCCCCATCTTGCGGATCTTCGGCGTGCGTCCGGCGTTCCAGAGCTCCAGCGCGACGAACACCGCGCCATAGAGGATCAGCATCGCGGCGATGACCGGCATGGTCTCGGGCACGAGATCGCCGATCGCAAACTCCGCGATCGCGCCGGGGATGCAGGCCACCACGACCTTGAGCCAAGTCTGGATGACCGGCAGCCTGATCCAGGACGGGACCTTGCTGCCTGGCGCCTGATCGTCCGCAGCCGCTGCGACCGGCCTGCGGAAGGGCCACATGCGCTTCCAGAACAGGATCACCACCGCGATGATGGCGCCGAGCTGGATCACATACAAAAACGTCTCCCAGAAGCCCTCGGACACATCCTGCAGCGGCCAGAGCCGGTTGAGCAGCAGCATGTGCCCCGTGCTGCTGACCGGCAGCCATTCGGTGATGCCCTCAAGGATGCCCAGCAGCAGGATTTTGATCAGATTCAAAAAGTGAAACATGTTTCAGTCCCTCACTTTCTCAGCCGATTCTCCATATATCGATGTGCATTGGTTTCGATGGTATCGTCCAGCGGCGCAAGCTCCGCTGTTCCATACTTATGCGCCAGCGCGGTTTTCAGAATATGATCCGCCAGCACCGGGTTTTTCGGCAGCAGGCAGCCGTGGGAGTAGGTGCAGAAGACGTTGTTGAATCTTGCGCCTTCCATGCCGTCCTCGCCGTTGTTGCCGTAGCCGGAGAGCACCTTGCCGATCGGCCGCAGGCCGCTGCCGAGATAGGTCTTGCCCGAGTGGTTCTCGAAGCCCACCACGGTCTGGCCGCCCAGCTCGTCGCAGGTAAACATATAGTTGCCGATCATGCGGTCCTTATGGCCGACGGTGTAGAGGTCGAGCGCGCCGATGAAGTCGCACTGCTGGCCGTCCCAGGTCTTGTAGTAGCTGCCCAGCATCTGGTAGCCGCCGCAGATGGCAAGGAAGGTCTTGCCGTCGTTGACCGCGGCCTTGATCTCGCGGGTCTTCTCCCCTTTCAGGTCCTCGAGCAGGACCTCCTGCTCAAAGTCCTGGCCGCCGCCGATGAAAAACAGGTCGTAATCCGAAGCCTTCAGCTTCTGGCCGATGGAGATGCCGGTGACGGACACGTCGATCCCCCGCCAGCCGAGGCGCTTTTGCATGCAGACCACGTTGCCGCGGTCGCCGTAGAGGTTCAGCACGTCCGGAAACAAATGACAGATCTTCAGTTCCATTCCCGTCACCTCATTCCCAGAAATTCTTGAAGCCGTAGTTCTTGCTAATCGTCGCGCGAAGGTCCAGCATCGCGGTGTAGGTCGGCATGATGAACACGGGCTTGTCCTGCGCCAGACAGGCCTTGCAGAGCTCGGAGTAGTCCTTGATGATCCGCAGCTTCTCCTTCGGAATGCCGGCGTACTTGAAGCGCGTCGCCATATCGTCGGCCCGGACGCCCGAGACGATGACGCCGGTGAGCAGGTCTCCCATCTCGGTCAGCTTCTCAAAGTCCACGTCCCAGATCCAGCTGATGTCCTTGCCGTCGAAGGCCCGGTCGTTCAGACAGGCGACGAAGAGGAAGGGTTCGGTCGCGTCGGTCAGGAAGTTCAGGACCTGGTTGCAGCCGGCGGGATTCTTGATCAGGATCATGCGCAGGCTGTGGCCGTCGATATCAAACTTCTCCATCCGGCCGAAGCCGCAGGAGAACTGCGACAGCGACTGATTAACCACCGCGGGGTCGAGCCCCAGCGCCTTGCCGGCCGCCATGGCGGAGACCGCGTTGTAGATGTTGTAGCCGCCGGGCAGATTGACGTTCGTGTCGTAGCGCACGCCGTCCATCTCGATGGCGACCTCTGAGTGCTCGGTGTCGGCGGCCAGCACCTCGGTCACGGCCACATCCGGCGTGGGCCGATGGTAGCCGCAGTTGGGACAGCGGTAGCCGCCCAGATGACCGTAGGTCACAAAGTCGTAGACATACTCGCTCTTGCAATGGATGCAGTAGGGCGCGTCGGAGACCTCCTCGACGCGGGTTTTGTAGATCGGCGTGTTGACGCCGTAGAACACGATCCGGTTGGGAAGCTCCTGGGCAAGCGAGGCGGAGAGCGAGTCGTCCGCATTCAGGCAGACCGTCGCGTTCTTGCAGTTGGACAGGCCGATGCGGATGTTGTTGAGCGTGTGCGTGACCTCGCCGTAGCGGTCGAGCTGATCGCGGAAGACGTTGGTCACCAGCACGGCCTTGGGGTCAATGTACTTGCTCACGAGCTTGAAGGCGGCTTCGTCGGATTCGATGACCGCATGGGTGTGCTTGCACTTGCCCGTGAGCGTGGAGTGCACAGCGAACTCCGCCGTGATGCCGGAGATCAGGTTGGCGCCGGTCTTGTTGGCAAAATAGGAAATTCCGGCGTCGATGAAGGCCTGCTCGATCATTCGAGAGGTCGTCGTCTTGCCGTTGGTACCGGTGACGATCACCACCGTCACGGTCTTTGCCAACACGCCCAGCAGATCGGGGCAGATTTTGAGGGCCAGCCGGCCGGGCAGATCGGTGCCGCCGCGTCCGAGCAGCCGGATCGCCGCACGCGCGAGCCTGCAGACGATCAGAGCAATCATGATTCTCAGTTTTTTCATGCCGCTTAGTATATCACAGTTTTTGCCAAATGACAACAGAAAATCGAAATTTATAGTTGTTTCACCGGTCGAAATGTGATAAAGTAGGCGCAAGGAGGGATCTTATGCTGCGATTTATTTCCTGGAATGTCAACGGCCTGCGCGCCTGTGTGGGCAAGGGCTTTGTGGATATCTTCCATACGCTGGACGCCGACTTCTTCTGCCTGCAGGAGACCAAGATGCAGCCGGGCCAGCTGGCGCTGGAGCTGCCGGGCTACGAGCAGTTCTGGTACTCGGCTGAGAAGAAGGGCTACTCCGGCACCGCGATCTTTGCAAAGCACGCACCGCTCTCGGTCCGCTACGGCGTGGGCGTGGAGGATTTAGACCACGAGGGCCGGCTCATCACGCTGGAATACCCGGACTTTTATCTCGTCACCTGCTACACGCCGAATGCGCAGGACGAGCTCAAGCGCATCGACTTCCGCATGGCCTGGGAAGACGCGCTGCGCGCTTACTTAAGTGGGCTCGATCAGAGCAAGCCCGTCATCTACTGTGGCGACCTCAACGTCGCCCACCAGGAGATCGACCTGAAAAATCCGGGCCCCAACCGGGGCAACCCCGGCTTCTCCGACGAGGAGCGCGGCAAGTTCACCGAGCTGCTCGCCGCCGGCTTCACCGACAGCTTCCGCTACAAAAACCCCGACGCCCGCGACGCCTACTCCTGGTGGAGCTACCGCATGCGCGCCCGGGAGCGGAACATCGGCTGGCGCATCGACTATTTTGTGGTCTCCGACCGCCTGCGCGAGAAGATCGCCGCCACGCCGATCTACGCCGACATCCTCGGCTCCGACCACTGCCCGGTGGGTTTGGAGCTGGATATCTGACACAGCAAAGGGCCTGTTGCAAAATGCTCTGTCATTTCGAGCGAAGCGAGAAATCCGTTCCTATTTCACGCTTTTTCACGTGAAAAGTACGGATTTCTCGGTCGCTATTTGAACAGCGTGATCTTGGTAAAGATGGGGATCAGGGTGTTTGCCACAGTGGACATGGTCTTGATGAAGATGTCCAGCGCAACGCCGACCACATCCTTGCGGGTGTCACCCACGGTGTCGCCGGTGACGGCGGCCTTGTGCGCCGAGGTGCCCTTGCCGTGGCCCTGGATGGCGCCGCTCTCAATGTACTTCTTGGCGTTGTCGAACGCGCCGCCGGAGTTGCCCATGAAGATGGCTCTGGGGATGGCCACGATCGTGGCGCCGACGAGCAGACCGCCGACAAACTCGATGCCGAACACGAAGCCGCCGACCACGGGGATCATCAGCGCGAGCACGGAGGGCAGAAGCATCTTCTTGAGGGCCTGTCTGGCCGCCATCTCGATGCAGCGGTTGTAGTCGGGCTTGACCTTGCCCTCGAGCACGCCGGGCTTGGAGAGCTGGCGGTCGCCCTCGTCGGCCATGAGCTTGGCCGATTCGATGGTGTTGTCGGTCAGAAGCGCGGAGAAGTATTCGATCAGCGCGCCGCCGATGATGCCGCCGGCGACGACGACGAAGGAAGCAAAGTTCAAAGCGCTGCTGCCCACGGCGCGGATGTAGTCATGGCTGCCGACAAAGGCGACGATCAGAGAGACCGTTGCGAAGGCGGCCGAGCCGATGGCAAAGCCCTTGCCGATGGCGGCGGTGGTGTTGCCCACAGCGTCGAGCTTGTCGGTGATCTTGCGCACGTCCTCGGGCAGGTGGCAGGATTCTGCCAGACCGCCGGCGTTGTCGGCGATGGGGCCGAAGGCGTCGATGGAGACGGTCGCGCCCACGAAGGCCAGCATGCCCAGCGCGGAGAGCGCGATGCCGTAGGTGCCGCAGAGCTTGCCGGAGACGAACAGCGCAACGCCGATCACCAGGATCGGCAGCAGGCAGGAGCGGGAGCCGATGGCGTCGCCCTTGGTGATAACGAAGGCCTCGCCCTCCTCGGCAATCTCGGCCAGCTTCTTGGTGGGTTTGAAGTCGGTGGAGGTGTAGTACTCGGTGATCGAGCCGATGGCGATGCCGCTGAGGATGCCCAGCACGCCGGAGGCCCAGGGACTCAGCCAGCCGATGGCAAAGCTCTCATGGCTCTTGCCGTAGAAGGAGAAGTAGCAGCCGGCCAGGCCGATCAGAATGGTCAGGCCAGCGGAGATCCAGGTGGCCAGGTTCAGCTCTCTCGAGGGGTTGTCGCCCATCTTGCGGATGGCCGCAAAGCCCAGGCCCAGCACGCAGCTGAGCAAGCCGCCGCCGGCCAGCAGGATGGGGTAAATCAGCGCGGAATTGAGCAGGGCCGGATCGGCCTCGTGGAAGAAGGTCACAGCGATCATCATGGCAGCGACCATGGTGGCAACAAAGCTCTCAAGCAGGTCGGAGCAGTTGCCGGCGATGTCGTTGACGTTGTCGCCGATGAAGTCGGCCACGACGTTGGGCACGCGGGAGTCGTCCTCGGGCATGTCGTGGCGGATCTTCGCCAGGATGTCGGAGGAGATGTCGGCCGCCTTGGTGTAGTTGCCGCCGGCCACGCGGTTGAACATGGCGACGAGCGAACAGCCGAGGGAGTAGGTGGTGATGCGCATGATGGTGGGGTTGCACTCAAGCTTGGCAAGGAAGCCGGTGCCCACCTGGTCGGCCTTGACGCCGCCGAAGATCAGCAGGATGGCGACCAGGCCCAGCATGCCGAAGGCCTGCACGCTCAGGCCGCTGATGGAGCCGCCGCAGAGCGCGACCTTGACGGTCTCGCCGATACTCATGCTCTCGCGGGCACGGTTGGCGGTGCGCACGTTGGCATAAGTGGCGCTGCGCATGCCCAGCACGCAGACCGCGCTGCTCATGGCCGCGCCGAAGAGGAAGGTCAGGCCGCTGGTCTTCTCGATGAACAGGCTGAAGACCGCAGCCAGCACGATACAGACGATGGCGATGGTTTTGTACTCGGTTCTCATAAAGGTGGCTGCGCCATCCCGGATGATGCCGGCCATTTCGGCCATTTCCTCGGTGCCCTCCTTCATTCTGCGGATGCGCAGGAAGTTGAACAGCACGTAGGCAATGGCAAGAACAATGACGAACAGAACAAGATAATAGATGGAATTCATGTTCTTACCTCCATAAATCTGCGGATAGCCAACTTCGGCTCCATAATACATATAGCACAAACAGGTCACAATAACAAGCCGTGGATTTCGACGAAAAATCCACGGCTTGTTTGTGCAGTTTTACTTTTTCGCACGGCAGCCCGATTTGCTCGGGCAGTCGTCGCAGCCGCAATTACAGGACGAGCCGCCCTTCTTTTTCATGTGCAGCAGGGCCAGCACGATGGCCGCGACGAGCGCGAGAATGATCACGATATCCCAGATATTCATCTCTCTCCCCTATCCGGCGCCCAGCGCCATGCCGATCAGCCGCACCAGCACCGCCGCCAGCCAGGCCAGCGAACACTGCCAGAGCACCACGCCGATGGCCCAGCCGTGGCCGAGCTCCCGCTTGATGGAGGCGATCGCCGCCACGCACGGGGTGTAGAGCAGGCTGAAGACCAGCATGCAGGCCGCCGTGAGCGTGCTCAGGGTCGCGGTGAGCGCGCCGCCGGTGAAGAGCACCTCCATCGTGGCAACCACGCCCTCCTTGGCCATAAAGCCGCTCACAAGAGAGACCACAATGCGCCAGTCTCCCAGACCCGCCGGCCGCATGAGCGGCACCAAAAGGCCGGAGATCGCAGCCAGGATGCTCTCGTGGGCGTTGTCCACGAGGTTGAAGCGGAAATCAAAGTGCTGCAAGAACCACACCACGATCGTGGCGATCAGGATGACGGAGAAGGCTCTTTGCAGGAAGTCCTTGGCCTTATCCCAAAGCAGATGCAGCACGTTTTTCGCCTGGGGCAGCCGGTAGTTCGGCAGCTCCATCACAAAGGGCACCGCCTCGCCCTTGAACAGGGTCTTTTTGAACAGCAGCGCCACCAGGATCGCGGTCACGATGCCGAGGATGTACAAGCCCGTCATGATCCACCAGCCGTCCTTCGGGAAGAAGGCGCTCACAAAGAAGGCGTAGATCGGCAGCTTCGCCGTGCAGGACATGAACGGCGTGAGCAGAATCGTCATCTTGCGGTCTCTGGCGCTGGGGAGGGTCCTGGTGGACATGACCGCCGGCACCGTGCAGCCGAAGCCGATCAGCATCGGCACGATGCTGCGGCCGGACAGGCCGATCTTCCGCAGCAGCTTGTCCATGACAAAGGCGATTCTTGCCAGATAGCCGCTGTCCTCCAGAATGGAGAGGAAGAAGAACATGATGACGATGATGGGCAGGAAGCTCAGCACGCTGCCCACGCCGCCGAACAGGCCCTCGATCACGAGGCTCTGGATGGCTGCGTTGACGCTTCCCTGCTCCATGAGCCGCTGGACCAGGCCGCCCAGCGCGTCGATCCCCTGCTCGAGCAGGTCCTGGAAGAAGGGGCCGATCAGTGCAAAGGTCAGGTAGAACACCAGACCCATGATCACAATGAAGCCCGGGATCGCGGTGTATTTGCCGGTGAGCACCCGGTCCACGCGCTGGCTGCGCAGGTGCTCTTTGCTCTCCTTCGGGCGCGTGACGCAGCGGCTGCAGACCTTGCCGATGAAATCATAGCGCATCTCCGCCATGGCCGCGCTGCGATCCAGGCCCCGCTCGGACTCCATCTGCAGAACGATGTGGTCCAGCAGCTCCTGCTCGTTCTGATCGAGCTTCAGCTGCTCGAGGATCAGCCGGTCGCCCTCGATGAGCTTAGCCGCGGCAAAGCGCGTCGGGATTCCGGCACTCTGGGCGTGGTCCTCGATCAGATGGATGACCGCGTGCAGGCAGCGGTGCACCGCGCCGCCGTGGTCGTTCGCGCCGCAGAAGTCCTGCCGCAGCGGCTTTTCCTGGTATTTTGCAATGTGGAGCGCGTGGTTGACCAGCTCGTCCACGCCCTGGTTCTTTGCCGCCGAGATCGGCACGACCGGCACGCCCAGCATGGCCTCCATGGCGTTGATGTCCACCGCGCCGCCGTTGCCGGTCATCTCGTCCATCATGTTGAGCGCGACCACCATCGGAATGCCCATTTCCAGCAGCTGCATGGTCAGATACAGGCTGCGGTCAATGCTCGTGACATCCACGATGTTGATGATGGCCCGGGGCTTTTCCCGCAGGACAAAGTCCCGCGAGACGATCTCCTCGCTGGAATAGGGCGACATGGAATAGATGCCGGGCAGGTCGGTCACCAGAGTATCCGGGTGATTGCGGATCGCGCCGTCCTTGCGGTCCACGGTGACGCCGGGGAAGTTGCCGACGTGCTGATTGGAGCCGGTCAGCTGGTTGAACAGCGTGGTCTTGCCGCTGTTCTGGTTGCCCACCAGCGCGAAGCTCAGCCTGGTGCCGTCCGGCAGCGGATTGCCGCTGCCCTTGGGGTGGAATTTGCCGTCCTCGCCGAGGCCCGGGTGGGCCAGATGGCGCTTTTTCTGTGTGTTTTCGCCGCGCATCTGCGCCTGCTCGACGGGCGTGATGTCGATGCGCCTAGCATCGTCCAGGCGAAGCGTCAGCTCGTAGCCGTTGAGCCGCAGCTCCAGTGGGTCGCCCATAGGGGCAAATTTCACCAGGGTCAGCTCGGTGCCCGGGATCACGCCCATGTCCAGCAGGTGCTGGCGCAGCGCGCCGTCGCCGCCGACCCGCTCTACCCTGCCGGATTCGCCCGGCTTGAGTTCATTCAGCTGTTTCATCTCTTATTCACCGTTCTCCTGTCGGATCACCTTGCCGATGTTCCACAGATGCGCTGCCTGCGCGGCAGCCTGCTCGCGTGTTTCCGGCGTCTTGTACTCGATGGGCGCGGTCTGCGCGCCGCAGTCGGTGCACATGACGTACCAGCACCAGCCGCCCTCTTCCTCCAAAAGACCTGGCCCGCCGCAGTGCGGGCAGTCCTGAAGCTCATTTTTCTTGTAAATCTCCATCGTTACCTCCAATGCGTTGTCGGGCCGTCAGCCTTCCGGCCCGTTTTCGATGTGTTCAAATTCCTCGGAAACCTCCGCCTGCCGGCCGCGCTGCAGATACTGCATGGCAATGGCGGGCATGGTGTCGAGTCTGTCCCAGATCAGCGTGTAAAAGCCGCTGCAGTTGATCGGGTGCTCCAGCGTCGGCCACATTTCGATGGTCAGACCCGGGATGCCGGCGCCCTTGCTGCGCACGTAGTTGGCAAGGCCTGCGCCGACGGCAGCGCTGTAGCAGGCATAGCCGCTCTCCGCCGCCAGGGCGTTGGCGATGGCCCGCGAGCGGTTGGAAAAGTCCGCCGGGCAGCCGGTGTCGGTGTAGTAGATCGCGTTGCCGGCGGTGTGGCAGTCGAGCACCAGCTCAAAGGGATAGTCCCGGAGCACCTTCATGATGGCCTGCGTCTCCGGCTCGGAGCCCGCGCTGGGACCGCCGTAGTAGCCGTCATCGGAATAGCTGCTCCAGTAGATCGGGAAATTCCGGTTGAGGTCCACGCCGTTGGCGTTGGCCTTGTACTGCACGTCGCCGGCAATCGCCATGGCCCGGCCGTCCGGATTCGAGCAGGGCAGAACGACCAGCGTGAAGGCGTCGAGCAGCGAACGCACCGCATAGCCGCCGATGCGCGTGTTTTTGACGTAGGCGTAGGCGTACTCGTCGAGCATCTCAAGCAGGTAGTTGGTCGTAATGTACTCTCTGGCGTGGATGTTGCCGTTGAGGAAGATGTAGCGGCTGCCCCGGCCGAACTCCACAAGCGGCAGATCCAGCCCGCGCACGGATTTGCCGGCAGACGAGATCCGGATCAGCTCGGGGTAGATCGTCTCAAGCTTGGAGAGCGTGTTCACCATTTCGTTGTAGCGCAGAAGCGAATTTGCCGTGTAGACGTCCTCCGGTGCGGGGAACGCGATGTAGCCCTTGATGCCGCAGCGCTTGCAGACGTAGACATAGCGCCGGTTGGCCGCGTCCATGCCGGTCTTCTCCCACGTATGGCCCAGCGCAGAAGCGGTCTTTTTGCCGTAGTAGCTGCCGCAGGCGCAGTCATAGCGGTCATAGCCTGCCGCCGTGCAGGTGGCGGCGGCGCTGCCGGACTTGACGTAATTGTGCACATGGTTGGTCAGAATCGCGTGGAAGCGGGAGATTACCGCGGCAGCCTCGGCCCGGGTGAGCTCCTTTTTGGGGTTGATGTTGCCGTTGTTGTCGCCGCCGAGCAGGCCCTGCTGCTGCAGCGCCGCGATCGCGTCAACGGCATAGCCGGAGATGCTCGCCTGGTCGGCGAAGGTCTTCGGGCTCTGTACATAGGGAAGCAGGCCCACCGTGTCCAGCTGCTGGGCGCGATAGAGGATCACCGCCATATCCTGCCGGCGGATGTAGGCCTCCGGGCGGAAGCTGTCGGCGGTGATGCCGTTGACCAGCCCGCACTCCGCCGCCCAGCGGATATAGGGCGCGTAGTATCTGCCCTCCGGGACGTCGGCGAACTCGGGCCCTTCCCCGGACGGAACAAAGTCCGCCGGCATCAGCATTCTGCCCAGCATCGTCACAAACTCGCCGCGCTTGACGCTTCTTGACGGCAGAAACTGGGTAGACGTCACGCCGTTGACCAGGCCCATGTTGTAGGCATAGCTGACCTCGGCGCAGTACCAGGCCGTCAACGGAACATCGCTGAAGCCCATCGTCACGCCGCGCGCAGCCTCGTCGGCGAAGGCGCCGGCGCAGGCGCCAAACGTCAGCAGCAGTGCCAGCAGGAGCGCTGCTGCGCGCTTTCTTCGCATCATTCGGATCACCGTCCTCTTGTTTTTCGACAGGAGTATTTCTGATAGTATAGCATACAATAAAATGGAATGCAAGTATACACTTTTTCTTGCTTTTTCCGGGTGCTTCTGATATAATTGTATGTTGAAAAAAGTTTGAGAAGGTCAAAGCAATGAAACAAAGCAAACGTTGGGCTGCGCTTCTGCTTCTGTGCGCGCTGGTTCTTGGCCTGGCTGCAGGCCCGGTCAGCGCCGCCGATCCGGCTGCCTGCCCCTTTGAAGACATCTACGGTGTGGAATATGAGGAAGACATCATCGACGCCTATGCGCTCGGTCTGATGAACGGCATGTCCCTCTACCAGTTCCAGCCGGACGGCAACATGTCCCGGGCCATGTTTGTTGTGACGCTCTTCCGCGCCCACCGACTGCTGACCGGCGATCAGGCCGCCTACACCCGGCCCCGGAGCTGGCCGTTCACCGACGTGAAGGACGGCCGCTGGTACAGCGAGGCCATCTATTGGGCGCTGAGCGAGGGCATCACCAACGGCATCGACAGCCAGCATTTCGCGCCCAACAAGGCCCTGACCAAGGAGCAGGCCGCCACCTTCCTCTACCGCTATGAGAAGTCGCACGGCTCGCATTTGGGCAGCAGCGCCTACCTCGGCGGCTGCAGCGATGCCTCCCAGGTCAGCGACTATGCCAGAAGGCCCCTCATGTGGCTTGCCGCCATCGACAGCGCGCAGATCCGGGGCACGCAGATCTCGCCCAAGTCCATCCCCTGCCGGGCAGAGCTGGCCCACATGCTGGTCAACTATTACCGTGTCTTCACTGCCGAGGGCGACGTCGTGGTCCGCCCCGAATTTGACGCGATCGACCTGCGGCTGTGCATTCTCGGCATCGACGCCCCCGCGCCGCTCTGGTTTGATGGCGCGCTGTATCTTGCACTGGACGAGCAGACCCGGGCACTCTATGAAATCGAGGCCGAAGCCATATCGAAGAACGACATGCAGCAGCTTGAGCTTGCCTGGCAGGGCCGTAGCCTGACGCTGACCGATTCCTTCCCCGATGCGCGGATCAACGGCAAAAAAGTCTCCCTAAGCGCCGCCCCGGTCGTGCAGGACGGCGTGTGGTATCTGCCGGTCGGCGCGATTGCCGAGGCGCTGGGCTGGAACGTGCTGGAGGATACGGAGAACGAGGACGCAGCACAGGTCTTCATCGACAAGACCGTCAACCTCAGCGCCTTGCCCACCGGCCGGAAGGTCGCGGTGCTGGAATACCACGGGGTATCGGACGACCTGGATACGGCCAACAACGACAGCCTCTATATCTCTCCGCTCTCCCTGCGCGAGGAGATCCTGTGGCTGCTCAACCAGGGCTACACCTTCATCACCTTTGAGGACCTCGACCGGCTGAGCCAGATCTCCAAGCCCGTGCTGCTGACCTTCGACGACGGTTACGAGAACAACTACACAGAACTCTTCCCGATCCTGCGCGACTACAACGTCAAGGCGACGGTGTTTGTGGTAGCCCGGACGCTTGACACCGACAATCACCTCACCACCGCGCAGCTGCAGGAAATGCAGGAAAGCGGCCTTGTGTCCATCCAAAGCCACAGCTACTCCCACTCGAATCTGACAAAGCTATCCGGTTCCGAGGTGCTTTGGGAGTGCCAGAGCACTCAGCTGGCGATTGCCCGGATCACCGGGCACGTGCCCTTTGTTCTGAGCTACCCCTACGGCAAAATGAACGACAGCGTCGAGGCGCAGGCCAGAAAGGTCTATCAGTTCGGCGTGTGCGTGCAGCGTTCGCCCTACGGCTACATCACCGGCAACAACCCCTATCGGATCTACCGCCACGAGGTCGTGCGCGACACCACCCTGGCAAAATTCAAATCCGACTTCAAGTACTGGATCGCCAATATGAAATAACGGCTGCAGCGGCATTTTTCGGACGTTTTTCCGTCCTTTTGCCCGCTGCGGCGTGCCATTCCGACGCGGAGGGAGCGGCGTATGGACGATATTCTCGGTTTTTTACAGACATTCGGCCCGGTATTTCTCATCATCTGGGGCCTGACGATTCTGTGTTCCCTGCTTCGGCCCCAGCGCTTTCTCAACAGCATGCTGCTGATCGCGGCGCTGATGGTCACATTTCTCTTTGCCGCGGGACTGATGGGCGACACGGTCGGCCCGTGGTTTTTGCTGGCCTGCCTCATCCTGCTCCTGCTGGCACTGCTTCTTGTGCCGGTGCTGCTGATCGTCAACGGGATTCAGCTGATCCGGCGCGAATCCCTCTGCGCGGCGCATCTGCTGTCTCTGGGGCTCGGCGTCGTGGTGGGCATCGGCGAGATTGCAACGTTTGTGTATTTCCTCGGTCTGTATGGCCACAACGAGCTTGCGGACATGAGCCTTCTGCTGCTGTTCGTGGCCATGACCGTGTTCTATTTCAGCTTTCTGATTTTGAGCTTCGTGCTCTATACCGTCTTCATTCAGATCATGCCGCACCGGATGAACTTCAAATATGTGATCATCCACGGCTGCGGCCTGGCCGGCGGCAGCCGCATGACCAAGCTCCTGTCCAACCGGGTGGACAAGGCGATCGCCATCTACCATAGGTGCCGGGTCAAGCCGATCATCATCCCCAGCGGCGGGCAAGGCGGTGACGAGACGCGCAGCGAGGCCGAGGCGATGCAGGAATATCTGCTCAGCCGCGGCATCCCGCTGTCCCACATTCTGCTGGAGGACCGCTCCACCACCACCCGGGAAAACCTGATCTGCTCCAAGCAGCTGATCGACGCCGCACCGGGAACGCAGAAGAAAACCGCGCTGGTGTCCAGCAACTATCACATCTATCGCTGCCTGCGGCTTGCCAAGGAGGTCGGGCTCAAATGCACCGGCATCGGCGCAAAGGTGGCGTTCTACTACTGGCCGTCGGCGCTCATTCGGGAGTTTATCGCGGTGTTTCTCACCAAGCGCTTCCTGATTTGGACCCTGCTCGGCTACCTGGTCTTCATCAGTCCCCTGCTCTATGCCCTGCTCGGCTGAAACAACGTGCCGCCCTTCGTTTGGAGGGCGGCACGTTGTTTCATTGCATGGCGAGTTTTGTCTTCACGATGCGGTAAACCGATTCGTCGATCCGCTGCTCGGGGATTTCTCCGGATCGGACCGCCTCAACGATCGCGTCAACGTAGGCCTGCAGATTGTCGGAAATGAGCAGCATGTCGTTTCCGGCCTGCACGGCCAGCACCGCCGCCTGCGCCGGCGTATAGTTCTGGGCGATCGCGCCCATGCTGAGCGCATCGGTCACAATGATCCCCTCATAGCCCAGCTCACCGCGCAGGATCCCGGTCAGCAGTTCATGGGACAGGGACGCCGGAAGCCCGTCGTCCGTCACGTTCGGCAGCGTGATGTGGCCCGCCATGACAAAGGGGATCTTGTTGATGGCCGCATCTCGGAACGGGATCAGCTCGGCCTGCCGCAGCTCATCGAGCGTGCGGTAGCTCACGGCAAAGCCCTCGTGGGAGTCCTCGGCCGTCCCGCCGTGGCCCGGAAAATGCTTGAAGGTCGCAAGCACGCCCTTTGACTGCAGGCCCTCCGCCAGGGCGCAAGCCATCTCGGAAACCAGCGCGCCGTCGGTGCCGAAGCTGCGGTAGCGCACCACGGTGTTGGCCTCGTTCGTCAGAACGTCGGCGTCCGGTGCAAAATCCACGTTGAAGCCCAGATCGGACAGGTACGTTCCGATCTGCTCGCCGATTGCGCGCGCCTGCGCCGGGTCGCCCGCGGCGCCGATCTCCGACATGTTGGCGATCGCCGGCACATCGAAGCGGCCGGTCCCGCTGATGCGGGCCACGGTGCCGCCCTCCTCATCCACGCACAGGAAGACCGGCAGGTCGGTCCGCCGCAGGCTGATCTGCTGCATGTTCCAGCAGAGGTTTTTCACCTGCTCCGGGCTCTGCAGATTGCCGCCCATGTAGAGGATGCCGCCCACCGGCAGCGCGTCAAAGGCCGCCTTTGTC
>CADBKF010000031.1 GCA_902795195.1 Oscillospiraceae bacterium
TCGTGCGTCTTTTCTCCATTGCTCCATAACAAACACCCCCGTTTCCTTTATTATACAGGAAACAAGGGCGTTTGTATAGTTCTTTGACAGTCTGAACAGGGGCCGCTTCCGAAGAAGCGGCCCCTGTTGGGATCATATAAATGCTTTTTAGATGTTGCGAATCTCAAATCACATACTGCATAGCCTTCATGGCATCATTTGCCGAAGTAGGCCTTCGCGGCTTGGCCGTAGCGGTAGATCGCCTTGACGACGTTCACGAGCGTATCCGCGGAGTCCGTGTTGCCCAGCACCTTTGCAACGTAGGTGTAGACGCTGTAGTTCCCCACCGTCGCGGTCTCGCCGTTCCAGCTCAGGGTGAAGGTGTGGCCCTCGTCGAGGTTTCTCGCGTGGATGTCCGCAAGGTCCACATAGTAGTACTTGCCGGTGCCGTAATGCACGGGCGTCACCGTCTTGCCGTCGACCGTCGCGCTCACGGGCAGATCCTCGGACACCGTGCCGTTGACCTTGAAGTACACGCGGATGACCGTGCCGCTGCGCATCAGCACGCTCGCGCCGTAGTAGGTGACCAGGCCCGTTTCGCTGTCGGTCTTGGTCAGATCGTACCGGCTGCCCAGCGCGTCCGCCGTCACAGCAGCGAACGGATCGGAGTTCTCTTTGTCGTGGTAGGTCGCGGGATAGGGCGCGTCTTCGCTGGTGTAGCCCTGCTGAACCTGGGCGTAGCAGCCATAGTCGCTCATGGCCTTGCAGAGCGCGACGAGCTTCTGGTACTTTTCCTCTGTGGAGCTGCCGTACCTGGAGATGGCGCTCTGCAGATAGTCCTCGACGCAGAAATGAACGGTGTTGTTTTCATACGGCTCGCCATCGTCATTGAGCAGCGTGATGACATTTTCCTCTGCATCCTGCAGCCGGAGGGAGATCTTGGTGGTCATGTTCTTGGCCGCCTTTTCCTGCGTGAAGCGGTAGAAGCCGGTCTGCTCATCCAGAGCCGCGTCTGTGACCAGCTGCGGCTCGCCGCCGTCGATCACCGCATAGATGCCGGCCTCCACCAGCGCCGCCGGGATCGAGATGTAGGCGTTGGCGTTGATCATGCCGTTCAGCGTCAGGCTGACGCCCTTCACGACCGGGTATGCAGCCGGTTCGGTGTATGCAACCGGGTCGGTCCAGTAGTAGGTGGTGGATTCGGTTGTTTCCTTCCAGAATTGCGTCTTGTTCGTGGTGTACTTGGTGTTCACGACGAAGTAGCTGTTGGAACCCTTCACCAGGTAGGTGTACTGGGTACTGGCCACGTTGGCCACCTTCATACAGATATTGTAGAGGTCATACTCCACAGTCCAATCGGAATAATTGGACTGATAGCTGCCCATGTTGTGCAGATAGGTACTCTGCGTACCGATCCAGTAGCCGGAGGCATTGCTCTTGATGGTGTAATTGCTGCCATTCTTTGCAAGTGTGAACACATAGTCCGCAGGGACATTCCGCAGCAGATTGCCATCGAGCGTCATGCCGGTTTTTGCATAGGCAACAGAGGCGCCGGAGGTACTGTTCTCGATTCTCTGATCGGAGTAGGTGGTCTTCAGCGCAACAAGGCTGGTATCCTTGCCGCTGGTGATGACATAGTTGCCGGTCCAGTCGGAGAGATTGTCGGAGACAAGCTCGTAGATCAGCTCGTCGCTGCCCTCCACGCGGGTGTAGACGGCGTAGAGGGTCGTGTTGCCGGTGACGGTGTAATCTGCGCCGGGAGCATGGAATTCGGGGGCCTCGGCGGTCTCGTCGAACTGGGCGGCAGCCCAGCCGGCGAAGGTCCAGCCGTCGGCGGTGACGCTGACGGTAGCAGGCAGGGTGATGGCGTCATTGACCAGGGCGGTCTGGCTGCCCTCGGCCTTGCCGGAGGCCACGAAGCTCACGGTATAGGTGGGCTTGGGCGCGAAATTCACGCGGACGGTGCAGTCCTCGCTGGCCGCAACGGAGATCGTGTTGCCGTTGATGGTGCAGGTGGCGCTGCCGGAGATCACATCGCAGCTCTCCACGTAGTAGCCTTCGGCGGGCGCAGCGGTGATGGTCGTGCCGCTCACGGAGACGGTGCCCCAGGCGGTGTTGTTGGAAACGGCGCTCAGGGTGAAGGTCACGTCGTCAGTGTAGGCCTTGATGCGGTAGTCGCCGTTGTCCGGGCAGTCGGTCCAGTTGCCGTTGGGCTCTTTATAATAGGAGGTGTTGCCGTGGTTGACGTGGGTCCAGTTCGCCCAGGAGACAACATTGCTGTCATTGAATGTGGCGTCGTAGGGGGTGTGGACATACTTGCCGCTATCGTCGGCCTCGGGGACGTTCTGCGTAAAGACCACAGAGAAGGTGTCGCCGGCGGCCAGGGAGACGGGATTGTCCAGCTTGATGGTGTAGTAGCCGGAGAAGGTCAGGCTGCCGGTCTGGGTGCTCATCAGCGTGCCGGAGGAGGGGTTGCCGGTGGTGGGGTTCTTGTAGATCTCCACGGTATAGCTCATGCCCTCATCCCAGCTGCAGAGCGCGACAGCCTTGAGGCTTTCGTTGCCCTTGGCGGTAAAGACGTTGGCGACCTTGGTGTTGTTGGCGAAGCCGACGCGGTTGCCGATGCCATAAGTGACAACGTTGCAGGAACCGTCATACTGATAGTTGTGGGCGTAGTTGTCGATGGGCTCGGCGTCGTAGAAGTAGATGTAGCCCTCGAGGACGGAGGTGTCCTCATAGGAAATATAGCAGTAACCGCTGTTGAAATAGCTGGTACCCCAGGAGTTTTTGCAGATCCAGGCGCCAGCGCTGGAAGGGGTATTGGGCTTGAAGCCTGCGGTTGTCTTTATGGTATCGTCCCAGCCAACGACCGTAATGGCGTGGTTGGCCCACTTGTGGCTGCTGCTTTCCTGGCTGGAGTTGTCGATCGTGCAGATGTAGGTATAGGCGTTGCCGGTCTCATAGTAGCTGATGTTGCCGGCGCCGTATTCCATAATAGCCCGCTTTACAGCTTCAATATTGGTGCCGGGGATCCATTCGGAATTCTGCACGTGTGCCACGTTGGAGCCGTAGGCATACTGGCTGCTCAGGCCGGAGCTGGCAACCGTGCTGGCCTTGCTGTAGGCCAGGGCGGAAACAGACTCGGAGGCCACACCGGTCCAGTGCTGCAGCGTGTAAGCGGACATTTCGCCGTTGCCGCCGGAGTCCAGGCAGGAATCACTGCCGGTCAGTGTGCACTTATCACCGTTTGTCATACTCTCCGCGTCATAGGCAGTGGAGTAGTTGAAGAAGCAGTGCTGGGTCTCGGAGAGGTTCAGGCTGGTGGTTGCGGCAGAACCGGTTCCAACGGGAATGCCGTGCTTGATCATGTAGCTCTCCACGCTGGCCATGGCCGCGTGCGCCCAGCAGGAGCCGTAGGGGTTCTGGTTTTTGACAGAGGTGACATAGTTGTAGTCCCGGCTGTCATACTTGCTGGGCAGCGTGTCGGTGGGATTCACGCCGTTGATGCTGAGTGCCTCGCCGCGCAGGTAGGCGTCGGTGACGGCGGTGGTGCCGTAGTGGTACTGGTGGATCAGGCCGTAGTTGGCTTCCTCGCCGGCCGGCTGGAACGGCTGCGAGAAATCCACAGGGCCGCCGTCCTCGCGGGTCTCGCCCGCATCGGGGGCCTCGGTCTCGTCGGCGGCCGGCGCCTCTGCGGCAGGCACCTGCTCAGCGGCGGCCAGCGGCGCGCAGAGCGGAAGCACCATGGCGAAGACCAGAAGCAGGGCGAGCAGATGTTTGAACAATGTGCTGTGTTTCATGGCGGATTCTCCTTCCTGGGGTTTGCGGTGGGATTTATTCGCACCCGGAACGGGCGTAAATACGGTTATACGGTATATTTATTATAAATATCTTGTTTTTCCGGCCAAAAATGCCGATACTGACGGAAAACCATTACAATTTTATGAATTTTTCCGTGATTTGTCAATCACTTTTTTCGGCAATCCACCGCCTGACGAGCAAAACCTGCCAAATGCGTCCCGTAGGGATCGATCATGCCCAAAGGGGCGATCGATCCGCCGCCCGGCAGCACGCTTCGGATTCGCCTTGCGGCGAATGCATTCGTGCCGAATGCCGGGACGTCGAGGACGCCGTCCCCTACGGCAACAGCCCGCGCCTCGTAGGGATCGATCATGCCCGAAGGGGTGAGCGATCCGCCGCCCGGCAGCACGCTTCGGATTCGCCTTGCGGCGAATGCATTCGTGCCGAATGCCGGGACGTCGAGGACGCCGTCCCCTACGGCAACAGAGGGCAGTCCGCACCGCAGGGACGAGCGATCCGCCGCCCGGCAGCACGCTTCGAATTCGCCTTGCGGCGAATGCATTCGTGCCGAATGCCAGGACGTCGAGGACGCCGTCCCCTACGGCAACAGAGGGCAGTCCGCACCGCAGGGACGAGCGATCCGTCACCCGCGCCTCGTAGGGATCGATCATGCCCGAAGGGACGAGCGATCCGTCGCCCGGCAGCACGCTTCGGATTCGCCTTGCGGCGAATGCATTCGTGCCGAATGCCGGGACGTCGAGGACGCCGTCCCCTACGGCGGAAAAGGGCAGTCTGCACCGTAGGGGCGAGCAGTGCTCGCCCACGAGCCCGGTTTTCGCCGGCAGCACCGCGTTCCGTTGCAAAGCCTCCCTCATCTCATTCTGAGCGCGGCAAAGAATATGACTGCGGCATACAGCGGGACAAAACAGATTCTTCGCTGCGCTCAGAATGACAGATCCGGGCAAGCTGAAACGGCAGGCACAGCGCGTGCCTGCCGTTTTCGGTGATCCGTATTCAAATTCGTGATCCATACTCAAAGTTCAAAATCGATCAACATTTGCGTCAGTCCCTGCAGCACCCGGCGCCGCGTGCGCCCTTGCGCTGCCGGCCTCCGCCTCATACTATTATCCAATAAAACCATTTAATATCTTTGCGGCCAGATTTGCGCCATACTTCGTTGTCGTCCTTGCCGGGCGTCAGCCCGCCTGCGTCCTCAAATCTTTTTAAAGCGTTTTATCGGATAATAGTATCAGCCCTTGACGCTGCCGGCGGTGACGCCCTTGATGATGGACTTCGAGAGCAGGATATAGGTGATCAGCACCGGCAGGATCGCCAGCAGGATGAACATGTACACCTTGCCCATGTCGAACTTGGAGTAGTCAGCGCTGCGCAGCTGCGCGATCATGATGGGCACGGTCTTGAGCTCGGCCTTGTCCAGCAGCAGCGCGGGGATGAAGTAGTTGTTCCAGGAGCTCACAAAGGAGAAGATCATCTGCACCGCGATGGCCGGCTTCATAATCGGCAGAACGATGGTGTTGAAGGTATGGAACTCGCCCGAGCCGTCGATGCGCGCCGCGTCCACAAGGTCCAGCGGCAGCACGCTCTCCATGTACTGCTTCATGTAGAAGAACACGACCGGCGCCGCGATGCCGGGGACGATCAGCGGAATGTAGTTGTTGTTCAGGTGCAGCTTGTTCATCACCTGCACAAAGCCCAGCGCCGAAACCTGCGGCGGGATCATCATGACGGCCATGATGAAGGTGAAGGCCAGGCGCTTGCCCTTGAAGTCGTAGGCGTGGATGCCGTAGGCGGTCAGGGCGGAGAAATAGGTCGTCAGAACCGCGGTGGAGAGCGCCACGATCAGGCTGTTGAGCATGCCTCTGGGGATGTTGATGGACGCGTCGTTCCAGGCGTTGACCAGGTTGTCGAAGAAGTGCTCCTTCGGCAGCAGCGTGAAGCCGGTGGCCAGCTGGGCGTTCGAGCGCGTGGCGTTGATCACCATCAGATAGAAGAAGAACAGGCACAGGAAGCAAAGGAAGATCAGGATCGCATAGACGATGCCGCGCAGGATGTTCAGCTTCAGCCGGCCGAGGGTGTTGTCGTCGAGCTTTTTCACAGCACATCCCCCTTTCTCTGCCGGTGCTGTCTGCCGGGATCGCGGTACTGCGCCGTCAGCATCCGGTAGACGAAGCCGCCCAGCACGCCGGTGATGATGAAGATGATCACGGAGATGGCGCCGGCCATGCCGTAGTTCTTGGTGGTGAGGTAGCCGTTGAGGTACATGACCAGGGTCCGCGACAGCTCATCCGGCGCGCCGTTGCCCTTGGTCAGGACCTGGGGCACGTCGAACATCTGGATGCCGCCGATGAGCGCGGTGATCAGGCAGTAGACGAAGATCGGCATCAGGAGCGGCAGCGTCACGCGGAAGAAGACCTGCGTGGCGTTGGCGCCGTCGAGCGTCGCAGACTCAAAGAGCGCCTGGTCGATGCCCATGATGCCGGCCATGAGCACGATGGTGGTGTTGCCGAACCACATGAGGAAGTTCATCAGCGCGATCATGCCGCGCACCGTGACCCGGTGGGAGAAGAAGTCGAAGGAGGCGTCGATCCAGCCCCACTTCGTGAGCAGCATCTGGATCGGGCCGACCCGGGAGAACAGGGTGAAGAACAGCATGGAAAACGCCGCGGCCATGATGAGGTTCGGCATGTAGATGACCGTCTTGAAGAAGCCCTGGCCCTTGATGTTCAGGCGGTAGCTCGTGAAAAAGATCGCCAGCAGCATCGCGATGACAAACTGCGGCAGCGCGCCGACAAACCACATGATCATGGTGTTGGCCAGGTACTTGAGGATGCGCACCGTGCCGGCGGAGTCCGCGGTAAAGAGCGCCTTGTAGTTCTCCAGGCCGACAAAGTTCGGGCCGATCTGGGTCAGGCCGTCGCGGTAGTTCTCGAAAAAGCTGTTGTAGATCGTCAGAAACTGCGGGATCAGGGTAAAGCAGAGATAGACCACAAAAAACGGGAGGATGAAGATATAGCCCCATTTGGCGTAGCTGACCGTCTTCCGTTTTGCGTTCTGCAGTGCGGTTCGTTCGTTCATTTCGATTTCCTCCATTCCGGGAAACGGATGCGGCAGGGGCGGAAGCCCCTGCCGAACGGGCCTGTTGCAAAATGCTCTGTCATTTCGAGCGTAGCGAGAAATCCGTTCCTTTTTCGCAGCTGTTTGCGGTGAGAATACGGATTTCTCGGTCGCAAGCTCCCTCGAAATGACGGGTTTGTGCATTTTGCAACAGGCCGCTGTAGTTCTCACAGATTATGCTTCCGGAACGTTGATGTTCGCGTAGGTCTCCTTGACGTAGTTGTAGAAGTTCTTCATGGCAGTCTCCTTGTCCACGGAGCCGTTGTAGTACTCCTGCAGCTTGTTCTGCAGACCCTCGTTGAGCAGCTGGTCGTAGTTGGTGTGGTTCTCCCACTTGATGTTCTGGGCCAGGTTGGCGAACACGGCGATGTCGTTCTGGCCGTCCAGGATGGAGGTGTTGCCGTAGCTGGGATCGTTGGCGTACTTTTCAACAACAGCGGTGTTGTTGGGATACTGGTTCTCGTTCTCGACGAGCTTGGAGCAGACGTCCTCGTTGACGGTGAAGGTCTCGAAGATGTCCTTCAGCATCTCGGTGTTGTCAGAGCCGGTGGCAGCCAGCAGCCAGGTGCCGCCCCAGAAGTAGGGCTGCGGGCCCTCCACGATGCGCCAGTCGCCGACACAACCGTTGTCGGGATCCTGGGCGTTGGTCATGCAGAAGTTATAGTACCAGGCGGGCCCGAAGAAGCACATGGTCTTGCCGTCGGCAAACATCTGGTTGGTCTTCTCGGTATCCCACACGCCGGCGGTCAGGGTGTAGCCGTTCTGGATGAATTCGTCGGTCTGGTCGATCCAGGCGGTGATCTGATCGTCGAACTGGAGGTTGTTGTTCTCGTCAACCCAGGGCTTGGTGCAGTTGTTGGAGAAGGCGCGGAAGGTCTCGGCGAAGGAGGCGGTCATGTAGTAGCCCTTCTCCTTGGCCTGTGCGGCGACAGCGTTGAACTTCTCCCAGCTGTCGATGGCGGCCTGGACCTCTTCGGGCTCGTCGGTGCCGAGGACATCCATCGCAATGCTCTTGCGGTAGATGACCGCGGCGGGGCAGCACTGGAAGGAAACACCCTTGCAGACGCCGTTCTTGTCGGAAGCGGCCTTGATGGTGTACTCATACTGGGTGTCGGCGTTCTTAAAGCCGAAGCTGGTGACGTCCATGGTGTAGTCGGAATCGACATACTTGCCGATGTAGTCGGCCTCAGCCAGGAACATGTCGATCTTCTCGTCGGCGGATGCGTTGGCCTGGTTCAACAGAGCCTCGTCCAGCTTCTGCTGATAGACGCCGTTGTCGCTGGGGTTGATGATCCAGTTGACAGTGACGCCTTCGGGAACGGTGTAGTACTTTTCGAAGAAGCCCTTGAACTCTTCATTCCAGGCATAGATGTTGAACACCTTGCCCTGTTCTGCCGCGGCGGGTGCAGCGGGCTTTGCGGCACAGCCGACGACGCCGAGCAGCATGATGGCTGCCAGCAGGATCGCGATCATTTTTTTCATGGTTTTATTCTCCTTATTCTTTTATTTTCAATTCCCTTTTTATCAAAACGCTTCTGCGTTTTAACCGTTGAGATCGGCGACCGTGTCGCCGGGGAGCAGCTCGCCTGCCACGGTGATTGTCTGCGGCAGCCAGGTGTCCGGCTGCTCGATCTGCTCGACCAGAAGCCTTGCCGCCTCCCTGCCCATGCTCTCCGCGCCCTGGCGGTAGGTGGTGAGCCGTGGCCGCAGCACCTGCGAAAGCGGGATGCCGTCGTAGCCCACGACGCTCATGTCCTGCGGGATGGACAGGCCGTGGCGCTCAAGCTCGCTCATGCCGCCGAGGAAGCTCAAATCGTCCGGGTAGAAGATGCAGCTCGGCCGCTCGGGCAGCTCCAGCAGCGCCCGGGTCTGCAGGCCGCTGGATCTGGGATCGTGGTAGACGGCCGGCCGGATGAACTCCGGCGGGATCTCGAGCCCGAGCTGGGCGCAGGTCTTTTTGAAGCTGGCCAGGCGCTTTTGCGTGACCGAGGTCATTTCGCCGTGGAGGAAGGCGATCTTCCGGTGGCCGCGGCTGTGCACATAGCGCACCAGCGCCTCCATGCCGCGCACGTTGTCCGAGAGAATGGAGCTGCGGCTGTCGAAGCTGTAGTCGAGCGTGACCGTGGGGATCTCGCTGTGGGCCAGCCGGACGATGGCCGGATCCTGGAAATCCGCCGAGGCGATGACCACGCCGTCGCAGCTGCGGTACTTTGCGTGCTCGTAGTAGTCCATCGGGCGCTTGCCGAGGTCCCGGGAGATGAAGGTGATGTCATAGCCCAGCCGCTCGGCCTCGGCCTTGACGCTCTCGAGGATCATGGAGAAGTACTCGTGCGAGATGCCGCCGCCGGTGGCGTCGGAGAAGAGCACGCCGATGTTGTAGCTTCTTCCCATTTTGAGCGTTCTGGCCGTGGCGTTGGGCAGGTAGCCCAGCCGCCGCGCGGTTTCGCGCACCCGCTCCGCCGTCTCCTGGGAGATGTCCGCGGCGCCGTTGAGCGCCTTGCTGACCGTTGCCCGGGAAACGCCGCAGGCCTTGGAGATATCCGTAATTGTCACCATGCTGCAGGACCTCTTTTGCATTGGAAAGAACTGTTTCGTCGGAAAACGGAATCTGTCGAAAAGCTTAATCGATTTCGTTGGCCTCATTATAACGCCACTTTCCGTCCGCGTCAAGTCCCTTTTTCGAGTTTTTCCTTCGTCATTCTGCACAAATTTTGTGTGTAATTTTTTATATATGCTGAAATAATACCAATTTTTCAAATTTGCTCTTGCTTTTTCGGAAACAGCTCCATATAATGTACTTAATCGATTTAGTAATGTTCGAGGTCTGATTTGCCCGGAAGGAAGGGAGATACCATATGAAATACGGATATTTTGACGACGCGGCCAGAGAATATGTCATCACCCGGCCCGATACGCCCCTGCCCTGGATCAATTACCTGGGAAACGACGGCTTTTTCTCGCTGATCAGCAACACCGGCGGCGGCTACAGCTTCTACAGGGACGCCAAGCTGCGCCGGATCACCCGCTTCCGTTATAATAATGTCCCGGCGGACGACGGCGGCCGCCTGTTCTATATCTGCGACGGCGAGACCGTCTGGAGCCCGGCGTTTCTGCCGGCGGCCGTCCCGCTCGACCGCTATCGCTGCCGCCACGGCCTGGGCTACTCGGTCTTTGAGGGGCAGAAGAACGGCGTTTCGGCAGAGCTCAGCGTGCTCGTGCCGATGCACGCCAATCTCGAGCTGCAGAGGCTGCGCCTGAAAAACGAGACCGACCGGGAAAAGACGCTCACGGTCTACGGCGCGGTGGAGTGGTGCCTGTGGAATGCGGTGGACGATGCGACCAACTTCCAGCGCAACTGGAACATCGGTGAGGTGGAGCTCGAGGGCAGCACGGTCTACCACAAGACCGAGTACCGCGAGCGCCGCAATCACTACGCCTTCTATTCTGTAAACGCCCCGATCGCCGGCTTCGACACCGACCGCGACACGTTTTTGGGGCAGTTCCGCGGCTGGCGGCAGCCGATCGCGGTGGAGCAGCGCCGCAGCTTCGGCAGCATCGCAGCCGGCTGGGCGCCGATCGCCGCGCTGCGCCTGGAGCTCACCCTGGCCCCCGGCGCGGAGACGACGCTGCTCTTCCGGCTGGGCTACGTGGAAAACCCGGAGGACGAAAAATTCAGCGCGCCGGGCGTTGTCAACAAGGACCGGGCCCACGCGCTTCTGGCCGCCTTCGAGACCGAGGCGCAGTTTGACGCCGCCATGGCCGAGCTTCGCGCCTACTGGAGCGGCCTGCTCTCGCGCTTCACGGTGCAGAGCAGCGAGGAAAAGCTCGACCGCATGGTGAATATCTGGAACCAGTACCAGTGCATGGTCACCTTCAACATGAGCCGCAGCGCCTCGTACTACGAGAGCGGCACCGGGCGCGGCATGGGCTTCCGCGACAGCTGCCAGGACCTTCTGGGCTTTGTCCACCTGATCCCCGAGCGCGCCAGAGAGCGCATTCTGGACATCGCCTCCATCCAGTTCGAGGACGGCTCGACCTACCACCAGTATCAGCCGCTGACCAAGCGCGGCAACGCCGACATCGGCTCTGGCTTCAACGACGACCCGCTGTGGCTGGTCGCCTGCACCTGCGCGTACCTGCGCGAGACCGGCGACTTCTCGATCCTGGACGAGCCCACCCCGTTCAACAACGTGCCGGGCTCCGAGGTCCCGCTTCTGGAGCATCTGCGCCGCAGCGTGCGCTACACGATGGAGCACCTCGGCCCGCACGGCCTGCCGCTGATCGGCCGGGCCGACTGGAACGACTGCCTGAACCTCAACTGCTTCAGCCGCGAGCCCGGCGAGAGCTTCCAGACCTGCTCGAACTTCGAGAGCGGCAAGGCCGAGAGCGTGTTCATCGCCGCCATGTTCGTCAAATACGGCAGAGAATACGCCGAGCTGCTGGGCCGGATCGACCGGCCGGAAGAGGCCGCGCAGATCCGCAGCGCCGTGGCGCAGATGGAGCAGGCCGTGCTGGAGCACGGCTGGGACGGGGCCTGGTTCCGCCGGGCCTACGACGCCTTTGAGCGGCCCGTGGGCAGCAGCGAAAACGACGAGGGCAAAATCTACATCGAGCCGCAGGGCTTCTGCGTCATGGCCGGCATCGGCGGCAAAGGCTACGGCAAAAAGGCCCTGGCCTCCACCGAGCGCTATCTCGGAAACGAATTCGGCATCGAGCTGCTCCGGCCCTGCTACAGCAGCTACCGCGACGATCTGGGCGAGATCTCCTCCTATCCGCCCGGCTACAAGGAGAACGGCTCGGTCTTCTGCCACAACAACCCCTGGATCACGCTGGCCTACTGCGCGGTGGGAGACGGAAACGGCGCCTTTGACCTCTACACGCGCAACGCCCCGGCCTACATCGAGGACAAGAGCGAGATCCACCGCACCGAGCCCTACTGCTACAGCCAGACCATCGCCGGGCGCAGCGCCAAAACCTACGGCGAGGCGAAAAACGCCTGGCTCACCGGCACGGCCGCCTGGTCCTTTGTCGCGGTCAGCCAGGGCATTCTGGGCGTGCAGCCGGCATACGACGGGCTGCGCATCGCGCCCTGCCTGCCAGAGCACATGGACGGCTGCCGCATCCGCCGCTTCTTCCGCGGTACGCGCTATGACATCACGGTCCGCCGCGGCGCGGAAAAGGGCCTGCTGGTCGACGGCGTCCCCGTCCCCGGCAGCACCATCCCCCTGAGCGCCGCCCCGGAGTGCACCGTAATCGCAACGATCTGAATACAGAACAGGAGACCCGGGAAGCACAGGCGAAACCCGCCCGTGCTTCCCGGGTTTTTTGATGCGCAAAGGGTTTGTATTTCATATCATGCTGCAAAAGCACGAAAAATAAAATGCAGCAGTTGGATGAAGGGCGATGGAGCAGCGCGCTCCGCTCGGAGCCGGGCCAGCGCGGGCGCGGGGATAGAACGACAGTCAAATCCTTCCCAGGTACCAAAAAAAAGCAAGCGGCTAACAAATCGGTACGATGGTTGCCGGGAAAGCTTCCGGAACGGAAAGCGGCTTTTCTTTTCCCCTATTTTCTTTGGGCAAGAACCAAAGAAAATGGGGCCGCCGGAGGCAGGGCCAGGTGCGGGAGTGCCAAGGGGGACGGATTGCCACACCAGTGCTGCGGCACTGGTTCGCAATGACAGGGTTGGAGGCTTTTCGCGATTTTCCAACTGCTGTGCTCAACAAGGCAAAAAAACATCTTGGCTCAGTTGAAAGAAAACCGCCGGAAAAAGCTGCAAAAAAACGGCCGGGAAACGCCCGCAAAGCCTTGACAGGGCTGGATTTTTCCCGTATATTAAAATTGTAAGGATAGACACTTTTTCGCCTGGAACCAATGAAAAGGAGAAGCGCTATGAAAAGATTCAGACGAATGTTATGCCTGATCCTGGTGCTGGTCATGCTGATGACCATGTTCCCCACGATGCGCCTCACGCCTGCCGTCCACGCCGAATGGGGCGACGGCGAGAGCTGCTTTGTGTGTGACGGCTACCTGGATGAGAACAACTGCTGCCAGGGCTGTGGCGGCGTACACGCGGAGGACGTCAATTCCGAATGCTACAACGCCATGCACTGCCAGGACTGCGGCGAATGCTTCCTGCTGGTCTCCGGCTGTGCCAAGTGCCACAGATGTGAGGACTGCTGCGGTTACCGCTGCGACGGCTGCGGCGACTACTTCTGCGACGACCAGGACAACTACTGCGAGACCTGCGGCCTGTGCGAGAGCTGCGCGGAGAATGAAAATCTCCACTGCATCATGTGCATGGAGTGCTGCCTGGGCGAGCTGTGCGAGAGCTGCGGTCTGTGTGTCTTCTGTCAGGAGGAGATGCGCTCCGTCGGCGGCGGCCACTGCGAGGTCTGCGACGCCTGCCTGTACGACGTCTACGGCGACATCAGCGAGGACAACAACTGTCCCGTCCACGGCGAGGATCACTGCTACGCCTGCTATGAGGAATTCCAGTGCGAACAGTGCGGCGACTGCTACGCCGGCGAGGAGGATTCCCTGTGCCAGTTCTGCGGCCTGTGCCCCGAGTGCTGCGAGCAGAACTCCATGGACGCCGGCTGCGCCAGCGGCGAGATCTGCGTGGAGGACCCCGATTTTGAGTTCCACTTCTGCCCCAACTGCGAGCAGTGCTTCTGCGAGGTCGATTACTGCGACACCTGCGGCGAGTGGTGCCAGGAGTGCTGCGACGAGGAGCGCTGCTCCATCTGTGACCTCTGCCCCAACACCTACTACGGCGATCTGTGCGACACCTGCGGTGCCGGCGGCGACAGCCTCGACGAGCACGAGCAGTATCATATGTGCGAGGAATCCCGCTGCGGCGCCTGCGGCTTCTGCCAGACCTCGCTCGAGGACGCCTTCGGCTACATCGAGTGCCCCTGCTGCGGCGCCTGCCCGAACGAATGCAGCTGCGCGGACGACTGCGAGGACTGCCAGTGCCATCAGATCAGCTGCTACGCCTCCCCCTACTACACCCGGGATCAGATGATCCTGTCCGTCACCGTGCTCGACGGCAATGAGGGCGCCCCGATTGAGGACGCAACGGTCTATTTCAGCCACGACAAGATGAGCTGGCACCGTCTGGGCGAGACCAACGCATACGGCGTAGCCCAGGGCAACGTGGCCCGCGTGCTCAAGGGCGATCCCGCGTCCTACAACACCAGCGGCTGGTATGTGAGCGTCACGAACCGGAAGTCCTCTGCCGCGGGCCTGGTCCTGGTGGGCGACGTCTACTACGTGCCCGGCGGCGACAAGACCGTCAGCTTCAGCATGCAGAGTCCCGGCAACTACCGGGCCTCGGCGGAGCTCAAGCTCTATGCCACGGACTACGACCCCTCGATCTACTACTCCGGCCAGTATGACGTGCTGCTGACCATGCCCAAGCGCGAGGTCGACGGCATCCCCTACAGTCTCAGCGACTACTTCACCATGAACTGGTCCAAGGGCACCTGGGGCATTACCTCCTATTACACCAACCAGCTCACCAACTGGGCCTGGAAGGATCGGGTTCTGGATTACTTCAAGCGCAATCAGGACTACTTCGGCGCGTATCTGCTCCCCTACAACGGCAAATCCAACCTGCCGTCCCAGAATGACGATTACTACTATGCGCCCCTCTACCACTTCGAGGGCAACACCATGGTGGGCGACTATGTATCCGAGGATCTGTGGGAGGACATCTACTGCGGCTTCTACGGCTCGACCAAAACCGTCGGCCTTCAGATGCTCCGCTTCCACGACGTCCCCGCCGGCACCTACCAGCTGCTCATCGTGCTGCCCGAGTGCAAGCTGATCAGCCGGAAGGTCAAGCTGACCTTCCAGGATGGCGGCATCTTTGAGAGCCACGCCTATGACCACTTCAAGATGCGCCAGGCGGTCCGCCAGCGGGATCTGGACAAGTCATATTTCCGTCTGGGCTTCATGGATCAGGTGACCAGGCGGTCCGACGGCGGCACTGCAGGCCTCACCTTCCCTGTCGCCTTCGGCAGCAGCCGGACCGGCCGCGCCGCCTTTATCCTGACCGTCGACCGCGCCACCGGCCGCAAGATGTGGGCGGTCAACGAGAGCTTCGCCTGGGCAAACGACCGCAACAGCTACAGCTTCTGGGTACCCAGAGGCGGCAAGCTCGACTATCAGCCCTACATCCTCTCCTACAATACGAGCCAGGACAAGAACCGGACCCTGCAGAGCGGCTTCGGCGGTTACTACTACCAGGGCGGCGCAGTGACGCCGCTGGCCGGCTCCTACACCGGCCTGCACCTGTTCGCGCTGCAGAACCAGACAAGCTCCGGCAACCCGGACAAGAACAAGTACTACAAGGTACGCCTCTTCTTCGGCGAGCAGACTGCCGACGGAAGCGTGCAGCCCATGCCCGACAACGTCCACATCCGCTTCGGCCTGTCCTACGACGACCGGAGCCTGGTGTATGACAACCTGTGCGCGCCCGACATCAAGGGCTTCCGGGCCTACCAATACGGCATGGACTTCACCCTTCCCGCCTCCTGCCAGCTGGGCGCGCTGACCAACCAGTTCTACTACACCGAGCAGACCCGGACCCTGAACGGCGGCTGGATCGAGCCCTCCAACAGCTCCGGCAGCGGCTGGATCGACAAGGGCCTGGTCAAGGCCACGCATGCGGTCCTGCGCGGCACGGCCTTTGTCGAGGGCTACGGTCCCATCGCAACGACCCGCGGCCCCGCGACGGCCCAGGTCAGCTGGGATGACGCCAACAAGACGGTCAACGTCCGCTTCATCTTCACCAAGCTCAACCGCACCGGCATGCAGAATGGCTATGGCGTGCACCGGGTCTACGCCAACGCGACGCTTGCCACCAAGTCCAAGCTCGACCCGGCGGACCCCTACATCTACGTCAACGGCAAGAAAGGCGCGATCTACGATGCCGTGTGCGGCGACGAGATCGAGATCCGGTTCACCACCGCCCCCGGCGAATCTGTGCAGACCGTCAGCTTCGTCCGCAGCGGCTCGGGTCTGGAGCTGAAGTCCGTCTCTGTGGACCCCCTGACCCGGAAGCGCACCTTTGTCTACACCTTCACCATGGGCCGGGAGGATGCGGAGATCCTGGTGGCGCTGGGCTGGCCGGGCGGCGTGAGCGGCTATGAGGCCAAATTTGCCGCGCCGGTCGTGAACTTTGCCTACAACCGCTATGTCGGCGAGCCCATCAGCATCAGCGCCACCGTCGCCGGCGACGCGGGCTCCATGTACTACGGCCCGGACGGCTGGACCATCCGGGGCGACGGCTACCTCTACATGAAGGCGCCCGGCAGCAGCGGCTATACCATGGTGGAGCATTATCCCAACACCCACAGCATGAATTACACCGTGGATACCTCGACCGCCGGCAGCTATGAGTTCTACTTCACCTACAAAGGCTTTAACAGCGCCAAGACGATCGAGAGCTATCACTACACGATCCACGTCATGACGCCCTTCCAGATCGACTATGCCGAAAGCGAGCTCAACCGGACCATCATCGTGGGCGACAGCGTCACCCTCGAGCCCGCCTTTGTGGACGGTGTCCTTCCCGACGGCGTCACGGTCACCTACGGTCTGGTGACCGGACAGGACGTGAACGGCGACGGCGTCACCGGCGACGAGCAGAAGCTCGGCCGCTCGCTCTCGGGCCGCTCCTACACCGTGACCACCACCAAGGATCAGACGCCCATCGGCACCTACCTGATCCGCTGCCACGTCCGGGACAAGTGGGGCCACAGCGAGACGCTGGCCTACCACGTCAGCGTGATCCGGGACAACCGCTATTCCAGGCTCAAGTACACTGCCGCCAAGCCGGAGGTGCGCTGCGCCGTGACCGTCGGCGAAACCTCCCTGAGTGCGGTCTCCCGGGAGGACAGCTCCCCCGCCCTGGAGCTCACGGTCGAGGCCGGCCAGACCATCCACCTGGCCGCCAGCTTCCACACCCTGCCCAAGGGCGACGCATACTATTACCAGCGGGTCCGGGAGTTTGACAACTCGCCGCTGACCGAAGAGCCGGTCTGGCTGCTGCCGCTGGCCGGCAAGGAGCTTCTGACGATCTACATCAATCCGAGATACAATCCCAGCAGCGGGACCACCTATCTCTACTACGGCACGCTCAACGGCTGGGACGGAACCTACACTCCCACCGAGCCCGGCGAATATGTTCTCCATATCAGCGCCAACAACCAGGCCAGCGGCTTTGCCCAGCCGGAGGGCTTCGGCACGACCACCCTCAACGCCATGTCGTGCCAGCGCATCTTCCTGACGGTCAAGCCGCAGAGCAATCCCTTTGTGGACGTCAAGGCCAGCGCCTGGTACGGCGACGCGGTGCTCTGGGCCGTGCGCAAGGGCATCACCAATGGCACTGACACCACCCATTTCAGCCCCGGCGCCGTCTGCACGAGAGGCCAGGTCGTGACCTTCCTCTGGCGCGCCGCCGGCAACCCCGCGCCCAGCGGCTCGAGCAACCCCTTCACCGATGTGAAACCCGGCCAGTACTACTATGACGCGGTGCTCTGGGCCGTGGAGCAGGGCATCACCTCCGGCACCAGCGCCACCAAGTTCAGCCCCGGCGCCTCCTGCACGCGCGGGCACATCGTGACCTTCCTCTACCGCAGCGCCGGCAGCCCGGAGGTCACGGGCGACGTCGGCTTCGTCGACGTTGAGGAAACGGCCTTCTACGCCAAGCCCGTGATCTGGGCGGTGCAGAACGGCATCACCAACGGCACCGACGAGACCCACTTCTCCCCCAAAGCCTACTGCACCCGCGCCCAGGTGGTCACTTTCCTGATGCGCGCCTCGGAGCTGCTCTACGCCACGGTCTGGCAGCAGCCGATCAACGAGCTCAAGGACGACCAGTTCCTGATGTATGTGGAGGAAAAATACACCATCACGGGCAGAGGCCTTGTCCTGACCGGCCGCGTGGCGAACGGCAGCGTCCGCGTCGGCGACACGGTGCTGCTCCGGTCCTACACCAGCGGCTCCAAGGAAGCGGTGCCCTATGTGGTCCAGGTGGAGGGGATCGAGATGTTCCACAAGACGCTCGATGAGGCCTTCAAGGGCGACAATATCGGCATCCTGCTCAGCGGTGTCACCGCCAAGCAGGTCAACCGCGGCGACGCACTCGTCCCGGCGGACGGCTCGATCAAGGCCCTGTCGAAGCTCTCCGTGGTCACCGGCACCGTCACGGTTGCCGAGGACCTCACAAGCAGCTTCGGCGCGGTGGACAGCTACCAGTTCTACTACGGCAATGCCAATGCCGGCAACGTCACCGGCACGGTGCTGGCCCTGCCCGACGGGCCGCTGGCGGCCGGGAAGACCGGCGCGGATGTCTCCATCGGCGCCTTGTGGCTGCCCGTGGTCTGGTACGCCGGGCAGGAGCTGAAGATCCGCCTCGGCGGCAGGAACTACGGCACCTTTACCATCGACCGGATCATCGAGGCCGATGCGCTGCGCTACGCGGTCTCCTCCCAAGGCGTCGTGTCCGTGAAGCCCAAATGGGCCAAGCCGGGCGAGACGGTCACGGTCTCCCTGCTCCAGCCGGAAAACTGGAACTTCAACTACTGGACCTCCAGCTCCAGCGGCGTCGTCTTCCAGGATGCCACGGCGCTGACCACCACCTTCGTCATGCCGGCAAATCCCGTGCAGATCAGCTTCAACGGCAGCTACATCGGCCCGTATCTGACTGCGGCCGAGGCCTTTGTGGCCCCGCCCAAGGCCGGCGAGACCGCCGGCAGCCACAAGGCCTGGACCGACACGAAAGACTACTGGGTCCTGGATACCATATGGGTCGACAATACCGACAGCCGCCGCATGGAAAGCGGGGATGAGTTCATCGAGGGGCATCTTTACAAGGTGCAGATCAAGCTTCAGTCCGTCTATCTGGTGCAGAATCCGCTGGATTCCGCCACGATCAACGGCGAGGGCTGCCTCTTCGGCACCGTCTCCGGCCGCTTCGACCAATTCCGCCTGTCCACCTCCGCCTTCCCCCCGGCCTGAGGCCGACCAGAACGGTTCGATTGTGTTTTTTCATGAATGTAGGGACGAGCCGCGCTCGTCCGTGCACAAGCGAATTGCGTTACGATCCAATTCTCCGGGGATGACGTGACAACCCAGATCCCGGATGCGGTTCGACACAGAAAAAGCTGAAAATATAGCTTGACAAACCCATAAGACAGGTGTAGTATGTACCCATACTACACCTGTCTTATTTATTCGGCAACAGAGGAGGATCACACATGGACGAATCCAAGGAGCTTCGGCTCTCTGACAGCGAACTGAAAATCATGGAGCAGCTCTGGCAGGAGGGTGACTGCACCGCAAAGCACCTGGCGGACGTCATGAGCGAGCGCTGGGGCTGGAACATCAATTCCACCTATACGCTGATCAAGCGCTGCATCAAAAAGGGCGCGATCGAGCGGCGGGAGCCGGGCTTTGTCTGCCGGGCGCTGCTCAGCTGCAGCCAGGTGCGGCAGGCCGAGACTGACAAGCTGCTGGGCAAGCTCTTCGGCGGGTCGGCAAACCTGCTCTTCACTGCGCTGCTCGACGAGCACCGGCTCTCCCCTGCCGAGCTCCGGCAGCTGCGGCAGAAGCTGGACGAGCTCGAGGAGGACGCGCCATGACGCGCCTGCTGCCCGCGGCCGTTTTGATCCTTTCGACCGCGCTGCTGCGGCGGCTGCTGCGCCGGGTGCTGCCCCAGCGGCTGCTGGTGTTCTGCTGGCTGCTGTGTCTGGGCGTCCTGCTCTCGCCGTGGGAGCTCCGTTCGCCGCTGAGCCTGTACCGCCTGCTGCCCAAGGCGCCGCCCCGGCAGCTTGCGGCGGTATTGGCGGCGCTGCCGGGCGGACTTTGCCGCGCGGTGTCCTTGGTGCTTATCGCGGTTTTGGGCGCGGCCTACATCCGGGCGCTGCTGCGCTTCCACCGGGCTGCGCCGGTCACAGCCGAGGCGGTGCACCGCTGGCAGGCGCAGCATCCGCTTCGCAGGCCGCTGCAGATCCGCGCCGACGCGCGCGTGCAGACCCCGGCCTGCTGCGGGGTGCTGTTTCCGGTGATCCTGCTGCCGGAGGCCCTGTGCGCGGCAGACGATGAGACGCTCGACTGCGTGCTCTCGCACGAATACTGCCATATTCTGCATTTTGATCCGCTGTGGAAGCTGCTCTCGCTCATCTGCCTGTGCCTGTACTGGTATCTGCCGCCGGTCTGGCTGCTCTTCGTGCTGCTCAGCCGCGACCTGGAGTTTGCCTGCGACGAGGATGTGCTGCGCTCCGGCGTTCCGGACCGGCGCTATTGCCGCACGCTGCTGACGCTGGCCCTGACACGCGGCGCGCCCGGGACCCTGGCTGCGCACTTTGCCGCCGGGCAGGTCGGCCGCCGCGTCGACCGCATGCTCCGCCGCCCCGGCAAGCCGGCCGCTCAGGCGCTTGCCGCCGCGCTGCTGCTCTCGCTCACGCTCGGCCTTGCCGCCCTGCCGCCCGTCACCGTACCGCCCAAAGCGGCGCCGGTGCAGCTGATTTCGGATCACCGCGTGCTGACCGTCCCCGCGCTGGCGCAGGACCGCGCCGTCATCACCCCGGAGGAGGTGCCGTGATGCTGGAAAAACACAGCCTGAAAACGCTGCTGCGGCAGCCCGGGTCGTCACTTCTGACGCTGCTTTTGAGCCTGCTGGTCGCGGCGCTGCTGGGCACCTCGCTCGGGCTGCGCGCGCTGGTCGAGCAGACGATCCGCGACTGCTCGAACCGGTATATCACGCTCGGGATCGTCGATTACCTGAGCGGCGAGGACAAAACAGATCCGCAGACGCTCGCGCAGTACGCCGCGCAGCTTGACGCGCTCCCGCTGCCCGCCTCTGCAGTGCGCTTTTCGCCCACGCAGGAGGCGCTCGGCTGGTGCCCGGACTATGACGGCACCGTGAGCGCCGCCTGGGCGCGGAACGAGGCCGTGCTGGTCGTGCACGCCACCGAGCGCCAAAAAAACGACGGGAACACCACCGTGGCCGTCGAGGATGTCCTGTTCTCCATGCGGGATGTGGACAAGCGCATCGTCGCGCTCGGCGAGACCACGCTCCCGCCCGGCGGGCGCTATCTCGTCCGCGGGACCTGGTATGCGGCGCTGCCCGGCACGATGGCGACGCTGCTTCCGGACGCCGAGCCGCTGCCCCTGGGCGATCGGCAGGCCGCCGAGCTTCCCGAAAGCGACGCCTTTTTCGCCCGCGCAGCGGCGCTCGAGCTTCGGCGCAGGGGCTTCACCCTGCGCGCAAGCGACTGCTTTTCGGCCTTTGCCCCCATTCAGCGGGGGCAGCTCTCGGTCGTGGCCGGGCGCCAGATCACCGACGCCGAGGCGGCTGCCGGCGCGCGTGTTCTGATGCTCTCCGAGCGGCTGGCGACGGCGATGGGCCTGTCTGTCGGCGATACAATGCACCTGTGCGCCGCGGCCGCGGAGCGCTGCCAGCTCTACGAGAGCCTGGACGCGGCGCAGGCGCCCATGCTGGACGCCGAATACACGGTCGTCGGCATCCTGGGCAACGCCCCGGGCTGGACGGAGACCGTGCTGATCCCGCCCTGCCCGGAGCTGGATATGACGCAGAACCACGCAAACGAGGTGCTCGGCCAGTACCGCCTGCGCAACGACGCGGCGGCTGAATTTGAGGACTGGGCCCGGCAGAAGCTGCCCGGCGGGCTGCGCCTGACCGTCGAGGACCAGGGCTACCACGAGATCGTCGCGCCGCTGCGCACGCTCCGGAATCTGACCCGCCTCATCACGCTCGCCTGCCTGCTGGCAGGCCTCGGCTTTCTGCTGCTGTGCGCGTGGCTGTATGTGCACCGGCAGCGGACCAGCATCCGGATCATGCACCAGCTGGGCGTGGGCCGCTTCGGGATCCTCCGCTATGCCGTATTCGGGCTTCTGCCGCTCATCCTGCCCGGCACGGCAGGCGGCATGCTGCTCAGCCGCAGCCTCAGCCGGCGCTTTGCCGCCGTGCTGGCCAAACGCCTGGCCGAGGCGCAGACGCTCGAGTACAGCTATTCCGCCACCCGGCACGCGCTGGGCAAGGCCGTCTCCCTGCTGCAGACCGATGCGCCGGTCTCGGTGTTCGTCTGGATCGGCGCGCTGTGCGCAATCGCGCTGCTCTTTTTGAGCGCGGCGCTGGCCCTGTGGGCCATCCCGGCTGCGCGCCGCGGCAGCGTCCGCCGGACCGGGCGAACGCAGGGGCGCACGCACAGCCTGCGCAGCGCCGCCGACTATGCCTGGCTCTCCGAGCTGCGCGGCGGCGGGCGCACGCTGCTGGTGCTGCTCGTGCCGCTGCTGGCCGCGCTGGCGCTGGGCGCGATGGCCTCCTCGCAGGAGAAAACGCAGCAGGCGCTGGACCATCTGGCGGAGCGCTCCACGATCCGCGGCATGGTGACCGACCTCTACGGCGGCGGCTACGACCGGCTCATGACAAAGCTCGAGGATCTGCGCGGGCTGCTCACGCTGCAGGATGTGGAATCCGCAGCCTTGACCTGCACCACTGAGCACTTCTTCTACATCGGAAGCTACGACCCGGAGACCGGGCTGGACGCGGATGCGGCGATGCCGGGCCTTGCCTACAACGAGTATGCCTTTGAGCGGCTCGTCGCGGCGCACCGGGCCTATCCGAGCCTCATCTACGCCAACCGGCTCGACGACGCGCCGGCCTTCCTCTACGCGGGAGAGCCGGTGACTACCTGGCTGGACGGCTGGGAGTCGGTCCTGCAGCAGGCGCATGTGAACAGCACCTCGAGCGTCATTGTCCCGCTTCCGGACCAGTTTGATCCCGAGCACTGGCCGGCAGAGCGCGACGCGCTTCTGCGCGCGCAGCTCGATCGCATCAGCCGGACGAGCGCGCACATGCCCTGCGTGGTGTCGACCGCGTTCCTCCAGACGCACGGCCTGGCCCTCGGGGACCTGTTTCTGGTCTCCTGCCCGCTCGCCGAGAGCGCCATCGTGGTCCTCCCGCTCCGGGCGGTGGGCAGCTATGTCAAGCTCAACGGCTCGGACAACATCTATCTGCCGCTCTCCCTGCTCCTGGAGGGCAACACGCTGGCCGATTACGACGGGCAGATGAAGCAGCTCGGCTCGCTGCGCGTCAACAGCGCGGTGTTCCGCTTCTCCTGCGCCGATCTGGAGGGGCTTCGCACGCGCCTGGCCGGCCTCGGCTTCACCGAGATCGGCTATCGCGGCGGCGGGCGCAGGCCGTTTCTGCTGGAGGACTGGACCTATCTCAATCTCCGGTCCAACCTCGAGCAGCGGCTGTGGTATATGGAGCGGATCTTTTTCGCCGCGGCGGTGCTGCTGATGCTGCTCTCCCCGCTGCTCGGCAGCCTCACGGCGCTCACAAGGCGGCGGGAGCTGCGACTGATGCGCGGTCTCGGCGCCGCGCGGCTCACCGCCTTTGCAGGCGTTTTCCTCGGGCAGGCCGGAAGCTGCCTGCTCGGCACGCTCGCCGGCGTCGGGCTGTGTCATTTGTTGGATTGGCGGAGCCCGACCGGCAGCTTGGAGGCTGCCGCGTTTGCAGCCCTGTGGCTGCTGGGCAGCGCCGCGGTGACGGCGTGCAATATCCGGAAAGGAGGTGTCGTCCAATGGCGATCCTCGAACTGAACAACGTCTCGTTCCGCTACGGAAGGGGGCGGCAGCAAACCCAGATCCTGCAGTCGGTCAGCGCCGGCTTTGAGGCCGGGACGGTCTATGCCCTCATCGGGCGCTCCGGCGCCGGCAAAAGCACCCTGCTGGGCCTGCTCTCGGCGCTGCTGCTGCCGGATTCCGGCAGCGTGCGCTATCGCGGCACGGACACCCGCGCCTGCGACGCACTGGCCTACCGCCGCAGCTGCGTGGCCACGATCTACCAGGATTATGCGCTCTTCCCGCTGCTGAACGCGGCGGAAAACATCCTGTATCCGCTGCAGCTGCAGAAGGTCCCGGCGGCGGAGGCACGCGCGCGGGCGGAGGCTGCCGCCCGGCAGGTCGGCCTTGCGCCGGAGCTGATGGTGCGCTTTCCCTCGGCGCTCTCCGGCGGTGAGCAGCAGCGGGTGGCGATCGCCCGGGCGCTGGCGGCCGGGTCGGAAATCATCCTCGCCGACGAGCCGACCGGCAATCTCGACGAGCAGAACGCCGCGCAGATCGTTGCGCTGCTGCAGCGCGCGGCGCATGAGGCCGGCCGCTGCGTGATCCTCGTGACCCACGATTCCGCCGTTAGCGCGCAGGCCGACTGCGTCCTGCGCCTGACAGACGGCAGACTCCTGCCGGCCTGAGCCGCGCCCACAATGAAGCGGCAGGTGCGCAGAAAGTGCTTGCGCTGCAACGCGCGGCGTGGTATAGTTGAGGAGAAACGCGCAAAAAATCACGCAGCCGCCCAGTTCTCAAGAGCAGCTGCGCATCTTCAAGACCCGCGCGGAGGCGGATGCCTGGCTGGAAGCGCTGTAAAAGAAATGAACCACATCATCATAAGGAGGCATACGGCATGATCACCTTACATTTATTCTATACCGGCGCACCCGGGGCAGCCCGGCGCTTTGCCGAGGAGATGGAAGCCTCCGGCGTTGCGCAGAAGATTCGGCAGGAGCCGGGAAATCTGCGCTATGCCTACTTTCAGCCCCTGGACGACCCCGACACGATCCTTCTGATCGACGCCTGGCGGGACCAGGCGGCCATCGACGCCCATCACGCCTCCCCAATGATGGCCGAGCTCGCCCGTCTGCGGGAGAAGTACGATCTGCACATGACCGTAGAGCGCTTCGTGTCGGAGGCGCTCGGGGCAGATGCGCGGTTTATCCGAACCTGAGGAGGAAAACCATGGACAGCATTCTCATCGCTGACACCACCCGCGAGGAACGGGAAAGAATCGTGGCCGAGTCCATCGGCAGCGTCGAGGGCCTGTGCGACGGCTGCAGCCCCGGGCTTCTGCGTATGTATGACGATTACATCGAGGGCCGCAGAGAGCTGCGGGAGATCAACATGGCCTTCCGCGCCCGCTATGTCTCCGGTCTTGATGGCCCGGAAAAAACCGACTGCGGCTATAAGGCGTAGCGCAAAAAACAATTTGAGTTGTTTTTCAGGTTGCGAAGCCCGCCGAACGCTGGTATGATATCAATATCTCAACAGAAAGGATAAGTGTGCAGCTTTTATGAAGAAATCGGAGACCGTGCGCGCATAGCGATGGCTATGCAGCACTGAATAGCCATCGCTTTCCGAATTGTAAAATTTTACATGCAGGAGGGTCCTATGAGCTATCTCAGGGCAGAAGAAATTCTGCCGCCGGAGCTGCTGTCCCAGGTCCAGCACTACGCCCAGGGGCAGACGCTCTACATCCCGAAACGGGATCACCGCCGCAGCTGGGGCGCCGTCAGCGGTGCAAAGGAGCTGCTGGCAAAGCGAAACCTGGAAATCCAGGCCCGGCGCGCAGCCGGGGAAAGCATCCGGGAATTGGCCGCGCAGTATTGCCTGGCGGAAAAGACGATCCAGACGATCTGCGCCGCCTGCCGCAGGGAGGCCGCGCCATGAACCGGGAAAACAAGCGAAAGGCCTTTGAACACAGCGATTACAAGACGCATCCCTGCACCGACAGCTTTGTGTGCAGTCTCTGCGGCAGGCAGGTCGTGCCGGAGGGCGCGGGCAGCCAGCACCGCAACCACTGCCCCTACTGCCTGACGAGTCTGCATCTGGATGTAGCGCCCGGCGACCGGGCCGCCGACTGCGGCGGGCGGATGGAGGCCGTGGCGGTCTGGGTGCGGCGAAACGGAGAGTGGGCGCTCATCCACCGCTGCGCCCGCTGCGGCGTTCTCTCCTCCAACCGGATCGCTGCCGACGACAATCCGCTGCTGCTGATGTCGCTGGCCCTGCGCCAACTGGCCGAGCCGCCCTTTCCCATCGCAAGGATGCGCGAGCTGGCAGAGGCATTGCAGAAATAAGAACAAAGGGCCTGTTGCAAAATGCTCTGTCATTTCGAGAGACCGCGAGAAATCCGTTCCTATTTCACGCTTTTTCACGTGAAAAGTACGGATTTCTCGGTCGGTCCAAGTGTTCATAACGGACTTGAAAGCAAAACGGGTGTCCATAAATCCGTTACGAACACCCGCTTTGGTCCGGGTTGCGGGACTTGAACCCACGGTCTCTTGGTCCCAAAGGCGTTCGAACATGGTGTTACATGTGCATGAACTACATTTGGCGCTGTTTAGTCCGGAAAACTTGCTCTCCGGCGCTCTTTTCTCCGCTGTCTCCACGTCCTCCAGAGGCGGTTGTGGTCAAACATGTGGTCGTATAGAAACGCTCCCGTGAATCTGCGGTGTTTTGCCGCGATCCCCGGGAGCGTTGTTATCTCTCAATTGTCGTTCATTCGCAATTTGAAACCTCAAATTGTGTAGGTAGTTATACCGCCTCATAGGGATTTAATAAAGACCTCCGAAACCGTTGAAAATAAAGGATTTTTCGCACCCTG
>CADBKF010000032.1 GCA_902795195.1 Oscillospiraceae bacterium
AATGGCGATCATGCTGCGCAGGAACTTTGTCATGTCAGCCTGATAGCCTTCTGCTGCCTTTTTGATTGCTTCAAAGTCCATTTGATACCCTCCATCATTGATAGTTCATTTTTCCACCGTGGGATTCTACCTCTATTCTACCATGTGTTTTGTAGATGTCAAACTATTTTTTCATATTTTTCAAAAAATTTTTTAGATTTTTGAAAATTTTTCTGCCTCTGCGTATTGATTTCTGACGAATTTGTGGTATGATTAACCTAGTGATTTTGGTAGTTCTGCTGTCTGGAGGGAATCCGATGCTAAAAAATTTTGAGCTTGACGCGCTGCGCAAGATCGCCAAGGGCGTTGCCGCCCAGTTCGGCAGCAGCTGCGAGGTCGTCATCCACGAAATCCGGGAAAACAACCCCGACCATTCCATTGTCGCCATCGAAAACGGACATGTCACCGGGCGCAAGATCGGTGACGGCTCGTCTCAGGTTGTGCTCGAGCAGCTGGGCAAGCACATCGACCCCGAGCACGCCGAGGACCGGCTGAGCTATCTGACCAAAACCCCCACCGGCAAGCTGCTCAAATCCTCGACCGTCTACATCCGGGACGAGGACGGCAAGGTCGCTGCCCTTTTCTGCATCAACTTTGACGTCACAGCGCTCAACATGGCCTCCAGCACCCTGCAGGAGCTGGCCTCCCCGATGGACACGCAATCCACCCCCGAGCGGATCAGCCCAAACGTCAACGATGTGCTCGACGATCTGATCGACCACTCCATGCGTCTGATCGGCAAGCCGGTCGAGCTCATGACCAAGGACGACAAGGTCCGCGCCATCCAGTTTTTGAGCGAGCGCGGCGCGCTGCTCATCACCAAATCCGGCGATAAGATCGCACGTCATTTTGGGATCTCGAAATATACATTATATTCATACCTAGATCAAAAACAGGAGGAGAAACAATGATTGATCTCAGCATCCACAAGGAAGGCCTTGCGCACAACATCCAGAAGGCCAAGGAAAACAACATCATCATCCCGACTATTGCCCAGATGCAAAACCCCGATCTGATCCCCGAGAAGATCAAGGAAAAGCTGTCCCACACCGATCTTTGGGCGGTCGATCCGATCAACCTCTTCCGCATCAGCTGGCACAACGAGGCCAAGGAATCCGGCGGCCTGTTCCAGAAGGTCCCCAACTATGTTGAGATTCCCTCCGTTCTCTCCGGCGTCCCCTGCCGCATCCTGGCGATGGCCGGCAAGTGGTTCCCTACCGGCTGCCACAAGGTCGGCGCCTCCTTCGGCTGCCTGGCCCCCCGTCTGGTGACCGGCCAGTTCGACGCCACCTATCATCACGCGGTATGGCCCTCCACCGGCAACTACTGCCGCGGCGGCGCCTTTAACTCCAAGCTGCTGGCCTGCGACTCCGTCGCCATCCTGCCGCAGGATATGTCCAAGGAGCGCTTTGACTGGCTCAAGTCCATTGCCGGCCAGATCATCGCGACCCCGGGCTGCGAATCCAACGTCAAGGAGATCTTTGACAAGACCTGGGAGCTCAAGCAGGATCCCACCATGATGATCTTCAACCAGTTTGCCGAGATGGGCAACCCGCTGTGGCACTACAATGTCACCGGCTATGCCCTGGCGGAGCTCTTTGAAGCCGTCAAGAAGCCCGGCCAGAAGCTGGCCGGCGCCGCCTTCACCTCCGGCTCTGCCGGCACGATGAGCGCGGGCGATCTGCTCAAGGAGCGCTATCCCTATGCCAAGCTCGCTGTCGGCGAGGCGCTGCAGTGCCCCACCATCGTGAACAACGGCTTCGGCGGCCACCGCATTGAGGGCATCGGCGACAAGCACATCCCCTGGGTCCACAATGTCCGCAACACTGACATGGGCATCGCCATTGATGACGAGGACTCCCAGCGCCTGCTCCGCCTGTTCAACACCGCGCCCGGCCAGGCCTACCTCAAGAAGCTGGGTATGAGCGACGAGCAGATCGAAAAGTTCACCTGGATGGGCATTTCCGGCATCGCAAACGTCCTGTGCTGCATCAAGATGGCCAAGTGGTACGAGCTGACCGAGAACGACGTTCTGGTCACCGTGCTGACCGACTCTGCGGTCATGTACAAGTCCCGCGTTGAGGAGCTCAACGAGATGTACGGCGAGTACAGCGAGTTCGAGGCTGAGAAGGATCACGCCCTGCACATGCTGGGCCTCAAGACCGACTCCATGATCGAGCTCACCTACCCCGAGCGCAAGCGCGTGCACAACCTCAAGTACTACACCTGGGTCGAGCAGCAGCAGATGAACGTCGAGGATCTGAACGACCAGTGGTACAAGCCCGAGGTCTGGGACGAGGTCCACAAGCAGGCCAAGCAGCTCGACGAGCTGATCAATGAGTTCAACGAAGCAACCGGCCTTTTGAAGGCACTCTGATAATCATGTAGGGACAAGCCGCGCTTGTCCGTTTCCCCCGTAGGGACAAGCCGCGTTTTCCGACGGACGAGCGCGGCTCGTCCCTACAGCTTTGAAGAAAGGACAGTTCAACATGCGAAACGTGATCTGCGGCCGCTGCGTCAAGTGCGGCAAGGAATATGAGGCTGTGCCGAATCTCACCAACTGCGAGTGCGGCGGCATCCTCGATATCATCTACGATTACGACTATATCAAGTCCCATTTCACCAAGGAAACCCTGAAAAACCGCAAAAACCCCACCATGTGGCGCTACCGCGAGCTGCTGCCTGTGGAGGAGGACACGCCCGACACGCCGCTGCGTGTGGGCTGGTCCCCCCTGTACGAGGCCGACCGCCTGGCAAAGCAGCTCGGCATCGCCAAGCTCTGGATCAAGGACGACGGCATCAACCCCACCGCCTCTCTGAAGGACCGCGCCTCCGCCATGGCGGTTGCCAAGGCCAAGGAGGCCGGGGCCAAGGTGATCGCCTGCTCCTCCACCGGCAACGCGGCCTCGTCTCTGGCGGGCAACGCAGCGGCGGCGGGCCTGAAGACCTATATCTTTGTCCCCTCCCGCGCGCCCAAGGGTAAGGTCGCCCAGCTCATGACCTTCGGCGCCACGGTCATTTCCGTGCAGGGCAGCTATGAGGACACCTTTGAGCTCTCCAAGCAGGCCATTGACAAGTGGGGCTGGTACAACCGCAACGCAGCCATCAACCCCTATCTGTCCGAAGGCAAGAAGACCGTTGGCCTCGAGATCATGGAGCAGCTGAACTGGGAGGTGCCGGACTATATCGCCATCTCCGTCGGCGACGGCTGCACGATCGCCGGACTGTGGAAGGGCCTCAAGGACCTCTACGCCATTGGCTTTATTGACCGCCTGCCGCGCCTCATCTCCGCGCAGGCCGAGGGCTGCCACCCGATCAACCGCGCCATCGAGACCGGCGAAGACTGGTACCCGATGGAGGAGAACACACTGGCGGACTCCATTGCCGTCGGCGTGCCGCGCAACGCGGACAAGGCCCTCATGGCGATCCGCGAGTCCAACGGCCTGGTCGTCAACGTGACCGACGAGGAGATCATGGCCGCCCAGAAGCTGCTGGGCACCACCTGCGGCGTGTTCGGCGAGCCCGCCGGCGTCACCGGTGCGGCCGGGCTCAAGAAGCTCTGCGAGCAGGGCAAGATCCCGGCAGACGCCAAGGTCGTCTCCGTGGTCACCGGCAACGGCCTCAAGGACGTTGCCAACGCCATCAAGGCCTGCGGCGACCCCATCTCCATCCCTTCGGACATGGACCTTCTGCTCAAGGCCTTTGCTGAGCACAACATCGTTGTTGAATAAACCCGCATACAGAAAAGCCGTCTCGAGTGAGACGGCTTTTCTTTATACTGCAAACGTTGAATGAAAGAATGAAAAAATGAAATGATGAAACAATTATGGTATTTTTCATATCTCGATATGAAAAATTATTCAAATTCATCCCGCAGGGATACCGAAATTCTTTCATTCTTTCATAGTTTCATTTTTTCATTTTCCCGGCATATTTCTGTTTGCAGGGCAGATTACTTGAGCTTCTCCAGCCGGGCTTTGCTCTCTTCCAGCTGCTGCAACAGCTTCTTTGCGGATTCGAGCTTGTCCTTGGTCTCGTTCACGACCTTTTCCGGGGCCTTGCTGATGAACTTTTCGTTGTTCAGCATGCCCTCGGTGCGGGCGATCTCGCCCTTGGCATTTTTGAGCTCTTTTTCGATGCGGGCCAGCTCCTTGTCCACATCCACCAGCTGACTCAGCGGCAGATAGAGCTTGGCGTCCGGCGTGATGCAGGCGGCCATGTCCTCGTGGCCCTCGGGCTCCTCGGTCCGCACGAACACCTCGTTGGCATAGGCCAGCCTTGTGATGAACGGCGCGCCTTCCTCAAAGATCGCGGGGTTTGCCGTGACCACGTAGAGGTCGGACTTCTTCGACGGCGGCACGTTCATCTCCGAGCGGCGGTTGCGGATCGAGCGAATCGCCCGCATGATGGACTCCATGTGCTGCTCCTCGGCGGGATAGTCCATGGCATCCGACGCCTCGGGCCACTTGGCCACGATCAGCGCCTCGCCCTCGTGCGGGATCGCCTGCCAGATTTCCTCGGTCACAAACGGCATGAACGGGTGCATCAGGCGCAGGACCTGGTCAAGCACGTAGAGCAGCACCTGCTGCGCGGTGCGCTTGCTGTCCTCGTCCTCGCCGTAGAGTCTGGCCTTGGTCAGCTCGATGTACCAGTCGCAGTAGTCGTCCCAGATGAAGTCGTAGATCTTCTGCACGGCGATGCCGAGCTCGTACTTTTCCAGGTTCTCCGTGGCCTCGCGGATGAGGCGGTTGAGCTTCGAGAGGATCCACTTGTCGGCAATCTCCAGCTTTTCAGCCGCCGGCAGACGGTTTTCCTCAATCGAGAGGTTCATCATCACATAGCGGCTGGCGTTCCAGAGCTTGTTGGCGAAGTTGCGCATGGCCTCGCAGTGCTCGACATAGAAGCGCATGTCGTTGCCGGGGCTGTTGCCGGTGACCATGTTCATGCGCAGCGCGTCGGAGCCGTAGCGGTCGATCATCTCGAGCGGGTCGATGCCGTTGCCCAGGGATTTTGACATCTTTCTGCCCTTGTCGTCGCGCACCAGGCCATGGATCAGCACGGTGTGGAACGGCGGCTGCTTTGTGTGCTCGCAGCCGGAGAAGATCATTCTGGAGACCCAGAAGAAGATGATGTCGTAGCCCGTGACCAGCACGTCGGTGGGATAGAAGTAGTCCAGGTCCGCGGTCTTGTCCGGCCAGCCCAGGGTCTCGAAGGGCCACAGGGCCGAGGAGAACCAGGTGTCGAGCACATCGGGGTCGCGCTCGATGTGCTTGCTGCCGCACTTCTCGCAGCAGACCGCGTCCTCGCGCGAGACGGTCACATGACCGCAGTCGGCGCAGTACCAGGCAGGGATCTGGTGGCCCCACCAAAGCTGTCGGGAAATGCACCAATCGCGCACGTTCTCCATCCAGTTGGTGTAGGTCTTGGTGAAGCGCTCGGGGACAAATTTGATCTCACCCTCGTTCACCACGCGCAGGGCTTCCTTGGCCAGCGGCTTCATCTTCACGAACCACTGCGCGGAGATCAGGGGCTCCACGTCATTGTGGCAGCGGTAGCAGGTGCCCACGTTGTGGGTATAGGGCTCGGTCTTTTCCAGAAGGCCCAGCTTTTCGAGGTCCTCCACCACGGCCTTGCGGCACTCGTAGCGGTCCATGCCGCAGTATTTGCCGCCGTTTTCGTTGATGGTGCCGTCGTCGCCGATGACCTTGATCGTATCGAGGTTGTGGCGCAGACCGACCTCAAAGTCGTTGGGGTCGTGCGCGGGCGTCATCTTGACGCAGCCGGTGCCGAAGTCCATCTCCACATAGTCGTCGGCCACGATGGGGATTTCACGGTTCATGAGCGGCAGGATGCAGGTCTTGCCGACCAGGTCCTTGTAGCGCTCGTCGTTGGGGTTCACGGCCACGCCGGTGTCGCCCATCATGGTCTCGGGACGGGTGGTCGCCACGACCAGATAGCCGCTGCCGTCAGCCAAAGGATAGCGCATGTGCCACAGGTGACCCGGCTTGTCGACATATTCCACCTCGGCGTCAGACAGGGCGGTGCGGCAGTGCGGACACCAGTTGATGATGCGGCTGCCCTTGTAGATAAGGCCCTTTTCATACAGCGAGACAAACACCTCGCGCACCGCGCGGGAGCAGCCCTCGTCCATGGTGAAGCGGGCGCGATCCCAGTCGCAGGAGGAGCCCAGCTTCTTCTGCTGGCTCACGATGCGGTCGCCGTACTGGCGCTTCCAGTCCCAGACGCGCTCGAGGAACTTCTCGCGGCCCAGATCGTAGCGGGTCAGGCCCTCCTTGCGGAGCTCCTCCTCAACCTTGATCTGCGTGGCGATGCCGGCATGGTCCACGCCGGGCAGCCACAGGGCGGCGTAGCCCTGCATCCGCTTGAAGCGGATCAGAATATCCTGCAGCGCGGCGTCCATGGCGTGGCCCATGTGGAGCTGGCCTGTGACGTTCGGGGGTGGCATGACGATCGTAAACGGCTTCTTTTCCGGGTCGCGCTCGGTGTGGAAGAAGCCCTTTTCGGTCCACATCTGATAGATTTGATCCTCGACCTGCTTGGGGTCGTAGGTTTTCGGGAGTTCTTTGCGCATATTTCCATTCTCCTTCCGGATGTTTTTCAAGCTTGGCAGGACGTCGAGGGCGCCGTCCCCAATAAAAAACCGCCCTGATCTCACAATCAGGACGGAAAAAACCGCGGTACCACCTGAATTTCCGGGAAAACCCGGACACTCATTCGCTGTAACGGGCGCACCCGTTCCGGTTTTTGCCGGACCGCTCCAAAGCGACCTTCCTCCGGTTTGCCGTTCGGGCTTGCACCAACCGCCCCTTCTCTGCCCGGTTTCACGGAGTACTCCTCTTTTTCCTCGCGTTTTGCAGCTGTATTTTACCCAATTTGCCCCCTTTTGTCAAGAACTTGTTTGCCTTTTGGTTGACAAATCACAAAATTCTGTTATACTTACTACCAAGTGTATCATCGAACCATTCCCAAGGAGGATGTAAAATGAAGAAGACGATCGCAATCGCTCTGGTTCTTGTGATGCTCGCTGCGCTCCTGGCAGGCTGCAGCGGTGGAAAGGACAAATATGCCGCTGCCGGCGAGTATATCTGCACCTCGATGACCACCGTGGGCCTGACCATGGACCCCACCATGCTGGGCATGGAGATCACGCTCACGCTCAATGACGACGGCACCGGCGTTCTGCACTATGTTGACGACGAGGCCGGCCGCCAGCTTGTGTGGAGCCAGGACGGCGATACGCTGACCCTCACGATCGAGGGCGACAGCGCTGAGGCCACCGCAACGGACGACAGCGTCACCCTCAAGATCGTGGACGATGCCGGCGAGGTGGAATTCATCTTCACCAAGCGCTGAATACTTGCAAAAAACCGCCTGCAGATGCATCTGCAGGCGGTTTTTTGTATAGAAATCAGTTAAAGTTGATGACCTTTTCGAACTTTTCGGCCACCAGGCTGGCGCCGCCGATCAGGCCGCCGTCGATCTCGGGCTGAGCCATGAGGTCGTGGGCGTTCTTGTCGTTCATGCTGCCGCCGTAGAGGATGCGCACGCGATCAGCCGCGTCGCCGTACACCTCGCGCACCGCGCCGCGGATGGCGCGGATCGTGTCGTTGGCGTCCTCGGGGGTGGCGGTTCTGCCGGTGCCGATGGCCCAGACAGGCTCGTAGGCGATGACGACGTCGTCGATCTTCTCGCCAACGCCCAGCAGGGCGACCTTGGTCTGCAGGCAGACGACCTCGTTGGTGATGCCCTGCTCCTTCTGGGTCAGGCTCTCGCCGACGCAGACGATGGGCTTGAGGCCGGATTCCAGGGCCTTGAGGGTCCGCTTGTTGACGGTCTCGTCGGTCTCTGCAAAATACTGGCGGCGCTCGGAGTGGCCGATGATGACGTACTCTACACCCAGCTCCTTGAGCGTGGCGGCGTTGCACTCGCCGGTGAAGGCGCCCTTGTCCTCAAAGTGGACGTTCTGCGCGCCCAGCTTGATCTTGCTGTCCTTCAGCGCGCCGGCTGCGGCGCACAGGCAAGCGGTCATGGGGCAGACAACGACCTCGGCGCCGGAGCGCACTTCGATCTTCTTCAGCGCCTCGATCAGCTCCACCGTCTCGCTGGGGGTCTTGTTCATCTTCCAGTTACCGGCAATCATGGGGTTTCTCATTTTGGTATTATCCTCCGTTCGTTTGTTGTTTTAGGCAGTAGGCATTGAGGCAATAGGCAATAGGAGATGCGAGTGATTGCCTTTGCTTTTGCCTGATTTGAATTATTTATTTGTTATGGTTTTCAATAATGCGTTTATCATTCTGCTGACTTCTTTGCACAGTGCAGAAGCTACTAAGGCGTCCTCATGCTGCAAATAGCCAAGCATGACACAGATTTGAAGCTGTGTCTCCAATTCGTTCTTCGAGCCTCTGGCAATATTCAAAAATCGAACGTACTCATTTGCGGAATGTCTTCCGTAGCCTTCCGCGATGTTGGAAGGAATGGAAACAGCTGCTCTGCGCATCTGATTCGTCAATCCGAACATCTCACAATTGGGGAGCTTCCCTGTTTGCAGGTAGATTTCCTTCACAAGATCCATGCTCTTCTGCCATACAATCAGGTCTCTGTAGTCCTCCATATTGTTCTCCCGCTGCGTCCGTTCTCCTATTGCCTATTGCCTCTTCCCTATTGCCTTTACAGGGCTCCCGCAACAATCTTATTGGTGCTCGACGCGCCGATGCGGCTGGCGCCGGCTTCGATCATGGCAACGGCGTCTTCATAGGTGCGTACGCCGCCGGAGGCCTTGACGCCCATCTCGGGGCCGACGGTCTCGCGCATCAGGCGCACGTCCGCGACGGTCGCGCCGCCGGTGGAGAAGCCGGTCGAGGTCTTGACAAAATCTGCGCCGGCAGCCTTGGCCGCCTTGCAGGCCAAAACCTTTTCCTCGTCCGTCAGCAGGCAGCACTCAATGATGACCTTGAGCAGGGCCTTGCCCTTGACTGCGTTCACAACGGCTTCGATGTCCCGCTGCACCAGATCCCAGTCGCCGGACTTGATCGCGCCGACATTGATGACCATGTCCACCTCGCGGGCGCCGTTTTTGACTGCATCGGCAGCCTCAAAGGCCTTGGCCTCGGGCGTGGTTGCACCCAGGGGGAAGCCGACCACGCAGCAGGGCGTGACGCCGCTGCCCTCGAGCTGCTCGGCAACAAACTTGACATAGCTGGGGTTCACGCAGACAGATGCGGTCTGGTATTTCTTCGCCTCGTCGCAGATTCGGCGAATATCGTCCACACTGGCCTCCGGCTTGAGGTAGGTGTGGTCGATGTACTTGCTGATGTTTTCAATTTGCTTGCTCATTTTGTTCATTCCTTTCAATTAGAATCAGAATTTGCCCAAACTAATCCATATACATTTTAACACAATCAAAAATGCTTGTACAGTGTGATTTTTCACAAAATCCTGATTTTGGAATGTACAATGTGACAAAAGGGCCTGTTGCAAAATGCTCTGTCATTTCGAGCGAAGCGAGAAATCCGTTCCTATTTCACGCTTTTTCACGTGAAAAGTACGGATTTCTCGGTCGTGTTTTGCCGTATGCTTCCCGACGCGCTATTGGGCCGGATAGTAGTCCGGCTCGAGGTGACATGGCAGCAGCTGCTCGAGGTATTCCTCGACCTTCCGCTGCGCGGCATCGTCCTCCATGGTCTGCAGGCGGATCGTCAGCAGCTCCGGCAGGGTGCTTTCATCGAAGCTCAGGTGCGCGCCGAGCTGCGCAGCGAGGCTTTGGAGCGTTTCAGGGCTCGCCCCATCCTGCGGCATGCGCAGCAGAGCGCAGATGGCCGCCTGCCGCTCCGGCACCGTCAGATGCGCACAGGGATGGCCCAGTAGGGATTCATACTGTGTGAGCCCCTCCTCGCAGGCGGTGATTGGCAGGGCCTCTCGCAGATCCCGCTGCATCTTGGCATAGAGCGCATCGAAGGCCTCGCCCATAGCTTCCAGCTCTGCCCCGGAGAGGCTGTCCGGCGCAAGCGTATATACGCCGAGCGGCCGCAGCAGCGCCCGGAGATGATCGGCATAGCCCATCAGTGCACCTCCCGGATCGTCAGCTGCTCCAGCATCGGCAGCTCGTCCGGTGCGACCGTGCTTCCGCGCCCGTCCATGTCCACGACGCAGTCCTCCACGAGGCCGGTGTTGAACACCAGATGGCTGAGCGCCGATTCATAGACCGGTGTGCCCAGCAGCTTTCCGGTAAAGCAGCCCCGGATCGCCGCCTCGGCAGCTGTCTGCGCCTCTGAAAAGCTCACGCCCTGCTTGCAGCGCAGCTGCACGTCCACATCCAGTAGTACCCTTGTCGGCGCGCGGATGCTGAGATCGATGCCAAGCTCCCGCCGATCCTGCAAAAGCAGTGAGATTTCCGACAGCTGCCCGGACGACGGCAGTCCGTTTTCATCCGCCGCCACGATGTCCACCGTCAGCGGGCCGCGCAGACAGGGCAGCACCTGGCAGGCCACGATTCCGTCCACGCTGAGCGCCAGGGACTGATACCAGGCCATATTTGCCCCGTTGCTTCCCGGCTGCAGACTCTCCAGAATGCGGGCGCGGAACGCCTCGTCGCTCTCCGGGTCCATGCCGCCGGTCAAGGCATCCACCACGGTCACACTCTGCACGCAGGTCGGCCCGCCGGAGAACATCAGAAGCGACTGTGCCGGCAGGTTTCCCTGCGGCCCGGGCTCCACCGCCGTCACATTGGCATAAAAGCGCATCACGCCGTGCGGCAGGGTGTAGTCGTCGTCGAGCGTCAGCTCCACATCTCCGGCAGCCAGCAGCCGCATTCCGGCGGGAAAGTCCAGGTCCACCGGCTGCGCATCCGACAGGCGCACCTGCACGGTGCCGCGCGCCCGGCTGGCCGGATGGCGCGTCAGGCCGCGCATCTGGCCATGATAGTCCAGATACTGCCCATCTGCCGTCTGCACGAAGGCTTGCCTGCGCGACCAGTCTGCATACTGGTACAGCGTTTCCAGCTGCGCGGCTGCGGTATAAAGCCGCACGGCCAGATCGCAGCCGGGGTCCAGCGTCCGGCCTGCGTGCGCGGCAAAGCGCGCAAGCATCTGTTCATAAAGTTCCTTCGTCGTCAAAGTTCCACCTCCACATGCCGGATCTGCCCGGCCCTTTGCAGCTGAATGTCCAGGCGTAGCGCGTCAGCGCCGTCATGCAGCAGCGTCACGCCCTGCACGAGAAGCCCGAGCGGCTCCACGGCCTCGGCGGCATAGGCAGCAGCCAGGCTCGTGATCTGCTCCCGTGAGCGGCCCTTGAGCTGCCAGAGTCTGCTGCCGAGCTCCGGCAGAAACGGAAAGCTGCCACGCCGGCAGCAGAGGCAAAACAGCGCCCTGCAGAGCAGCGCTTCTTCGTTCTCCGCCAGCGCAATACCGCCTCTGCCATCCGGGACATAATCCCGATCGATCAAAATTGCTTCCATTTATGCTTCTCCTTCTCCCTGCAGCACGCCGTTGATCCGCAGCCTGCCGCTGAGCTCGATGACGCCGTCCTCGGTCAGGCGGATGTACGCCCCACCGGCATACAGGCAGCACTCGCCCGGCGCCAATGTAACCGGGCAGCTCTGCCGGCTGCCCAACGCGATGTCCTTGTACACCAGAAGCTGATCGCCGACCTTCGGCCGCCATGCAAAGCCGCCCGGCGCAGCCAGAATGAGCTGTTCTGACCGGAGGTCTGTGATCTGCTCCTGTGCCGTCTGCACGCCGGTCTCCTCCAGGACCGGCTGCGCCGCTGCGCGGCGCTGCATCTGCTTGGATAGCCACATGCGCCTCACTCCTTTCTCAAATACAGGGTCGTCGTGCTCCCCTGCGCGCTGCCGTTCCAGCGCACCGAGGAGAGTACGAATTTTCCTTCCACTGAAAACTCCGGCAGCGATACGGTCGCGACGGTTCCGGGCCGGACACGCACAGAGCCGACATAACAGAGCTCCAGCGTGTACTCCTCCAACCGGGAGGCGTCCAACCGCTGCTTTGCCGTCCGCCAGGCCGCCGGCGTCACGCTGCCGGAATATTGCCCATAGGCTTCACTCCGGCCGCCTCTTGTGATAAAGTCCGGGTTGGACGCGGCGAGCTTTGCCCCGCTGACCACGTGCGTCAGCTTCACCCGCGAGCGCACGCCGTAGCGCTGATCCCGGAACACCGCCGAACGCAGATTCTTTGCCGTGAGTGTCATTCCCGCCGCCTGCCGCTGCTTTCTCAGAAGCAGACGCCCGGATGCGTCAAACATCGGCGCAAGCAGGCCGGCGTGCGCGCAAAAGCCCTGCACCACCTGCATGGCGCTGCTGCCGCAGGCGACGGAAAAATTGCTGATCGCTGCAGCATCCGCCTGCGCGGCTGTGATGCCCAGCGGCGCTGTATACAGGCGCAGCAGCTCTTCGGTGGTCACGCGCCGCAGCAGGCGGGCTTCGACCTGGTTGTCCAGCAGCCGCGCCGCCATGCCTCTGCCGCGGACCGTGAGCGCGCTGCCCTGCGGCCCGACGGAGCGCTCAGTCTCATCCACAAGGCCGGTGAAGATCCGCTCGCCGTCGTGCTCCATGGTGATCCGGTCCGCCATCTTGAGCCGGGATGGGTCGGCAGGCGGCGCAGCGTACAGCGAAAAGGCATCGCAGCCGCCGATCCCCTCGGTCCAAAGCAGCTCCCAGCTGCGCAGCGCCGGCAGCGGGATCGTTCCTTCCGGATAGAGGAGCAGGCTCGCCGTAAACGGCTGATTCATCGCAGACGCACCTCACTTCCCGGTCGGGCGTCGTTGCAGGTGGAAAGCGCCGGATTGCATTCGAGCAGCGCTTTCACTGTCAGGCCGTGCTGCTGCGCCACATCCCAAAGCGTCTGCCCGGCGCTGAGCGTCACGCGCTCTGCCGCCGCTTCGACGGATCTTGCCGATCCGGAAGGTGCCTCCACAAAGCGGAAGGCATAGCGGACATAGTCCGCCCGCGGCTCCTCTAAAAGCTGCAGCATCTGGAAATAGACGTTGCTGCTCTGCCAGAGCGGATGCAGCAGCTGCCTTGGCTGCTGCTTGTAAAACAGCGAAGCCAGCCGTCCGAAGGTCTGATACGCGTTGGCGCCGAAAAACTCGCCCTCTCCCTCCATCACGCGGGCCCCGAGGCCGAGATCCTCAATGGCGTAGGACGCAAACGGCAGCGTGTGCTGCACCAGCGAGCGCGTGAAGCGGATGGTGTAGGTCTTCGGATTGTGCGGCCAGACGAAGCTGCCGTATTGCATGGCTGTCAGCATTCGATCATCTCCTCACTTGAAAATCTTCTGGCGTCCTGCTCATAGATCCGGCTGAGCGCGCGGGCGCTATCGCTCAGCTGCGCGGCTGCCGGAAACGCTGCGCGCTCAGAGAACGCCGATGCAGGCACAGCCTTCTCCGGTCCCGCGCTGCCCTGAACACCTGTAAGCGGCATGACGGCGTCCTCCAAGGGCCGGATTCCGGACGGTGCAAGCGGCGAGGGATCAGCCGCCTGCATATAGCCGTGAACTGCCTCAGCTTCTGTCGCCGGGATCCGGAGGAACGGCAGGCTGATTTCTGCAGCTGCATTCAGATGCCCGGAGAAAGCGGGCATTTCTGCCCGCCCCTCCTGTCTGCTGTGCGGCATCGCAGATCCGATTCCATCTGTATCCAGGCGCTGCCGCGCCGTGTTCATGCTTTGCAGCAGGCGCTCGGCCAGCGCTGTCTGTGTCAAAAATACCTGTTCGAGCTCTGTCATTGGCCTCTCAGCTCCTCAAATCTTGCTGCGTCAAAATTGGGATTGACCGCCGCCGGCGTTTGGGTGCAATCGGTGAACCGGGTCAGGTAGGCTTCGGTCAGACTGCGCAGCTGCGGCTCCGTCATGCCGCGCAGCAGCGCTTCGCCGCTCTCGTACACCGGCTTTCCCCGACGCAGGAGCGCTCTGGAGATCACGCAGGCGTTCAGGCACAGGCCGAAGCTCTCCTGCGAGGCCGCCATGCAGAGCGCCTCCTCCCGGGCCTGCAGCAGCGCCCAGGCGCTGATCGGGCGCAGCCGCCCGCCGCGTTCAGGCCGCCGTTTCCACCCGATGCGAAGCATAGATCACTGCCCTCTCGAGCACCATACCGCCGACCTCGGCGCTCTCCTCGATCGTCGACCACTGACAGTTGTCAAAGATCACGCGGCGGTCCGGCTTGCAGATCACCAGCGAAAAATCCTTCAGATCGTGAAAGCTGATGCCGTCGCGGATGGCCGCGTCGGTGGCATAGAGCCGGCTGAGCTCGATGGTATAGCTGTTCATGCTGGCGATCGTCGCGATGGGCTCGGCCTCGCCGAAGGCCTCGATGGTCTGGCTTTTGCTGCGGCTCGTGACCCGATAGCTCTGCACTACGGCGACCTTGGTCCCGTTGACCTGCAGATAGATATCCGCGCTGGTCGGAATTTTACTTGTCAACATCCTTGGCACCTCCTCAGACTGTGATGTGGGCGCTCAGCAGGATGCAGCGCAGTCCGTGGGAGACGCCGAAGGAGAAGATCACGTCGCAGATCGTCGGATCGTCCGCATTCGCCTGGACTGTCAGATCCCCGTAATGCTCGATGATCTCGCGGCGCACGCGGTTTTCCAGCTCCATGACGACCTGGTCGCGGATCGCGCTTCGGGTCTGCGCGTTGTTCTTTGCCCGGGAGAAGCGCCGCTGCAGACTGCTGCGCACGCCGGAGATCACATCATCCACGATCAGGATCGTCGTGATCTCCCGCCAGGCGGCGTCCGGCTGGCCGTTTTCGGTGGTCTTGGTGCTCACGCCGCGCAGCACGCGGACCGCGCCGTCTGCGTATTCCAGCGCTGTCACGCCGCCGCGGATCAGCTGGTCGAGCTCTGCCTCCGACCATGCCGTCGTGACTGCCGTGAGTCCTGACAGCTCCGCCCCATGCAGCGGAAGCGAGGGATCGCTCTGCCCGGCAAGCAGACCGGCCAGCGCGGCTGCGCCATAGACGGCGCGGGGCGTCGGATCGACCGCGCAGCTGCAGGCCGGCGCAGATAGCATCACGCGGGCGCTGTTGAGCGCGGCAGCCGCTGCCGTGTAAGCCGCAGGCGTCTCCGCCTCGGCGCCCAGCACCGCGATGCACTCATTGCGCGATAAGGAGGCTGCCTCCACCGCTGTTTTGACCGCAGCGGCGACAGAAGCGTCCGTGCTGTCCGTCAGAACGATCTGTGCCTCCTGGCGGCTGAGCAGGGTTTGGAGCGCCGCGCTGTAGCCGGCTGCGGTCTGCTCCTCCACCGGATGAAGCAGCACCGTTCCGGCTCCGTTCTGAAACATCAGCCGCAGCATGCCGTAGAGCGGCTGCTCCGCTGCAAAGGCAGCGGTATCCGCCAGAGAATGCAGCACCCGGACACCTTCTGCCGTCGTGCTCTTTGCGGCAAGCGCCACCGTTTTTCCACCCGATTGCGCGGCGTAGAGACCCGACGCCTCATAATCGGAGTACACGCCCGGGCGCTCATGATAGGAAATCGTCACTCGAATTCTCCTCTCAGATTGAAATTGATAAATCGCTGTGCTTCATCTGCCGATTCGGCATAGATCCACTCCTGCAGCTCCAGCAGGACCTTGGCGCAGAAGTGATCGTACCGGGCGTCGTAGCTGCACGGCACGACGGAAAGGCCGCGCAGCGGCAGCTCCCGCTGCGCCATCAGCGCGTCGATCACGCTGCGCGCCGCGTCCATGCAGCCGTCGCCGCCCAGTTCGGTCGGGCTGTAGATCCATACGGCTGCGACCGACTCGAGCCTGGCCCCATAGAGCTCCGTGCTTCCGTGCACGGGATCCTCGATCATGCCCAGATACTGTGCAAAGCCCGGCGGGCTGATCGTCGCCTTCTCCAGCTGCACGGCGCAGGCCGGCGCCTCCAGCCGCGGCGCGGCGGATGGAGGCATCTCCGCCACGGCATGCAGGCCGGCTTCCTGCAGCAGAGAAATGATTCTTCCTGTCAGCTGTTCCATGGATCTTCACCGCCCTTCCGCACACACAGTGCCCATTGATACAGCTCTTCGTCCGCAGCCCGGATACACTCTGCCTTGCGCACGATGTAGCGAACGCCGTGGCAGCGCAGCTGATCGCCCACATAGATCGGCTGCTCGATGGGGCCGAGATACAGATACTGTCCGCGCTCGATGCGGCCCATGCCGTTGAACACATGCTCCATATTCTGCCAGCTCTTCGACGTCACCGGCTGCAGAAAGGCGCGCACCGGAACGGTCTCTCCCTCCTGCAGCAGCTCGACCCGGTCTCCGTAGTCCTGAAGGATGGCAGCAATCTCCTCCTTCATCCCTCCACCCCCAGAAACGCAAAGCCGGACTCGCCCACATAGGGCGACAGCAGCCTGGATGCCAGGTCGGCATAGACTGCCGACCTGGTCCGGGAATTGCTGCGTGTGACGGAAATGCTGCCGGCTGTGAAGCTCACAGGCTCCTCCTCCGGCAGGCGGCTGAGCGCCAGATACGCCAGGCCGCAGAGCAGGGCCTCCTCGCTGCCCGGCGCATCCGGCAGGCGGCCGGCTTCCACCTCAGCCAGGGCCGCTTTGCACAGAAGCTCCAGCGCGTCCTGCTGCCGGCTCGCTGCCGCGCCGCCGAGCTGCAGCGCCAGCGCGAGAATCTCCGACGGCGCGATCATGCCTCGTATTCCAGCACCTTCACCGCGCCGTCGCAGATGAGGTCGAAGCCTGCGATGGAGGTGATGGCAGCGCGCTCGAGCTGGTGGTCGATGAGCTTGTCAAACTCCACGGAAACCTCGCCGCAGCGCACCATTTCCAGCGCGTAGCGGTTGTCCAGGCCGATCAGGCGCTCGCCGAGCTGCTCGTCGGAGATTGGCAGCAGCTGCGCGCCGAAGGGCGTGATCATCTTGCCGGTACCATGGAAGGCCAGGCCCGCGCTGGCGTCCTGCATCTGCGAAAGCATCAGCAGCTGCTGGGTCAGGCTCTCGGGCGCGACGATCGCGTTGAGCTTGTAGGGACGGAATTTGGTCCAGAAGCGGATCAGCTGATCGTAGCTGAGCGCCTCGGCGCTGCCGCCGATCTCGGTCTCGCCGGCGTAGAGGATCTCGGGGCTGACGTTGCCGGAGCCCTCGGTCAGCACCTCGATGGCGTCGTGGATGTGCGCGTTCTGGATGCTGCTGCCGATCTGGCGCAGGAAAACCGAGAACAGATCCAGCTTCTGAAAGCGCAGCGCCTCATAGGAGGCCTCGACCATTCTGCCGCGCTTGTAGAGCCTGGTCAGCTGGTCGCTGACGGTAATGCGGGTCGACGGGATCTCCGCGCCCTCGGCCACGCGGGCCAGCTCCATGTCGTTTTCGCCGGGCTCGGAGCAGACCACGCGGTAATCCAGCGCGTCAATGACCGTGGTGGTGGCGACGAGCGAGGGCAGGATGTCGTCCTCCTCCATACCCTGCCGGACCGCGCGGGAGACGTATTCCGGGAACAGGACCGCGCTGGCCGCCGTGCGGAAGAATTTCTCCACGCGGTCAGAGCCGGCGCCGCGCACGCGGATGCCGAAGCGCTTGAGCTGGCGCTGGAAGGCGTCGGTGCCCTCCAGGGCGGTGCCCTTGTAGTTTTCACTGGGATCGAGGGCTTCGAGCACCTGCGTGAAGCTCTTGCCCGCCTCGCGATACATGCCTTTTTCCAGATGCAGATTGTCAAATGCCATGTTCGTTCCTCCTTACAGCATAATGCCGAGCATTTTGTTCTTGGTGTCCTGGCTGACGACGAGATACTTTCTGCCGCCGGCGTCTCTGTGGACGGAGCCCGCGTCGGTGCAGACCAGACTCTGCAGATCCAGCGTGCTCATGGGGGTTGCATCGGTGTAGGGCACCTCGATAAAGCCGCCGATCTGCACGCTGGCGCTGCCATCGTCATAGACCTCGATGACCTTGCCGCTGAAGCCTGCGCCGGATGCGCAGGGCGCAACGGTCTTGTTGACGTTAAAGTAACAGAGATTCCCCTTTTTCAGATTGCCGCTTGCCTTGACAGTCACGATGCGGGCGCCGATGCCCTGAAACGAAATGTTCATTCTGATTTCCTCCTTGTCAGATTAAATAGTCGGTTTCCAGTTTGGGTTCGCCGTCCGGCAGATCACCGGGCAGCTGGGTGACGGGGCCATAAGCCTCCGCGGCCTTTTCCGTCAGCGCCTGATGGACGGCGCGCAGCTCATCCGGCGTCAGCCGGTCTGCGATGGCCCCCAGGACCGGCGGCCGGACGGAAAAGCCCAGCGCCGCGCTCAGACGGATCAGCTCCTTCTTGAGCTGAGCGGCATAGTCTCTGCCCAGGGCTGCGGCCAGCTCGAGCGCGGCCAGCTCCCTTCTTGCCTCCTCGCCGCCCTTGGCGGCAAGCTCCTTGAGATGCATGCTCTCACCTCCCTTCCAACCCTTGAGAACGCCTGCCTGCCGCTGGGCCGGCACCGCCACAAAGGAAAACTCATAGGCATCCACAGGCTCGCAGAGGATTGCCACGCAGCGCTTGCCGTCGTAGAGCTGTCCCTTTTCGTGTGCGCAGCTGCCATAGCGCTCACCGCAGATCGAGCAGCGGGCCCAGGCCATCGCGCAGCCCACGGAGACCTCCTTTTTGATGCCGCCCTCAATGTCGCGCACAAAGGCATCGTTGCCGGCACGCAGGGCGTAGGCCCAGGCTTTGATCGAGCTCACACCGTTTTCCCGGCAGACCTCGGTGTCAAAGATGCGGGCCACCTGCTTTTCGGCCGACCAGTTGTGATCCGTGATCCCGGTCTTGCCGAGAAACAGCTCCGCCAGGCGCGGCAGGGCGTCGGTGTCAAAGCGCTCATCGTCCCGGTCCGGCTGATCGTCACACAGCCGCAGGGAAAAGACGAAGACCTCCTCCGCTGACAGTGCCGACGGTGCGTAGGCATTGATCTTTTCGAGCTGTTCCGGGCTCGGCGTGCCGAAGGGCGTGAGCTCAGTTTCCTTCCGGATGTTCATCGATTTTCTCCTCTCCTTTGTCCAGCTGCTGCAGGATCTGCGCCGTCTGGGCGCGATAGAGGCCCGCGTGGGCCTGCTCGGTCAGATCCTGCAGGCTGATTTCATCCCAAACGATCCTGGGCTTGTCCAGGTATCCCTCGAGCCGCAGCCAGGTCGTGCAGATCCTGCGCAGCACCGGCTCGACCGCCCGGCGCAGCGCCCAGAGCTCTGAGGTCAGAAGGTCCGCCTGCTGCGCGCTCATGCGCTCGGTCGAGGCCCAGCTCAGACCCAGCAGGAAGGGCGGCAGACCCGTGCGGGCCACCAGCTGCTCCAGGATCTGCCGCACCGGGACCTCGGAATCCAGGATCGGCCCGTCCGCGCCGATCACCTTGACCGACACGTCGCCGACGGCCACGAAGTCGCGGACGCTGCCGTTCCTGCCGGCCTGCATGGCCTCGGACCACTGCGCCGCCATCTGGGCTGCCCGGCGGTCGGCGTCGCCCTGCGCGGTCGTGCCGCTCTCGGGCTTGTAGACCACCGCATAGCGCACGTTGCCCGCGCGCTCCCAGTTCCTGCCCAGAGTCTCGTAGATCTTGAGCAGGATGTCCGCCAGAAACGGCATGCTGCGCAGCAGCGACACGCCGTAGGGGTTCCCAGGCTCCGGGTTCAGAGCGGTAAAGAGCAGCAGCTCCTGCCGGGGAAACAGCTTCGGCGAGATCGCGCTGCCGGCCTCACAGAGCTGGAGCTCCAGGGGCGAGGCCCCCTGCCGGATCTCGATCCTTCGCACGTCGCCCCAGCAGACCGCGCGAAGCGCCTTACCGTTTGTCACCATCTCACCCACGGCGCAGCCGTAGGTCAGAAGGCTGTCGAGATACGCCGAAAGAAAGCTGTCGATGCCGTACTGTCCTCTGCCGCAGGGGACCGCCGAAAGGAAGTCCTGCAGCCTTGTCTGCGCCTGCGCGCTTTCGCATGCGACCGAAAAGCCGCCGGTCAGCCGCACCAGCTTTGTGATCGCCGCATCCAGGATCGGCAGCGCCTCGCGCAGGCTGCGATAGATTTCCGCCTCGCGCCGTCCGAGCGGCATATAGGCCGACAGCGCGGTAAACGGATGGGTCTGCTCGGTCCGCAGCTGCGTCTGCAGCTGCGGCAGTTTCTCTTTTCGATGTTTTTTGAACATGCATTCACCTCCGAATCGTATTCGTGCGCTCCACGCTCAGACAGGCGAAGCCCGGCGCCTGCCGCGGGAGCACGGTCGTGCAGAAATAGCGCATGTCGTCCATTGCGTGGTCGTGCTCCTTTTTGACCTGCTCCTTTGTGCCGCCCTCCTGCCAGACGTACTCCTCGATCTCCCGCAGACAGTCGGCGCAGCTCTCGCAGAGCACCACCCGGCCGGATTTGAGCAGATCCGCCGTGTGCCGGATGCCGGAGAGCACGTCGTTGTCGGCCTTCCGCACCGGCCAGCCCTCCTGCCGCAGCAGCGCGATAAAGCTGGCGGCGGAGGGGTCCACAATGACGGCATGGATCGGCCGCCGGTCGGCAAGCTCACGCAGCGCCTGCGCGTACTCGGCGTCCGTCATCTGCCGGTGCTCTCGCCGGGAGTCGAAATAGAATTCCTTCACCCGATACCACACGCCGTTCTGCAAGCCCCAGAGACCGAAGGACGCGGGATTCACCGTGCCATAGTCGCAGGAGATATACCAGTCCTCAAACGGGCCCGCCGGAACCGGCCTTGCCATGGACTGCTCGAAGAAGTCGTAGACGCGGCCCTCTGCGGCCACCCATTCGCCCCGGATGAAGCGCCGGTAGAACACGCCGCTGTACATCCGCTCATAGCGCCGCCGGATCTGCTTGGACAGCGAAGGGTTGTCCTCCATCGTAAAATGCAGATACAGACAGTTGCGCTCCTTCGCCTTCAGGATCCAGGTCTGGTAAAACCAGTGATAGGGCCCCTCCGGGTTGCAGGAGAACCAGAGCCTGGAGCCGCGCACCGAGCAGCGCGCGCAGGCCTGCTCGACAAAGCTGCGCGGCATAAGCACCACCTCGTCGAGCAGTACGCCCGCGAAGGTGACGCCCTGGATCAGCGCCGCCGAGCTTTCGTCATAGCCGCCGAAGATGTAAAAATCGTTCTGCCGCCCGCCGTAGCGGACCCGCAGGCGGTTTTCGCTTCTGCGCTCCTCCACGCGAAAGCCCAGCTTTGTGAGCCACGGCAGCACGTCACTGAGCACATTGCGCCGCAGCGACGGGATCGTCTTGCCGCACAGGCCGAAGCGCACGCCGTCAAAGCTGTTCATCGCCCAGAGGAAGAAGCCCAGCGTCATGGAGAGGGTCTTGCCCGAGCGCACGGCCCCGTCGCAGATCACCGCGTCATAGCCGTGGTAGGGGCTGCGCTTCGTCCACCAGGTCAGCGCTGTTTTCTGCTGTTTGGAAAAACCGTAGTCCGGCACAGCATCACGGCGCTTCCTCGGCGGCGCCCAGCGCGGACAGGAAGGCCGCCGCCGTGTCCTCGTCTGAGGCCACCAGCGCCGCCAGCTGCTCCAGGGCTGCCAGGCGGTCGATGAGCTTGACCTCCACCGTCCCCTTCTCGTTCCGCTTGATCTCGGTGAGCAGCGACAGATTCAGGCGATCCACCTCGGCGGCAGGGTCCAGCACCAGCTTCACGCAGTCGTTGCAGCGGCCGAAGGCCAAAGACGCCAGCATCCGCACCACATCCTCGGGCAGCAGCTGCCGCCGCAGCGCCGCCCGGCGCTCTGCAAGCTCCGCCTGCACCTCGGGCTTGCTCAGAAGCGCGGTCCCGTCGCTTTGACCGACCTGCCGGGCCGCGTATTCCGGGTCCATGGTCCGCAGATAGGCGGCAGCAAACGCGCGGCTGTCTCCGACTCCAATTTTTGCCATTCGCATTCCTCCTTCTTGGTTCGGGCGCTCCCGACGCCGGCTGTTCGGAAAGCCCCCTTCACCCTTAGCGCCAAATAAAAAAAAGTTGCACGTTTTCGTGCAACTTTTTTGGAAAAAAATATTCTTTTTAAAAAAAATTTTTACAGAGGATTATTCCAGCTGATCCAGATTCAGTCGGAAGCTGTCGAGGCAGTGATCCATGAACCACTCCAGCTCCGGCAGCTGCATGGCGTGCAGCGCCTGTCTGGTCTGCTCGGCGGCGGATTCAAACTCGAGGTTGCCTGCCTTGAGCTCCTCGATGCACTTGATGTGCGCCGAGAGCTTGTCTGCAGCCTTGACGATGTCGTGGGTGATCGGGTCGTCCTCGTAGATATAAGGCGCCATCTCGCTTCGCAGCGCATCGGGCAGCATGTCCAGCAGCTTGTCGCCGCTCACGCGCTCGACCTGCTTGTAGGCGTTTTTGATCTCGGGGTTGTAGTACTTGATCGGCGTCGGCAGATCGCCGGTGAGGATCTCGGAGGCGTCGTGATAGAGTGCTGCCGTGGCGCAGCGCTCAGGATCTGCGTCAAGCCCCAGAATATCCCGCCGGATCAGCGCCAGGCCGTGCGCCAGCACCGCCACCATATGGCTGTGCTCGGCGATATTCTCAGAAAAGGTGTTGCGCATCAGGCCCCAGCGGGTGATATACCGCATCCGGGAAACCAGCGCGTAAAACTTATGCTGCATTTTTATCTCCTTTTATTGAGCTGTGGATCAAATTCCGGGCGCACCACGCGCAGCTGCCCGATGCCGTAGTAGGCAAACAGCGAAAGATGCGTCTGATTCAGCCGCTCGCCGCACACGGCGATCGGCACGGCCGGCGGGCAGCTGACCGAGGGCTGGGCCAGGATGCGGCCCTCACATTCCGCAGCCGGCAGCCGTACAGACGGCGACAGCAGCGCCTGGCGGGGTGAAATGACTGTCTGCGGCGCGGACAAAACCGGCGGCCGCCCCTCGATGGGCCGGCGCTTCGGGATCGAGCACAGCGCCGCTTCGATCCGCTTCAAATCTTCGTCTCTGTTTTCCGGGCTGAGCATCAGCACCAGAAAGTCCGGATCGGCAAATTCGCAGCTGATCCCGCGCTGCAGAAGACACGCGGCAAGCGCGGTTCCCAAATATCCATAGGCCTTGGCGTCGATCGTGAGCTTGAGCGGCTCATCGCCGGAGAGGCTGTAGCCGAGCCGGGAAAGGCGGTCCATCAAGGCGCCCATCTTTTTGCAGAAATCTTCCAGTCGCTGTGGATAATCCTTTGCAAGCACAGCATTCGCGCGATCCAGAGACTGCAAAATCAGATACGACGGGCTTGTGGATGCAAACAGGCGCATCGCGCTCTCCCCGGCATCCAAAAGGCCCACCGGGCAGCAGCGGCCAAAGTGCAGATAGGCCCCACCGGTCAGCACCGGCAGCGTCTTGTGCGCCGAATCGCAGCACAGATCCGCACCCAGATCCATCGGGTGCCGGCTCTGCGGCAAAAATCGCAGATATGCCCCGTGCGCGTTGTCCACCAGCAGCAGGCAGCCGTGGGCATGACAGACGCGGGCCAGCGCCGGCAGATCGGCAGTGTTTCCGAGATAGTCCGGCGATGTTATGTAAACTGCAGCAGGCGGCTCCGGCAGCGCGCGGATGCACGCATCAAGCGCCTGGGACTCGATCTCACACGAAAGCACGCTGCCGCCCTCGGGCAGCAGCCACTCGACCGGAAGATCCAGCAGCGCCGCGCCGCTCAGGAACGCAGCATGCGCGTTCCGCCCGGCCAGAATGACTGGCCTTCTTCCCTGCTGCACGGCATGCAGCCGCGCCAGATACAGCATCGCCCGGATACAGAGTGAGGAGCCCTCGGCAGAGTACAGCGTTTTTGCCGCACCGAACAGCGCCGCCGCATTCCGCTCGCTCTCCATAATAATGTCCGTCATGTCATTCTGCGCGCAGCGAAGAATCCCTTTCCCTTCACGGTTCATAGATTCTTCGCCTTGCGGCTCAGAATGACAGGCTGCGGATGATTCTGTATACAGCACGCCCGCTCCATCGACCTCGGTGATGTCCAGCCGCTCCAATGCGCCGTTTCCCTTGTGGCCGGGCATGTGGGCGCGCACCGGGCTCCGTTCTGCGTAAGCCGACACAAAATCGGCAATCGGCGTCCTCATGCCTGCTGCTCCAGGGTCCTGGCAGCCTCGAGCATGATCGCGCATTCCATGCGCTTGCGGAAGAGCCGGCAGCCGTTTTCATACACGCCGCTGACAGAGCCGGTGGCATGGTAGGCGTTGGCCGCGCAGCCGCCGGAGCAGTAGAGCTTTGCCCAGCAGTCCCGGCAGGCGGGTCTTGCATAGACGTTGCAGGCGGCAAATTCCTCCTGCGTCTCCGGGTTCGTGACGCCGTTCCAAACGTCGCCCAGACGGAACTTCTCCTCGCCCACAAACTGATGGCAGGGATAGAGATCGCCCCAGGGCGTGACCGCCATATACTCGGTACCCGAGCCGCAGCCGGAGATGCGCTTGTAGACGCAAGGCCCGCCCTTGAGGTCGAGCATATAGTGGTAGAAGGTAAAGGGCCGGCCCTCTTTTCTGCGTGCGAGCATCAGCTCGGCCAGCTGCTCATACTGCTGCATGACGATCTGCAGATCGTCCTCGGTCAGCGCCGACGGATCGTCCGGGGCGCAGACCACCGGCTCCATGGACAGCTCGTCAAAGCCCAGACGCAGCATCTCTTTGATGTCCTCCAGAAAATCCGGGTTGGCATGGGTGAACGTGCCGCGCATATAGTAGCCCTTGCCGCCCCTGGCCTGCACCAGCTTCTGGAACTTGGGCACGATGCGCTCCCAGCTGCCGTTTCCGGCGTAGTCCACGCGGAAACGGTCGTGGATCTCCTTGCGCCCGTCCAGGCTGAGGACCACATTGTGGCACTCCCGGTTGGCGAAGTCGATCACGTCGTCGTCGATCAGCACGCCGTTGGTGGTGAGCGTAAAGCGGAAATTCTTGTTGTGCTCCTTTTCGATGGATCGGGCATAGGCTACGAGCTGCTTGACCACGTCAAAGTTCATCAGCGGCTCGCCGCCGAAGAAGTCCACCTCGAGGTTACGCCGGGTGCCGGAGTTGGCGATCAGGAAATCCAGCGCCTGCTTGCCGGTCTCGAAGGACATCAGCGCCCGGTCGCCGTGGTACTTGCCCTGGCTGGCAAAGCAGTAGGCGCAGTTGAGGTTGCAGGTGTGCGCCACATGCAGGCACAGGGCCTTGACGATGCCCTTGGAGCGTTCCTTGAGCGTCCCGGCCAGCGGCTCGAAGGTATCCGGGGTGAAGAGCTTTCCGGCGTCCTTCAGCCCGCCGATCTCGTCATAGAGCTGCGCCAGCTCCTCCCGGGTCACATCCGCCCGGTCGCCGTATTTTGCAAGCAGCGCATCCAGCAGCGCGCCCTGTTCGGTGGTTTCATAGCCCGCGATCATGTCGTAGGCGATCTCGTCGACCAGATGGATCGAGCCGGAGTACACATCCAGCACAATGTTCAGGCCGCCAAGCTGATAGCAATGAATCATATGTTTCTCCTTGAACTACAACAAACGCCGCCTTAAAAAGGCGGCGTTCATTGCGTTGTTGCTTACTCCTTTTCGCAGGCCTGATTGGCAATGCCGCAGCTGGTCTTGCAGGCGGACTGGCAAGAGGTCTGGCACTCGCCGCAGCCGCCGTTCTTTGCGCTCTGGCAAAGATTCTTGGTTTCAAGCGTCTGGATATGGGTCATGGTATTTGCCTCCCGTTTTGTTTTTTGTCAGTATAGCATGATTTGCTTCGATTGTCAATTACAGAATCTTCAGACGACCGCTTAATAGATTTCCGGCGTCCAGTATTCGTTGCCATAGAGATCTGTGATGAGATAGGTCGCGCTGGTCTGGCCGTCCACGGTGACGTTGGAGATCTCATACTCGCCGGTGTAGGTCCACTGCTCGCCCAGCATGTAGGTGTTCTCGTAGCTGCCGTCGTAGCGATAGTAGTCGCACAGGAAGTCGATCACGTCGCCCGGCTCCAGGGCCTCGACCGCCTTGGCCACGGTCTCGGTCTCGCCGTCCACATAGACGTTCCGGGTGCCCGCGATATAGCCGGACGGATGCTCGCTGTCAAATACGATCAGCAGCTCCTCGCGCGCGCCGTTGCGCAGGACGGGCACGCGGCCGGTGATCACAAAGTCGTCGCCCTCGTAGAGCGCGGATTCGTAGTAGTAGGCAATCGGCTGGCCGTCGATGGCAAGCCAGGTGCCGTCGTAGCTGCCCACGAGCTGGCCGTTGTCGTTGAAGCTGTAAACATTGTCGGTGCCGAGGTCAATGAAGCCCTCGCCGTCGTCCAGGAAGACGTTGAGCACCAGGGAGTTGACCAGATTCCAGTCCTCGTCAGACAGGTTCAGCACGCGCTCGCCGCCGTTGTCGACCCACTGGATCGCGGCCGCGTCGAGGCGGTTTTCCTCAATGGAGCGGGCAAGTGCATCGGTGTCGATCGCGCGGTCGCCGCCCAGGAACATGCCGAGCAGGCTGCCGATGTCGCCGAACGAGCCCAGAGAGCCGAAGTCCGAGCTGTCGCCCATCAGCGACTGCAGCGGCGAGCCGCTGGCGTTGGACGCGCCCTGGCCGGTCTGCTCGAGGCCAGCGAAGGCCTGGATGCAGCGGCTGTAGTCGCTGTCCATGCCGATGGCGTTGTAGGTGGAGACGGCGCTCGAAACCTTGGAAGCCCGGCGGTACGGGAAGTAGATGGACAGGCCGTAGCTGTCGGTCATCTCCTTGGAGGTCTTGTTGTACTTGACCGCGCCGAGCAGTGCCTTGGCAAGGGCCTCGCTCTCGGGCGTGCCCAGGCGGTAGGCAAAGGCGGCAAGGTCGATCTGGTCAATCTTGCTGGAGGTGGCATACTCTCGTGCGCCGCTTCTGGCGTCGGAGACGGTCTGATAATTGCCGCTCTCAATGAGCGAGGAGGTGTTGACCGCGAAGGCGCTGAGCTTGTCGGGCACCGTGGCGGAGAGCTCTGCCAGGTCGATGAGCGAGAGCGTGGTCTTCTGGCCGGGGCACTTGCTGTTGCAGACGCGGACAAAGTCGTCGATGATGTTCTTGCCGATCTCGATTGTGGGCATCGAGGTGTTCTGGGAGAGCTTGGTCAGCCAGTCGGTGTAGTACCAGCCGACGCCGGGCTCGGTCTCCTCAGAGGCCACGAGATAGTCGGCGTAGTTGTTGAGCATCAGGGCGTTTTCCAGTGTTGCCATCAGGCAGGTGTCAAAGCCGATGAAGTCAAACTTGGTGTTGGCGTTCTTGAGGGCGGTGTTGATGCCCGAGAGCGTCATGGAGCCGGCGGAGGCATACTTTTCATCGTAGCCGTAGCCGCTCAGAGAGCCGCCGCCGTGATCCCAGAGGATCAGCACGTTGCGGTTGGCCGGGAAGTTCTTGGTGCAGTATTTGATGAAGCCGGAGAGCGTTTCGGGCTTGGTCATGGCCTTGTTGCCGTCGTCGCTGACCAGCCGGCGCACGCCGCCGTTCTCGACCTTGTAGATCTGGTTGACCGAGTTGGAGATGATGCTGTTCTTCCAGGCCTTGCAGCCGCCGGAGTAGACGATCACGTTGACATTGTCCGACAGCGTCGCCTTGGTCATCTCCTGCAGGTCCGAGCTCGCCATGCCGCTCTTGGATTCCAGGTCGGTGCCGCAGAGGTAGACCATGATCGTGATGACGTCCTGGTTATTGCCGAGGATCGTGGTGTAGCGGTCGCGGATGCCGGGGGCCACGGTGGTGTCCAGCTTGCCGGTGTTGGCGGTTCTGGTCCAGCCGGTGGAGACGGTGCTCTCCTGATAGGTGCCGCCCAGCAGGCTGCTCAGATCAAAGCCGCTGTAGGACGCGGCGCTGCCGGAGCTGCTGCCGGAATTGCTGCTATGGCTGGAACTGCTGCTGTTGTTTGAAGTCTGGCCGCTCTGCGACTGGCTGTAGCCGGATTGGCCGCTCTGCGACTGGCTGTAGCCGGACTGGGTGCCGGTGTTGGTGGAGCTGCCGCCAAGCAGGCCGCTCAGCAGGCCTCCGCCGCCACCGCCGAAGCCCAGAAGGGCCACAAGCGCCAGCACGACCAGCAGACCCCCGCCGCCAAGCGCTCTGTTGCGGACGGTATGCTGCCCGCCGCTCTGCTGCCCGGCGCCGCTCGTGGTGCCCGGACGGTTCTGATATCCTTCGGTGCGGCCGACCGGCCCGGTGTTGAGGCCTTCGCCCCGCCTGCCGGTGGTCTTCCCCTGGCCGCCGTAATTCTTTTGTCTTCCCTGCGGTCTGTCCGCCATAAAAGATCATCCTTTCTTAGGGATTTGCTATATTTTATCAGATATCCCCGAAAAATGCAATAAAAACATCATCTTCACAGAAAAATCACAGTGTCTGTCCGGAAGAAATAGAGGATTTTTTCCGCCACCGGGAGGGCGAAGATCCGCCCGAGTGCGAGGCTGTAGGCGTCAAGCTGGCTTTGATAGCGCTTAGCTGCCGTCTCCTCCTCGCCGGGCGCGACACGGTCGGTCTTGAAATCGATCACCGTGAGCGCCCCGTCCTTGATCAGGCAGCAGTCTGTCACACCCTGCAGAAGCATCTGCTCTCCCCTGCCGGCCGGGTCGTAGATCGACGCGTCGGTGAGCACCGAGAACTTAAATTCCCGGATCACCCGGTCAGCCGAACGAATTCGCTGGCCGACGGGCCCGGCAAAGATGCGGGCGATCTGGTCCGGCGAGACTGCCTCGGCCTGCTGCGCGGTCAAAAATTCCTCTGCCACGAGGCGCCGCAGCTCGGCCTGGATCTCCTCCAAAGAGCCGGTTTTGGAAAAATCGAGGTACTGCATGGCAAGGTGCGCCGCTGTGCCGCGCTGGGCGGCGGTCAGCGGCCGCGCCGCTTCAAACACCGGCTTTCTCAGGCTGTGGGCCGTCCGGACGGGTCTGCCGTCTGCGACCTCGTCGTCGAGCGCGCGGCCCTTGAGCTGGGTCGCCGTGATCTTGGCCGGGATCGCCGCGGCTGCCGGATGCGGATATTCAAATCTCCATGCCTCTGCAAGCGCTTCGGCGTCTGTCGGGACTGCAGCTTCTGCCGTCGGCGGCGCAGGCTCGGTTGCTTCGGGCTCTGTGCAGACCTCGGAATATCGAATCTCCCACGGAAAGTCGCTGACCTGTGTCTGCGCCGGCTTTCCGGCCGCCCGGAAGAGCTGCCCGGCCTCGGTCCGAAGCAGCGCAGCCTCCAGCACCCAGTCGCCCGGGCATCTGGCCTCGGCAGCCAGCAGCGGCTCCGGCGGCAGGGTCAGGCGCTGGCTAAGCGCGTGCAGCCTTGCGTCGAGCGCGCTGCCGCAGCAGCTCATGATCAGCCGGTCCTGGGCTCTTGTCATGGCGACATAGAGCACCCGCAGCTCCTCTGCGCGGCTCTCGGCGCGCAGCTTGGAGATGATGGCCCTCTTGGCGATGGAGTGATAGCGATACCTGCCGGCCTCGTCAAACACATTGCAGCCTGCGCCGAGCTCCGGGTGCAGCAGCACCTGCTGCCGGTAGTCCTGGTCGTTGAACTTCCGACTGAGCCCTGCGAGCATCACCACCGGGAATTCCAGACCCTTGGACTTGTGAATGCTCATCAGGCGCACGGCGTTTTTTACTTCTCCGCTTCCGTGCTGCTCGATGCGAAGCGTCTCGACGCGGTGTAGGAACTGAGACAGGCTCTTTTTCCCGCCCTCGGCAAAGCCGGAAGCCAGGGCAAAGAAGGCATGCAGGTTGTCCAGACGCTGCGCGCCGTTGGGCATCAGGGAATAAACCTCCTCCAGCTGCAGCCGGAGGCTGATCTGCGTGAGAAGCTCGGCCAGCTCCAGCTGCTCGGCGCTCCGGCGCAGCTCGGAAATTTGCGCGCAGGCTGCCCGGATCTCGGGCTGCTCGGCGCTTTGCAGCGCGGTATATAGGTCCGTTTTGCCGCTCTGCGCGCGCACCGCAGCAAGAGCATCGGCCGAAATACCGAAGATCGGGCTCATGAGCACGGCCGTCAGCGGAATATCCTGCCGCGGATTGTCGATCACCTGCAGCAGGCTCAGCAGCGTTTCCACCTCGGGCGCGTCGAGCAGGCTGCTCTCACGGTCACTCTGGCAGGCGATGCCCTTGCGCCGCAGCGCCGCCTCATAGATCGGCGCCGGACCGGCTGCCGAGCGCAGCAGGATCACGATGTCCTCCGCACGCACCGGCCGGGTCCCGTCGCCGTCGCAGACGGGCGTCTGCTCGTCGAGCAGCCGGCGGATGCGCGAGGCCACAAACTCCGCCTCCACCTCATCCTTGTCCGGCGCCGCGAGGTCGCTGCCCTGCGGCTTGGTGTTGATGCAGTGCAGCTCCACCACCGGTCCCGGCAGCTGCGGCCTCGGTTTGCCGGGTCGCAGCATCTCCGCTTCCCCATAATCGAGCTCGCCCACGTCCTT
>CADBKF010000033.1 GCA_902795195.1 Oscillospiraceae bacterium
AAGAACAGCGTGAGGATCAGGCCCCAGATCAGCTGGCGCTTTTTCTTCCGTTCCAGGTCGTAGAGCTTGTTGCTGACGATGTAGGCATTTCGCATGTCAATCCTCCTTTGCAAACAGAGCGCACAGATTTCTCAGAATCTCGACGTTTTTTGCCATGGACTGCACGGGAACAAACTCAAATCGGCTGTGGGCGTTTTCGTAGCCGGCCGAGAGGTTGGGGCACGGCAGGCCCCGGAAGGACAGCGCTGCGCCGTCGGTGCCGCCGCGGAAGGGCTCGGAATGGGGGGTCAGGCCGCTCTTTTCGATGGCCTTTCGCAGGTTTTCGACCAGATAGGGGTGCTTTTTGAGCACCTCGCCCATGTTGCGGTACTCCTCCTCGATGCGCAGGTGCACGCGCTCTTCGCCGTACTCCCGGCCGAGTCTTCGCACGCAGGCGCTGAGATAGGACTTCCTGCGCTCAAAGAGCTTGCGGTCAAAGTCGCGGAGGATGATGCGGATCTCGGCCCTCTCGCAGTCGGAATTGCAGCAGATCACATGGTAGTAGCCCTCTGTGCCCTCGGTGTACTGCGGCTTTTCGAGCTTGGGCAGCATCATGAGCAGCTCGGCGGCCATGTCGGCGGCGTTGACCATGATGCCCTTGGCCGTGCCGGGATGCACGCTGCGGCCGGTGATCTCGATGTAGGCCTGGGCGGCGTTGAAGGTCTGCTCCTGGTACCAGCCCAGATGGTCGCCGTCCATCGTGTAGGCGACCTTCGCGCCAAAGCGCTCAAGGTCCAGATCCTTGGCCAGCCCGCCGACCTCTTCATCCGGCGTGAAGGCCAGGCAGATCGTGCCGTGCGGCTCCTCGGGGTGGTCGTGGAGGTATTCCGCCAGCGTCATGATGGCGGCGATGGAGGCCTTGTCGTCTCCGCCGAGCAGGGATGTGCCGTCGGTCAGAACCAGGTCCTGGCCGATGTACTGGGCCAGATTCGGGAAATCGGCCGCCCGCATCCGGATGTCTTCGGCTTCGTTTAGCAGAATGTCGCCGCCGTCATAGCCCTCGAGCACCCAGGGCCGCACCGGGTCGCCGCAGACATCCGGCGAGGTGTCCATATGGGCGATCAGACCGAAGGGCCGGTCCTCCCCTTCCAGATTGGACGGGATCTTTCCGTAGACCACGCAGGCAGCCTCGTCATAGTACACATCCGTGCAGCCCAGCGTCTGCAGCTCCTCATACAAAACCGCCGCCAGATCCTTCTGGCATTCGGTGGTGGGAAACACAGCGCTGTCCGCCTTTGATTGCGTCGGGATCGCCGCATAGCGCAAGAGCCGCTCTCGCACGGCCTGTTCACAATCGGTCAAGGCCCTCGCCTCCTCTTTCGTTTGTTCTATATATTATAGCACCGTCCGGGCAAAAAAACAATGCGTGTTTCCAAAAAAACACGCATTGTTTCGGATATTTCCGGCTCAGTCGGCAAAGCCGTTGATCACGCCGATGAACAGCGGCAGCTTGGCATTCTGATCGACGATCATGTAGATAAACGGTCTGTTGAGCTGAACATAATAAATGTCGTCAAACGGGATCGCAGCGTCCTCTTCGATCAGGACGGTTGCTGCCGCTGCCTCGGTCCCATTCCGGTCCAGCTTCAGATGTGCCTTCTGCAGCACCCTTGTGACATACAGCTGGTCGCTGCCCATGCCGGAGAGATTCGCAGCGCCCTGGATGAACAGATCCCGGATTCCTAGCGCCTCCAGCGGGTCGATCAGCTCAAAGCTGCTGTCGGTTTCAAACTCCGGCAGTTGGGTGAATACCGTGCATTCGCGGTTTGGATGGTCCAGAAGACCCGCCAGTTTTTCGCCGGTCAGAGATGCGAGATAAGCCGAGATCGGCACGTTTTCATCGGGCAGCAGCGCCACGAAGGCAAAGCCGTTTTCAAAGGGCTTCATAAAGCCGGTGGTATTCTCGTCCTTCAGATAGCAGGTCTCCTCGCCATAGAGCATATCGCATTGCTGTGCTTCCCCGCTAGCCGGGTAAAACGGCCGCTGCACCGGCGTCATATAGGGTTCGCTCCACTCGAGCTTGAGTGACAGCGTGTTGATCAGATAGATAGCTGCAAGCCGGTCGATTTGGTCCAGCATGCTGGGGATCATGCCATCGGTGTTGCGGCTGATCCAGGCATTGATCGCCTCGCACATGGCCTGGTCAAACGCCCCATAGAAGGCCTGGGCGTCGTAGTGGCTCACCAGAGCCTGCAGATAGTCCTGCGGAACCGTGAAGCGGTTTGCATTATTCATCCAGATCGAATTTGCAAGGTTGACCTGTCCATTCGTGCCCGCGGTCAGCTGTCTTCCATAGGCGTGCAGGTAGAAATTGAGCGTCTGGATGTCCAGGCCGAACGCAGCTTCCAGCTGGGCAAGGGTGTTTTGCTTTGCGCCGCTAGCGCACATGCCGAGCGCATAGAGCGCGGAGACCGGCGAGAGCACGAGGTTCTCTTGGTCATTCAAGGTCTGCCGGGCCAGATCGGCGCAGAAGGACAGCAGGGCCAGACGGTCGCTGCCGTCGGCGCTTGGTCTCCAGGAACCGATGGAGCTGTGCTCCGTGTCCCGCGTGAGCTCCAGAATGTCGCCTTGTGCCTCCTGCGGCTTTGCCAGATAGTCATTCAGCCGGACCAGGATCTTGGCGCATTCGGCGCGGGTCAGGCTGTTTTTCGGCAGGAAATTGCCGTTCTCGTCGCCGTCGATGATGCCGGCCTGCTTCATCCAGCGAAGCGCCGTCAGCGCCCATTCGGCACAGTCGTTCTCGTCCGGGAAGCGGTCGGGATGGCGGCCCGGCGTCTGCTGCGCGCCCTGCAGGTCTGCATAGCGCTTGATCATCGTGACGGCCTGCTCGCGGCTGAGCGCTGCGTTGGGCGAGAACACGCCCGGCGCGGTGCCCTTGACGATGCCCTTGGTGCCGGCCCAGATCGCGGCGTCGGTGTACCATGTGCCGTCCTTCACGTCGCGGAAGGGATTTTCCGGATCTTCAAGCGGCTCAGCCGGAGAAGCGCCTTGGTCCAGGCGGTATAGAACTGTTACAAACATGGCTCTGGTCAGCTTGGCCTTCGGCTGAAAGCTGCCGTCGGGATAGCCCTGCATCCAGCCGCTGCCGGCGCAGAGTTTGACATATTCTGCATACCAGGCGCCTTCGGCCACATCGGGGAAGCCGAATTCCAGATGATAGATCCGCTCAAAATAAGTTTTCCACAGCGTGTCGATCGATTCCTGCGTCAGCTCGCCGCGCTCGAAGGCCGTCTGCACCTTGCAGAAGCTGCCGTCCTTGTAGAACAGGAAATACTTTTCGTAGCTGCCGGAGCCAAAGACGAAGACGTGACCGCCAAACTCCAGATACAGCATGTCGTCGGTAACGTTCATGTCCTTGAGCTGCATCAGAACGACCCGGCCGCCGTCATAGCTGCCGTAGTCCCGCGCGATATAGACGTCCTCGCGGGTCCAGCTTCTGTAGTATTCCGGTTCTGTTTCCATCAGCCAGGCCCAATAGTCGTCGCAGAGCTTCTCGTCCGCCGCGTCGTCTGCCTCAGCGTAAAAGCCAGCGGTCAGAACGCCCAGCAAAACGAGCGCCATCAGCAGCGCGATCAGGCTTCTCAGCTTTTTTGATTTCATAACGAAGTCTCCTTTCTGTCGTTTTACCATGCCTCAATGATCACATCATAGAATTCCTCCGGCTGTTCATCCACGAGGTCTTCCTGGGGGTCGTCCTCCGCGGCGGCTTGCATTCGATAGACAGAAATCGTCATTGTTCGGCCAAAGAGCACCACCTGAAGCGTCAGAGATCCGCCGGTCAGCTGGCCGGTCACGTCGATCTTTTCGGTCTCTCCGGTGGCCGCGCTCTGCACGTAGACGTACTCTCTGCTGCCGCTGCGCTGATACCAGCCGAAGAAGGAATCACCCTCTGCAATCGGGTTCTGTCCGTCGCCGGCGGCCTGGTCTCCGCTCGGGCTTTCCGTCGTCGGCAGGATCGTCTGTTCTCCGACCGTCTCCGGCGGCGCTTCGATTTCGCCTGCGGAGATTGGAGACTGCGGCTGCGTGAGCTCGGGGGATTCCTGTGTCGGTGCTTCCTCCTCGGACGTCAGCGGGCCAAGCATCGCTGGCATCACAGGCTCCTCCGGCGCGGGCGGAGGCGCTTCGGTCGGCGGCACGACGCTGCCGGCAGTTGGGGGGACCGTCGGCAGCGGCGCGCTGCTTTCCTGTACGCCTTCGGTTTCGGTTGCTTCTGTGGCTGCAGCTTCTGTGGCTTCCGTGTGGACAGGCGTAGTCTCATGCGGTGCATCCGTGGTTTCAGAGGCCGCCGCTTCCGTGTCCGGGGCGGTCTGCCGGATTTCGTCGGTCGCAGGGATCTGCGCAACGTTGGGGCCGCGTTGGCGCAGATCCGTCCCGTACCAGCCGAAGAAGCCGAGGGCCAGACAGGCGGCTGCCGCAAGGACGACACGCCAAAGATATTTCTGCTGCGGCCTCGGCCGCGGCTCGAGCGTGCGCAGTCGTTCCCGGAAGTCCGCAGAGGGCTGCGCCGCGTCAAAATATTCGCGCAGCTTTTGTTCTTCCTGTGTCATTCCTGCTCACCTCCCAAGTCGCGTTTGAGCCGTTTTCTGGCCCGGTCCAGCCGTGAGCGCACGGCGGTTTCAGACATGCCCAGCGCAGCGGCGATCCGCTTGACGGAATAGTCCTCGTAGTAGTAGAGGTACACAATGCCGCGGTCCTTCGGCGGCAGGGCGTCGATTGCCTGCCGCACCGTCAGACTGGTATCCATATCCCGTTCCGGCGCAGGTGTTTCCTGTGCCGCGTCCAGATCCTGCCGCTTTCTGCGCCAGCTGCTGCGCAGCAGGTCCCGACAGTTGTTCGCTGTGACCAGCATCAGCCAGTTCAGAAGATGTTCGTCGGATTCAAATGTCTTCCGGACAGACAGGAATTTGACGAAGGTCTCCTGCACGGCATCCTCCGCGTCCGGACGATTGCCGCAGTAGCTGAATGCCAGCCGGTACAGCGTCAGGCTGTGGCGTTCCACAAGCCGCTGTAGGTCTGTATTCATGCCTGTTTCCCCCATGTGCTTCTATCAGGATTACGATGCAGCGGGTCAAATTATCGCAGGAAATAAAAGGAAATTGAAAAAAACGCACCTGCGAGGCAGATGCGTTATTTTCGCCGGAACAGCGGCTCCAGCCGGCCGATCAGAAGATCGTAAAAAAGAAAGGTGACGTTGCCCAGCAGCAGGAACAGCGCGCCGAGCCAAAGCTGCATGCGCTTGAATTCCTCCGTGACCGCCGGCAGCCGGAACACCAGCAGAAGCAGCGCGTACATGGCCGCGATCGCCAGGTTGAACACCAGCAGCTTGCACAGGATGCGCAAGGGCTTTCCCAGCCGCTGCAGGCCGGGGCGCAGCAAGGGATAGTAGCCCAGCGCCAGAAACAGCGCCGGGCATTCCTTGTCCGGGCAGAGCAGCAGCGATAAAACGCTCACCGCCCAAAACCAGGCCCAGCAGAGCCTGCGCGGCAGCTGCGGCGTCAAAAGCAGCAGAAGGAGCGAAGCCAGCATCGGGCAGAGATAGACCGCAATCGACACCACGCCGCCCAGCAGCATGATCACGACGGCCAGCGCCGCGAACACGCCGCCGAGGGCGATCTCTTTGGCCTGCATCAGAGCGAATCGAGCACGATCTTCCCGTCCTCGACGCGCAGCCGCAGCTGCGTGATGGGCGCGAGATAGCTGTCAATGATGCGCTCGGCGATCGGGTTTTCGATCTCCTTCTCGATCGTGCGGCGCAGGTTGCGCGCGCCGTACTGCACCGAGTAGGACATCTTGGTCAGAACGTCGCAGACCTCGGGCTCCCAGTTGAGCGCGATGCCGCGCTCGGCCATGTTCTGCTGCAGCTCCTCAAGCAGGATCCTTGCGATGTCGCGGAAGTTCTCCTCGGAGAGCTTGTTGAAGCAGATGACCTCGTCCACGCGGTTGATGAATTCCGGCCGCAGGAACTCGCCCAGCGCCTTGAGCGCCTTCTCCTTCGACTGCTCGGTCAGGCTCTTGCCGAAGCCGACAGAGCCGTCCCGCCGGTCGGAGCCGGCATTGGAGGTCATGATGATGATCGTGTTCTCGAAGTTCACGACTCTGCCCTGTGCGTCGGTGATGCGGCCGTCGTCCAGGATCTGCAGCAGAATATTGAGCACGTCAGGATGCGCCTTTTCGATCTCGTCAAAGAGGATCACGGAATAGGGCTTGCGGCGGATCTTTTCGGTCAGCTGCCCGGCCTCGTCATAGCCCACATAGCCCGGAGGCGAGCCGATGATCTTGGAGACCGAGTGCTTTTCCATGTACTCGGACATATCCAGCCGCACCAGGGATTCGACGGACTCAAAGAGCTCGTCGGCCAGGCGCTTGACCAGCTCGGTCTTGCCCACGCCGGTGGCGCCGACAAAGATGAACGAAACCGGGCGCTTTTTGGCGGAAATGCCTGCGCGGGAGCGGCGGATGGCTGCGCCGATGGCGGCAATTGCCTCGTCCTGGCCAACCACGTGCTTTTTGAGGTTTTCCTCGAGCTTGCGCAGCTGCTCGTATTCCTGGGCCTGGATCTTGCTGGCCGGGATCTTGGTCCACAGCTCGATGATCCGGGCGAGATTTTCCACGCCGAGCTTCGGCTTGGGCTGGGCCTCGAGCGCGGTGATCTGTTCCTCCACCTGGCAGATCTTCGAGCGTAGCGTGGCGATGCGGGCATAATCCTGTTCGGCGTTTTCCTCGGTGTTCTCGGTGAGCATGTGCAGCTCGAGCTCGAGATCCTCCTTGTCCTTGCGCAGCGCGGCCAGCTGATTGATGGTCTGGTTGCGCAGGTTCTCGTCCGAGCAGGCTTCGTCGAGCAGGTCGATGGCCTTGTCAGGCAGATAGCGGTCGGTGATATAGCGCTCGGAGAGCAGCACGGTCTGCCGGGCGATCTCCGGCGTGATCTCCACGCCGTGGTACTGCTCGTAGTAGCCGGCAATGCCGCGGATGATCGCAATGGACTGCTCGATCGTGGGCTCCGTCACCGTGACGGGCTGGAAGCGGCGCTCGAGCGCGGAATCCTTCTCGATGTACTTGCGGTATTCCTTGAAGGTCGTCGCGCCCAGGACCTGCACCTCGCCTCTGGACAGGGCGGGCTTGAGGATGTTGGCCGCGTTCATGGAGCCCTCGGCGTCGCCCGCGCCCACGAGGTTGTGGACCTCGTCGATCACCAGGATCACGTTGCCGCAGGCGCGGATCTCGTTGATGAGGTTCTTCATGCGGCTCTCAAACTGGCCGCGGAACTGGGTGCCGGCCACCATGGCGGTCATGTCGAGCAGATAGACCTCCTTGTCGCGCAGCTTGAAGGGCACCTCCCCTGCCACGATCTTCTGGGCCAGGCCCTCGGCGATGGCGGTCTTGCCCACGCCGGGCTCGCCGATCAGGCAGGGATTGTTTTTCTGCCGGCGGTTGAGGATCTGAATGACGCGCTCGGTCTCCTCGGCGCGGCCGATGACCCGGTCGAGCTTCCCTTCTCTGGCCCTGGCAGTCAGGTTCAGGCAGTAGCTTTCCAGGAATTTGTTTTTCTTTTTCGGAGGCGCCGTGGGCTCTTTGCCCTTGGGCGCGTCCTTTACATTCTCGCGCTTGGCGGGCGGGTCATTCCGCTGGGTGCCGCCGAAGAGCTTGTTCAAAAACGGGAAGGTCGCAGTCTGGCTGTCCGGCTCATCCTCGTCGTTGTTCATATCCGCGCCCATCAGCGACATCATTTCTCCGCTGATGCTCTCCAGATCCTCGTCGCTGATGCCCATCTGGCGGACCATGTCGTCCACCTGCTTGATGCCCAGCTCCTTGGCGCACTTAAGGCACAGGCCCTCGTTGGTGCTCACGCCGTTTTCGATCTTCGTGATAAAAATGACTGCAACGTTTTTGTTGCAACGGGAACAAAGTGTCGGTCTCATGGAAAATCTCCTTTCCGGGGGTAAATTCAGGGGATATAGAGCTGCGCTGCGCCGTTGGAGACCAGCAGCGCGGTGCCGTCGCTGCGCATGAGCACGCGCATGGCGGTGCCGGTCCGGTCGCTCGTGCGGTATTCCTGCAGGTGCTCCCGGTAGAGCAGCAGCTCGCCGTCGGTCAGAATGCCGATGTACCGGCCGCGCACGTCCATGCTGCGGACGCTGCGGTTGAACTCGATCTCGCCGAGAATGTCGCCGTTTTTGTCCACAGAGCGGATGGTATAGCGGTCGCCGGTCATGCTCTGGCCAAGCAGCAGCACCACATAGCCGTCCTCGCTGATGCCGAAGCCGCGCAGATAGGTGTCGTCGTAGGGCATCTCTGCGATCACGCTGCAGTCGGTGTCCAGGATCAGCAGCGCGTCCTGCGCGATCACGCACAGGCGGTTGCGGGAGAGGAAGGCCATCTCATAGACCACCTGGTTTCCGAGATCCAGGCGGCGCTTGGCGGATTGGCTCTGGTCGGTGCCGGCAATGATCTCCTCGTCGGTCTTGAGGATCGTGAGCGTTGAATTGAAGCTGCTGTCCTCCTCGGTCAGGCCCGCCACAGCCAGATACCCGCCGCCCTCGGAGACGGCGCAGGCATTGAGGTATTGGGTGCTCGAGCGGTAGCGGTAGATGGGCTCGTGGTTGACGTTGAGGACGGTTGCCACGGTCTTGTAGCCGTCCTCGGTCAGATTGTAGCAGATATAGCCGTCGCTGCTGAGGTCTGCATCCAGGAAAATGCCGTTCAGCGTCTGATCCATCTGGCGCTCGCCGTTTTCGTTGATGATGGCGATGTAGCCGCTGCCCATGGCATAGCACAGGGCCAGCTTCTCATTGGCGATCAGGCGGGGCGAGGCCACGGTGGACTGGACCATCGAGACCTGGTTGCCGCTCAGATCGTAGTAATACAGGCCGCCTTCGGTGCCCAGGGCCATGCCGTCGCCCAGAGGTGCAAAGTCGTTGGAGCCGGCAGCGTCAAAGCCGATCATGCCGAAGCTGTCGCGCTCCCGCTTGCCCATGTAATAGAAGTAGCGGCGGATCGCGTCAAAATCGAAGGTCTCCGGGAAGAGCACAAACAGCAGCACGATGACGGCGATCAGCAAAGCGCCGGCCAGGACCAGCAGGCCCTTCTTGCGGCGCTCGCGCCGCTCGCGGATCAGCGGGTCCTCCGGCAGCTGGATCAGATTGTCCGGCACCGGCTTCGGCTCCTTGGGAAGCGTCTCGGTCTGCTCCGGCTTCTGCGGCGCCTGCGGCGCCTGCTCGGGCTCGTGCGGCTGTTCGGGCTGCGGCGCCGGCTCTGCCGGCTCCTCGGGCAGCGTCTTTTCTTCCTCTGCGGTCTGTTCGCTTATTTGGTTTTTCTGTTCATCCGACATGGAATACCGCCTTTCCGTCGTCGTACCATAGCTGCGTCATATACAGCCCGCCGGCAGGCGCCGTGGGGCCGGCCGCCGTGCGATTCTTCCCTTCCAATATATCGGCCACTGCCTCGGGCGGGAACTTCCCCTCCGCGGCGTAGACCACCGTGCCAACCATGGCCCGGCACATATTGTACAAAAAGCCGTTGGCGCAGATCCTGCAGTAGATCAGATCGCCGTCGCGCTCGATGTTGAAGTGATAGACCGTGCGCACGGTCGATTTGACGTCCGTGCCCACGGAGCGAACCGCCGCAAAATCATGCGTGCCGACAAAGCAATCGGCCGCGCGCTGCATCACGGTCTCATCCAGGCGCACCGGGTAGAACCAGGCACGGTTGACATAAAATGGGTCCCGTATGCGGGAGTTGTAAATTATATAGGTGTATTCTTTTTTGACGCAGGAGCCGATTGCGTTGAAGTCCTCGTGCACCTCAAAGGCGTCGGTGACCACGATGTCGTTCGGCAGATGCGTGTTGAGGGCGTAGGGCAGCCGGTCCACCGGGATGCGGGACTCGGTGCGGAAGTTTGCCACATAGCGCTTGGCGTGCACGCCCGCGTCGGTCCGGCCGCAGCCGGTCATGTGGACCTTGTGACCCACGACCATGGCCGCCGCCTGCTCAAGCGTCTGGCCCACAGAGACGTCCGTCTTCTGCACCTGCCAGCCGTGATAGGCAGAGCCCTCATATTTTAAAACTAATGCAATATTTTTCATAATCCAAAAGTGCGAAGCACGATCACGCCCGCAAGCAGCAGGATGCCAGCCAAAAAGGCGATTGCGTCGTCCTTCCCGTATTTGAGGACCTTGAGCTTGGTTCGGCCCTCGCCGCCGTGATAGCAGCGGCATTCCATGGCGGTTGCCAGCTCATCGGCCCGGCGGAAGGCGCTGACAAACAGCGGCACCAGGATCGGCACGAGCGCCTTGGCCCGGCGAAACAGGTTGCCGGTCTCAAAATCCGCGCCTCTGGCCTTCTGGGCAGAGATGATCTTGTCGGTCTCCTCGATCAGCGTCGGGATGAAGCGCAGGGCGATGCACATCATCATGGCAAGCTCGTGCACCGGAACCTTGATCTTCTTGAGCGGGCTCATCAGCGCCTCCAGGCCGTCGGTCAGGGCGATCGGCGAGGTCGTGTAGGTCAGAAGAAAGGTGCCAGAAATGAGCAGCATGATGCGCAGGATCATAAAGAACGCCGCGATCAGGCCGGCTTTGTAGATCTTGATGATCCACCAGTTGACGATCGGTGCGTCGTCGCCGGTGGTATAGAAAATGTTGAGAAGGCCGGTAAAGACGATGATGATCATCAGCGGCTTCATGCCGGAGAGCAGCGCCTTGGGCTTGATGTGCGAGATGGACGCCGCCAGCACCAGAAACGCCAGCACCAGGCCGTAGCTGAGAAAGCTCTTGGCAAGAAACAGCGCAACGATATAGACGACGACCAGGATCAGCTTGGTTCTCGGGTCGAGGCGGTGGACCAGGGTATTACCGGGGAAATACTGGCCGAGGGTGATGTCCTTAAGCATGGCCGCCTCCTTCCCGGAAGCGGCAAAGCGCCTTCACCGCGTAGGCAAGCGTGTAGGTGTCTGCAGGCAGCTCCAGCCCCTTTTCGCGCAGCAGGCGGAAGACCTCGGTCACCTGGGGCGCGCCCAGACCGATGGCGCGCAGATGCTCTGCCTGCCGGAAGATCTCGGAGGGCGTGCCGATGGCGTCGACCCGGCCGTTCTTCATGACGATCAGCCGGTCGGCCAGCTCCGCGACCTCCTCCATGGAATGCGAGACCATGATGATCGTGGCGTTCTGCGCCTTCTGGTAGGCGCGGATATTCGACAGGATCTCCTGTCTGCCCTTGGCGTCCAGACCGGCGGTGGGCTCATCGAGGATCAGCACCTCTGGCTCCATGGCAATGACGCCCGCAATGGCGACCCGGCGCTTTTGTCCGCCGGAGAGGTCAAAGGGCGATTTTTCGAGCAGCCGATCCGTCAGGCCGACAAAGGACGCAGCCCGCAGCACGCGCTGGCGGATCTCCGCCTCAGACAGGCCCATATTTTTGGGGCCAAAGGCGATGTCGCGGAAGGCAGTTTCTTCAAAGAGTTGGTATTCCGGGTACTGGAAGACCAGGCCCACCTTGCTGCGGATGGTCCGGGTAAACTTTTTATCCTTCCAGATGTCCTCGCCGTGAAACAGCACCGTGCCGGAATTGGGCTTGAGCAGGCCGTTCAGGTGCTGGATCAGGGTGGATTTTCCGGAGCCGGTATGGCCGATCAGCGCAAGGAACTCCCCTGCCTCGGCCGTAAAATTTACATGTTCGATTGCGACATGTTCAAACGGTGTGCCGACACTGTAGCTGTGTGTCAGCTCGCGCACCTCAATTACTGGGGGCAATGTGGTTTCCTCCGATTTATTTCTGTGACCGTTCGGTCTGCGTGAGAAGGGCGTTTGCAATCGCCTCAGCGCATTCCTCGGTGGAAAGCGCGTCCAGCGGCAGATCCCAGCCCTGTCTTTTCAGTTCATAGAGCAGTGCCGTCGTCTGCGGCACGTCGATGTTGGCTGCGCGCAGCAGCTCCACCTGGGTAAAGACCTCCCTGGGGCTGCCGTCGGCCAAAATGCCGCCGTTTCCGAACACCAGAACGCGGTCGGCGTCAATGGCCTCGGACATGTGGTGGGTGATCAGAACGACCGTCATACCGCGCGCGCGGTTGAGCGTGCGGATCGTCCGGATGACCTCTTCCCTGCCGCGCGGATCGAGCATGGCCGTGGGCTCATCGAGCACGATGCAGCGCGGCTGCATGGCCAGCACGCCCGCGATGGCGATGCGCTGCTTCTGTCCGCCGGAGAGCAGATGCGGGGCGTGGTTGCGGAATTCGTACATGCCGACGGTTTTGAGCGCGTCGTCCACGCGCTTGCGGATCTCCGCCGACGGCACGCCGAGATTTTCCGGGGCAAAGGCCACGTCCTCCTCGACCACATTGGAGACGATCTGGTTGTCGGGGTTCTGGAAGACCATGCCGACGGTCCGGCGGATCTCAAGCAGCGTCTGCTCGTTGCTGGTGTCGTTGCCCAGCACGTAGACCTTGCCGCCGGATGGCAGCAAAACCGCATTGAACTGCTTGGCCAGGGTGGATTTTCCGCAGCCGTTGGGGCCGATCACCACGGTGAAGCTGCCCTCGGCAATTTCTAGATTTAAGTTTTCAAACACCGGGATCGCCAGCTTCCCCTCCTGGGGCGGATAGGCAAAGCTGAGATTCTCGGCCGTAATGATATTCGACATAGATTTTCCTTTTTTCAAAGTGAGGAACGAGGAGTGAGGAGTGAGAAGTTTTCCGCTATCCACTATCCACTTTCCACTTTCCACTTTCAACTGTTTCTGGTCCATCTGCCTGTGGCGCCGCAGGGCAGGATGAGGCCGCTGCTGCTGACCGGAAGGCCCAGCTCGCGGCTGTCGGTGGAGCCGCCGAACCTCGGCGTCAGGATCGTGTCGAGCAGATAGCCCACCACAGAGGGCGCCAGGCCCGTGGTGTAGGAATTGACCAGCACAAACAGCGGCTCGTCGGAAAGAACGCCTGCGACCAGCTGCAAAAACGGAAACAGGTCCTTTTCAAGCTTCCAGATCTCGCCCGTGGGGCCTCTTCCGTAGGAGGGCGGGTCCATGATGATGGCGTCATAGCGCCGGCCGCGGCGGATCTCCCGCTCGACAAATTTTGCGCAGTCGTCCACGATCCAGCGGATCGGCGCCTCGGACAGGCCCGAGGCTCTGGCGTTGTCCTTTGCCATCTGGACCATGCCCTTGGCCGCGTCCACGTGGCAGACGCTGGCCCCGCCGGCCGCAGCAGCCAGCGTTGCGCCGCCGGTATAGGCGAACAGGTTCAGCACATTCACGTGCCGGCCTGCGCTGCGGACAGTCTCGGTGATAAAATCCCAGTTGACCGCCTGCTCGGGGAATACGCCGGTGTGCTTGAAGTTCATCGGCTTGATGCAGAAGGTCAGATCGCGGTAATGCAGGCGCCAGTCGGCGGGCAGATGGTGCTCCGACCAGCGGCCGCCGCCGGTATTTGAGCGGAAATAGCGCGCGTCAAAGCGCTTCCAGCGCGGGTCCTTCCGCTCGGTGGACCAGATCACCTGCGGGTCCGGGCGCACGAGGATATAGTCGCCCCAGCGCTCCAGCCGTTCGCCGTCGGAGGCGTCGAGCAGCTCATATTCCTTCCATTGGTCACTGATCCACATGATTTGATACTCCTTTGAATGCTCGTTTCGCCGCCGTACCGGAACACGGTACGGCGGCGGGGAAATGGTTGCTTACGGCATCTGCACGGGGATTCCGCCGCTCGAGCCGCCGCCGATCAGCCAGCCGAAGGGATCGACCGGATCGGGCTCCGGCGGCGCCACATGGATGGTGCAGGTCTGCTGCGGCACATCCGAGGCAAACAGGCGGATCGTTGCCGCGTTGCAGTTGGGGCCGGCCAGCATGCCGGTCTCGGTGCAGATATAACAGGTGGTGATCGACTCGTCGTCGGGCACCGGGAACTCCCGGTACTCCTTGTCCTCCATGAGCAGGGTCATCACGCTCTTCCACATGACCAGGGCGGGGTTTCTGTCGTTGACGAGGTGGATTTCCTCCGGCTCGTCATAGCCGCACCAGACCACGGCGGTGTAATACGGCGTGAAGCCGGCAAACCAGCGGTCGTGGTTGTTGGAGGTGGTGCCGGTCTTGCCGGCAACGGGCGTGTTGGGCATCTGCGCAGCGGTACCGGTGCCGGTCAGAACCGCGTTCTGCAGCATATAGGTCATATAGTAGGCCGCGTGCTTGCTCATGGCGGCGTGGCTTTCCTGCTCGTTGTCGAGCACCACGTTGCCCTCGCTGTCGAGCACCTTGCTGTAGGTCCTGGCCTTGCGGAAGACGCCCTCATTCGGGAAGGTGGCATAGGCGTTTGCCATTTCGCGCACGGTGATGCCGTGGGTCAGCTGGCCCATGCCGAGCGGGGCCAGATCGATGTCGGTAAAGCGCTGGCCGTTGATGACCTCGGAGTCAACAAGATTATGCAGGCCCAGCAGCTCGCTGGCAAAGCGGTAGCTGGCCGCGGGGGTCAGATCGTTCAGGATCTTGATGGAGATCGTGTTCAGAGACTTGCACAGGCCGGTGTTGGCGATCATCCAGCCGGAATAGCTGCGGCTTTCGTTCTGCGGCCAGTCCTTGCCGTCGATCTGCATAAAGGGCGAGTCCTGATAGACAGAGCCCGGCGTGATGATGCCGGCGTCCAGCGCAGGCCCGTAGACCGTCAGCGGCTTGATGGAAGAGCCCGGGGACAGGCGGCTGTCGGTGGCGCGCGACCAGGTCAGGCTGCCGCCCTTCTCCCCAACGCCGCCGGCCATGGCGACCACGTCGCCGGTCTCGTTGTCCACCACGACGATGGCGGACTGCATTTGCTGGTTGGAATAGGTCGCCGGCACGTTCGACGGATCGGAATAGATGGAATCCACCGCCCGCTGCACATCCAGATCGATGGTGGAATAGATGTGCAGGCCGCCGTAGTTCACCATCTGGCGCGCTGCCTGCTCCGACAGGCCCGAGGCAATGAGATCTTCGGTCACATCCTTGACCACCTGGTCCTCAAAATAAGTGTAGAACTCGGCTTCCTCGACGTTGAACTGGTTGACGGTCTCGCAGCGCGGGCAGACATAGCCCTCCTCGGTCTTGGTGTATTTCTTGATCTGCGCCGAATAGCCGCAGCTTGCGCAGGTGAACTTCACCTTTTTGCCGGTGCCGTTGGAGAACACCAGCTGCTGATCGGAGACGCGGTCATAGTCGGCATCCTCGATATAGCCCTGTTCGTGCATCTGCTGCAGAATGGTCAGCGTGCGCTTCTCGTTGTGCTCCGGGAAGATATAGGGATCATAGAGCGACGGGTTGTTCGTGATGCCGATGATGCAGGCGCATTCCTTGGGCGTAAGCTCGGAGAGCTCCTTGTCAAAGTAGACGCTCGCCGCGCTGCGGATGCCGTAGGCGCCCTCGCCGAGGTAGATCGTATTGAGGTACATCTCCAGGATCTCTTCCTTGGAGTAGTTCGTCTCAAACTTGAGCGCACGGAAGATCTCAGTCACCTTTCTGCGAACGGTGACCTGGTTCTCGCCGGTGAGGTTCTTGATGAGCTGCTGGGTGATCGTCGAGCCGCCCTGGACGCTGCCGCCGAGGAAGATGGTGCCGGCGGCTGCCGCGGTGCGGATCCAGTCCACACCCTTGTGCTCCCAGAAGCGCTTGTCCTCGATGGCGACGACCGCGTTGATCATATCCTCGGGGATCTCGTCATAGTTGACCCAGACGCGGTTTTCCGAGGTATAGAGCTGGCGGGTCTGCACATAATCGCCGACCTCTTTGTCATATACATAAATAAACGAGGTCTGGTTGAGCTTGACGCCGTCGAGCGTGAAGCCGGTGCGCGGCTCGATGTCTTCTTCATAGTATTGGATGGCGCGATCATACAGGATCTTGCCGGTGATGCCGGCGATCATGGAGAAGGTCAGCACGAGGATCAGTGCAAAGGCCGTGAGGCGCCACAAAATGTGCATGATCAGGCCCGTGGGCGTTCTCTGGGGCAGATCGCGGGGTTTTCTTCTGCGTTTTACTTCGTTTGCCATGTCTTTCCTCCACTGTTACAAACAAACGTCATAATACTATACTATATTATACCATAGATTGTCAAATGCAATCTCGTAAACAATCTATGAATTTCACAAAAATTGGCTTTCATTTTTTAGCATGTTCACCTACAGCTTTCCTCTTGATTTTCTGGCGCAGAACGGGTACAATATAGGCAGAGATCGAAAGGGGGTGCTCCAATGAGTGAATTCGGCGACGATTTTATCACCATCACCGATGAGGACGGTCAGGAATACGAGCTGGAGGTTTTGATGCGGGTGGAATACCGCGGATCGGAATATCTGGGTGTGTGTCCTGCCGGCGCCGATGAAGATGCCGAGCTCGAGGTCAGCATCCTCAAGGTCGAAGAGGAGGACGGAGAAGAGATCCTCAGCGCAGTTCTCGATGAAGCCGAGCTCGACGCCGTCTATGCCATCATGCTCGAATCGTCCGAGGAAGAACCCGAGGACGACGACTGATCGTCAGTAAGACGATCCCGGCTGGGTTTTGTTCCCTGCTTGGTTCGTGATGAATGCCGTTAAACCCACATCATTTCTAAGGGATGCTGACTTCTGTGCGGAATTGCAGGCCTCCCGGCCACGCCTCGACGATGGTTGGACGTTGGAAGCAGAGAACGTATGGAGAGGCAACCCACCTGCCCGTATCGTGCAGGTTATAATCGTATTCACACGGCTATAGCGGGGTTTCGCCCTGGAGCTTGCTCCAGGGCGATTTTTTGCGTGGTTTTTTCGAGAATTTTTTCACATTTTCCGCGCAAGAATCGAAAATTATACTTGCAACCTGCCAAACTTCGCGCTATAATAATGCGTAACTGTCCGGGACCACCCCGGAAAAAAAGTATTCACTGAGAGGATTGATTGACTATGAGTGCATCCGCTTCCAAGAAAAAACGCAAGCTGACCAATGACGAGGGCCTGACCCTGTCCGAGGCTGCTGCGCAGAAGGAACTGCAGGAGCAAAGAAAAAAGAGACGTCCCACCATCGTGTTCTGCCTGGTCGCGCTGCTGGCTGTGGCGCTGATCGTTGCGCTGGTCTTCGTTGCCAAGCATCAGGCTGACCTGCGCCGCGCTGCGGAGATGGCGCCCACCTATGATGTGACCGAGGCCGCTGTCACCGTCGGCGACGAGACCGTCACGGTTCCGATGTACAACTATTTCTATCAGCAGACCGTCAACAACAACGCCCAGATGTATGTCTATTTCTACGGCCTGCAGATGAACGTGCCCTTTGCTGAGCAGAGCTACGGCACCGGCACCTTTGAGGATCTGTTCAAGGAGCAGACCAACACCACCATCCAGCAGTTTATGAGCGTCTATGCAGAGGCCAAGGCCGCCGGCTATGAGCTCACTGAGGACGACAAGGCTGCCATCGAGGACGGCATCCAGGCGATCAAGGACAACACCAAGCAGTACGGCCTGCCCAGCGAGGATTACTATCTCTATAATGTGATGGGAGAAGGCTGCAACATGGAGAACTACCGCGAGTACCTGGAGGTCGTGCAGACCGCTTCCGGCTATGCCGCTTCCATGGAAGATACCTTCGAGCCCACTGCAGATGAGATTTCCGCTGCCTATGCCGAGGATCCCGACGCCTATGACATCGTCAGCTATTCCCTCTACACCGTGAACGCCGAGGGCACCGAGGTCGAGGATGAGGCTGCCGACGAAAACGCCGAGCCGACGACCCACACCGAATATACCGAAGAAGCCCTGGCCAAGGCCAAGGCCGACGCCAAGGCTGCCGCAGCCAGCTTCCCGACCGAGGGCGCGACCGAAGGCAGCGGCAACAAGAGCACCGTCAGCTCCCGCCTGAGCGAGGATGCCGCCGCTTGGCTCTTCGCCGCCGAGCGCCAGGCTGGTGATGTTGAAAACTTCGCTGCTGACGAGGAAGGCCATTCCTATCAGGTCGTCCGCTATGAGGGCCGTGATACCAACGACTACAACTGCATCAATGCCTATGTCATCAGCATCGGCATCGACAACAGCGCTGCGGCCAACGTCGAAGGCGGCAACCCCGACATCGCCGACGGCAGAGCTGTGCTTGAGCGCATCAACGCCGGCATGAAGGACGGCATGAGCGACGAGGACTTTGAGCAGCTCGTCCGCGACTGCGGCTATACGCCCACCTCCTACCCTGTCAGCAAGGGCAGCCTGAACGACGACATCATCGACTACCTGTTTGACGCGTCCCGCCAGGCCGGTGACTACAGCTCCTTCGAGGATGAGGACACGATCTACTTTGTGCGCTATCAGTCCGAGGCCGAAGAGACCTATCAGACCACGCTGGTCCGCGAGGCCCTGCACGAATCCAAGGAAGAGGCCTGGTTTACCGGCGTCTATGACGCCCATCCCATCACGGTCAATGATGAGGTGCTGGCAAACGCCCACACCAATCTGACCCTGTACAGCAACGAAGGCTGATTTCTGAAGCAAAACCCCAATATTCATCTGAAATTTCAGAAGAATATTGGGGCTTTGTTTATATTTCGTTCATATCCGCGTGGTATAATATAAATGTTGATTCCAATTCTATCAGGAGGTAACGTCGGTGCTGCAAATTGAACATATTTCCAAGACCTATCGCACCGGTGATCTGGTGCAGCGCGCACTGGACGACGTTTCTCTCTGCCTGCGCGACAGCGAGTTTGTTGCAATCCTCGGCCCCAGCGGCTCGGGCAAGACGACGCTTCTGAACGTGATCGGCGGTCTCGACCGCTACGATTCCGGCGCGCTCATCATCAACGGCGTCTCGACCGAGCAGTACCGCGACCGGGACTGGGATTCCTACCGCAACCACAGCATCGGCTTCGTGTTTCAGAGCTATAATCTGATCCCCCACCAGTCCATCCTGGCCAATGTGGAGCTGGCTCTGACGATCTCCGGTATACCGCGCTCGGAGCGCCGCAGGCGCGCAGCCGACGCGCTTGCGCGGGTCGGTCTCGGCAACCAGATCCACAAGCGGCCGAGCCAGCTCTCCGGCGGTCAGATGCAGCGCGTGGCCATCGCCCGCGCTCTGGTCAACGACCCCGACATCCTGCTGGCGGACGAGCCCACCGGCGCGCTGGACACCGAGACCAGCGTGCAGGTCATGGATCTGCTGCGCGAGGTGGCAAAGGATCGCCTGGTGGTCATGGTCACGCACAATCCGGAGCTGGCTGAGCAGTACGCCACCCGCATCGTCCGTCTGCGGGACGGAAAGATCACCGACGATTCCGACCCCTTTACGGTCGCCTCCTCCCTGCCCGTGGAGCATCGCAGCCTGGGCCGGGCCTCCATGTCATTTTTGACTGCGATCTCCCTCTCCTTCAACAATCTGCGCACCAAGCTGGGCAGAACGCTTCTGACCGCGTTTGCAGGCTCCATCGGCATCATCGGCATCGCTATGATCCTCTCGCTCTCCACCGGCGTGCAGAACTATATCCAGTCGATCGAGGAGGACACGCTCAAGGATTATCCGCTGGAGATCACCGATTCGAGCATCAATTTCGCGAGCATGTACACGCAGCAGGACAGCGGCGAACGCAGCGCGCCCGAGGGTGTTGTCGAGGAATGGCAGACGGTCTCCAATCTCTTCACCCGCGTGAGCAAGAACGATCTGGCCGGCCTGCGCAGCTACCTCGAGAGCGACGAATGCAGCGTCTACGATTACGTGCAGACGATTGAATACAATTATAATCTCGTCCCGCAGATCTACACCGACCGGGACGGCGAGATCCGACAGGTCAACCCGGACCACAGCTTTGCCGCCCTGGGCTTTACCACCAACGACTCCATGGGCAGCCTCTTCTCCTCCTTCAGCAGCACCGATACCTTCCGTCCGATGCCGGACGATGAGCGGCTCTATCTTGAGCAGTATGAGCTCAAGGCCGGTCGCTGGCCGCAGCGCTATGACGAATGCGCGGTGGTGCTGACCTCCACCGGGCACGTTGCCGATATCACGCTCTATGTGCTCGGCCTCAAGGACCCGAAGGAGCTCGACACGCTCGTGCAGTCCTTTGCCGCCGGCGAGGACAGCGAGATCGAGAGCGTCCCCGGCCAGTACAGCTACGACGATTTTCTCGGCCTGGAGTTCAAGCTTGTCCACAGCTCCGACTACTACACCTACGACGAGGACTACAACGTCTGGACCGACCATTCCGAGGACCCCGCCTATCCATCGTTCAGCCGCTCGGCGACGGCGTGAGCGGCAGCCTGACCACCGGCATCTGCTACCCGGCCTCGCTCACCACCCACCTCATGGAGCACGCGGCCCAGAGTCCGATCGTGCAGGCCCAGCTGGAAGATTCGTCCGTCAATGTGTTCACCGGAAAGGCCTTCGGCGAGCAGTCCGACACGCAGGAGCTCTCGATGGAGTCTATGTTTACCGTCGATGAGGACGCCATGGCTGAGCTGTTCTCCTTCGACGAGGACGCCCTCTCGATGGATTTTTCCGGCATGGATTTCTCGGATATGGATTTCTCCGGCATGGACTTCTCCGATCTGCAGATCGACCCCAGTATGCTGAACATCAAGCTGCCGGAGATCTCGCCGCAGGAGCTTGCGGGACTGTTTGACGGCGTGCAGCTGCAGCTCACCGGTGAGCAGCTCATGCAGCTGTTCCGGGATATGCTCTTCGGCTATCCCGTCTACGCAGCAAACCGGCCCGGCGGCGCGAGCATGGATCTGTCCGAGGCCTTAGCGCAGTTTTTGAGCTCCGAGGCCGCCTATCAGGCCATCAGCGACGCCTACAGCGCGATCCTGGCCCAGAGCGGCAGCGCGACGGTCACGGCAAATCAGCTTTTGGATGCAGTCAATGCAGTGCTTGGCGGCTATAGCGCGTATCTTGCCTCCATCGGGGTCGATCCGGCGGACGCAACGCCCGCCACGCTGCAGCAGTATCTGCAAAGCGACGTCGCGCAGGCGCTTCTGGCGCAGAGCGCAGCAGCCCTGCAGCCGGATCTGTCCAATCTGACCCCGACCGGCGCGCAGCTGACAGCCCTGCAGAGCGCGATCTATCAGGCCTTCCTGGATTACGCTGCGCAGAATCAGCTGATGGGCCCCGAGCAGCTGGCGGAGTCCTTTGCGGAATATCTCGAAGCCCCGGTCACGCAGTCGATCCTGCAGGACGCACTCACTGATATTCTGGACACCAGCGTGCTCGAGTCCCGCTTCGGGTCGCTGCTCTCGGATTACACCGGCAATTTGCAGTCGATGCTCAGCTCCGTCATGGCGCAGGTCATTTCCGGCATGATGCAGCAGGTCACCGGCGCGCTCGAGCAGAACATGGCAAAATTCTCCGAGCAGCTGGGCGAGAGCCTCAAGGACGCCTTTGAAATCGATCCCAAGGCGCTGGGCGAGGTCTTCTCCATGAACATGGACATGAACGAGATGCGCGACCTCATGACCGCCCTGCTCTCCGGCGCTGACACCTCCTACAGCGGCAACCTGCGCAAGCTCGGCTATGCCGACCCGGAAAGCCCTGCCAGCATCCGCCTGTACCCGACCGACTTTGACAGCAAGGCCGCTGTCAAGCGCATTCTGGAGGACTACAACGACCGCCAGCGCGAAAGCGGCAACGAGGCCGGCGTCATCATCTACACCGATATGGTTGATGCGCTGATGCGCTCGGTCACGCAGATCATTGACGCCATCAGCATCGTGCTCATCGCCTTTGTGGCGATCTCCCTTGTCGTCTCCTCCATCATGATCGGCATCATCACCTATATCTCCGTGCTCGAGCGCACGAAGGAGATCGGCATTCTGCGCGCGATCGGCGCCTCCAAGCGGAACATTTCCCAGGTCTTCAACGCGGAAACCTTCCTCGTGGGTCTCTGCGCCGGTGCGATGGGCGTCGGGGTGACGCTGCTGCTGCTGATCCCGATCAACATCATCCTGCGCAATCTCACAGGCCTGGACAATGTCCGGGCGGTGCTGCCGGTGACCGGCGCCGTGGTGCTGGTCTTCCTCAGCATGGCGCTTACGATTGTTGCAGGCCTCATCCCCTCGAAAAAGGCTGCAAAGAAGGACCCGGTGGCGGCGCTGCGTTCGGAATAGACCCAATGAAAAATCATCCCGCGAGGCACAGGCTTCGCGGGATTTTTCATCCCCTCCGGCTACAATGAAATGCGAGGAGGGATCTCATGCAAAGAACAAAGGACAGGACGCTGCTGGAAACCGGCAGGGTCCTCTTTCTCCCCGCGGGGACGATCCGGCCGAATCCCGGGCAGCCCCGGCGGATATTTGACCGCGAGGCGCTGCAAGAGCTGGCCGCCAGCGTCGCCCAATACGGCATCCTGCAGCCGCTGACCGTGCGGCGCGTGAGCGGCGGCTATGAGCTCGTGGCCGGTGAACGGCGTCTGCGCGCCGCGAGGCTGGTGGGGCTGGAGACGGTCCCCTGCATCGTTGTGTCGGTGGGCGACGAGCAGTCGGACATGCTGGCCCTGGTGGAAAACCTGCAGCGCAGGGACCTCGATTATATTGAAGAAGCCGAGGGCCTGTCCCGGCTCATGCAGCGCTACGGCCTGTCCCAGGAGCAGGCCGCCCGGCGCGTCGGAAAGAGCCAGTCCTCGGTGGCAAACAAGCTGCGGCTTTTGAAGCACTCCCCTGCCGTGCTGCAGGCGCTGCGGGAGCACCGCCTGTCCGAGCGGCACGCCAGAGCGCTGCTCCGCCTGCCGGACGAGGCGTCCAGGCTCTCTGCCATCGAGTGGATCGTCAAGCGTGAGCTCAACGTGGCCCAGACGGAGCACTACATCGAATCGCTGCTGGAGGCCGAGGCAAAAAAGCCCTTCGGCGGCAGAAAGCTGCTGCTGCGGGACGTGCGGCTGTTTCTCAATACGGTCAACCACAATCTTGAGATCATGAAAAACGCCGGCATCCGGGCGGATCTTGGCCGCGAGGATACGGAGGACGAGATCATTTTGACGATCCGCCTGCCGAAGCGGGCCAGTTGACTGCAAGTTGCTGTAATTGCGATATTTTTCTTGCTATCCAGGAAAGGATGTGATATACTATATCTGGTAAAAAATGACCACACCTGACACAAAGGAGTGCATGATGTTGAAGCAGCATGTATTTACCGGCGCGGCAACCGCGCTGATTACCCCGATGAAATCCGACGGCATCGACTATGAGCGCTACGGAAAGCTGATCGATTGGCAGATCGAATCCGGCATCAACGCGCTGGTCGTCTGCGGCACCTCCGGCGAGGCCCCCACGCTGACGGACAACGAGCACTGCAAGATCCTGGAATACGCGGTCAAGCGTGTGAACGGCCGCGTGCCCATCATTGCAGGCACCGGCTCCAACGACACGAGCCACGCCATCATGATGACGCAGTACGCCTGCGCGATCGGCGCAAACGCGGTGCTCTGCGTTACCCCCTACTATAACAGACCCACCCAGACCGGCCTGATCCGCAGCTACAGCGCCATTGCCGACGCCTCCGCTGTTCCGGTCATCGTCTATAACGTCCCCTCCCGCACCGGCACCAACATCGAGCCCGCCACCTACGGCGTGCTGGCAGATCACCCCAACATCTGCGCGATCAAGGAGGCCAACGGCAACATTGCCAAGATCGTCGAGACCTTCCGCGTCGTCGGCGACCGGTTGGACATCTACTCCGGCAACGACGATCAGATCGTGCCGATCCTGTCCATGGGCGGCAAAGGCGTCATCTCCGTTCTCTCCAACACGATGCCGCAGCAGACCGTGGAGCTCTGCAAGCGCTTCTTTGACGGCGACGTGGCAGGCAGCGCAAAGCTGCAGATGGAGCTGCTTCCCTACATCAAGGCGCTGTTTTTGCAGACCAACCCCATCCCGGTCAAGGCCGCCCTTGCCAAGATGGGCCTGTGCCAGGACATCCTGCGCCTGCCGCTCACGCCGATGGAGGAGCCGTATCGCTCCCGTCTCTACGACGAGATGAAAAAGCTCGATCTGATCTGAGGGACCGGCCATGAAGTTTATGATTTGCGGCGCCTGCGGCCACATGGGCCAGGTCCTGACCCAGCTCGTCAGCGAGCGCTTTCCGGATGCCGACATCATTCCGGTCGACGCCAACCCCAACTGTGAGGACGTGTACCTTCGTCCCGCGGACTATCCCGGAAAAGTGGACTGCATCCTCGACTTCTCCCACCACAGCGCGACCGAGGCTGTGACCGGCTATGCCGCCGCCACCTGGACGCCGCTGGTGCTTGGGACCACCGGCCAGACGCCGGAGGAGCGCGAGCTCATCGAGCAGGCTTCTGAGCGCGCCCCGATCTTCTTTGCCGGCAACTTTTCTGTCGGCATCGCGGTGCTCTGCCGCCTGGCCCGGCAGGCCGCCAAGGCCTTCCCGGACGCCGACATCGAGATTGTTGAGGCACACCACAACCGCAAGCTGGACGTGCCCAGCGGCACGGCGCTGGCCCTTGCACGGGCGGTGCAGCAGGAGCGGCCGGACTCCGTTCTGAACATCGGCCGCCACGAAAACGGCAAGCGGCAGAAACAGGAAATCGACATTCATTCCCTGCGCATGGGCAATGTGGTCGGCGTGCACGAAATCTACATCAGTACCCCCACCCAGACGCTCGTGCTGCGCCACGAGGCGCACGACCGCAAGCTCTTTGCCGAGGGCGCGCTGGATGCAGCCGCCTTCCTGATGGGCAAGCCCGCAGGGCTTTATGATATGGAAGACTTATTGGAGGGCACCTTATGACCAGAATCGCCATCCTCGGCTACGGCAACCTGGGCCGCGGCGTGGAGGCTGCCGTGGCCAAAAACGCCGATCAGCAGCTTGTTGCCATCTTTACCCGGCGCGATCCCAAGTCCATCACCCCGGCAACCGAAGGTGTTCCCGTTCTTTCGGTGGACGAGATTGATAATTATGTCAACCAAGTTGACGTTCTGATGCTCTGCGGCGGCAGCGCGACGGATCTTCCCGAACAGACCAAGGCCTATGCCAGGCGCTTCAACGTGGTCGACAGCTTTGACACGCACAAGCATATTCCGCAGCATTTTGCCGAGGCGGACGAAGCTTCCAAGGCCGGCGGGAAAATCAGCGTGATTTCCTGCGGCTGGGACCCGGGTCTGTTCTCCCTTGCCCGCACTTATTTTAACGCGGTGCTGCCCGACGGCACCGACTACACCTTCTGGGGCCGCGGCGTGAGCCAGGGCCACTCCGACGCGATCCGGCGGATCGCCGGCGTGGTGGATGCCCGGCAGTATACCGTCCCGGTGCCCGAGGCGCTCGAGGCGGTGCGCAGCGGCGAGTGCCCCACCCTGAGCACCCGGCAGAAGCACACCAGAGAGTGCTATGTGGTCGCCGAGGAGGGCGCGGATCTGGCGCGTATCGAGCGCGAGATCAAGACCATGCCCAATTACTTTGATGAGTATGACACGACCGTGGAGTTCATCACGCTCGATGAACTGCGGAAAAACCACAGCGGCATCCCCCACGGCGGCTTTGTGATCCGCAACGGCAAGACCGGCAGAAACGATCTGCGCCACACGGTCGAATTCCGTTTGCAGCTCGAATCCAACCCCGAGTTCACCGGCAGCGTCCTGGCGGCCTGTGCAAGAGCGGCGCACCGGATGAATCTGGAGGGCCAGTGCGGCTGCAAGACCATCCTCGACATCCCACCCGCATATCTGTCTGCAGAGTCTGCGGACTACCTGCGCGCCCATCTTCTGTGACGAGAAATGAAAATCCCCGGAGGAAAATTCGTGCATGAATTATCCTCTGGGGATCTCTGCATGGGCCTGTTGCAAAATGCACGAACCTGTCATTTCGAGGGAGCTTGCGACCGAGAAATCCGTACTTTTCACGTGAAAAAGCGTTAAATAGGAACGGATTTCTCGCTTCGCTCGAAATGACAGAGCATTTTGCAACAGGCCCTTTATTTTAATCTATGCCGTCCCACTGGGTGTTGTTCCAGGTTTCGGTGCCGTCGGGCTGGGGATTGAAGGCCACCTGGATGTAGTTGTCCTCATCGGACCACCAGCGGAAGTAGATGGTACCCTCAAACGGGCTCTCGACGCTCATGCCGTGAACGCCAAACTGCGCGGCGATCTCGTCATAGGTCAGGCTGTAGCTCTGCGCCTCCTTGAGCCACGGCAGCACGCGCTGCAGGGTCGCCAGATCCACCTTGCCGTCGGCGCCCTCGCGGTCGTTGGGGTCGAGCGGTGTCGGCACAAAGCTTCCGCCCACGTCCTCTCCCCCGCCGTTGTTCGGTGCGGGGATCTGATCGTCAACGATGTCATAGCCGATCTCAAAGCTGTCGGGCACCTCGGTGTAGCCCAGATCCAGCAGCGGCAGATACCAGTCCTCATAGTGGATCGGCATCATGTCCGTATACACGCAGCCGCTGGTGTCACCGTCTTCCACATCCTCCCAGCGCTCGCCCCAGGGTCTGAGGTAGAAGCGGTATTCAAAATAATCCTCCGGATTGTCCGGGTCCTCATAATGGCCGCCGATCTCTATCATTTCGGGGAAGTGGCTGACTGTGGAGTCCTCCGGATCCACATACCACCCGCCGCGCAGGATCTCCATGGTGGCAGCTTCCTCCTGCTCGTGATACCAGTGGCCGGTCGGGAAGAAGGTGCCACTGAGCAGCTCCATTGCGCCCTTTTCACCTTCCCCGTCGATGAAGCGGACCTTGGCCGTGACCAGAGGCAGCTCTCTCGTGTCGCCGCCATACCAGAGTGTGATGTCGCCGGTGTCGTCACTGTGCACATCGATGACGGCATAGGCATCCCAAGCGCTGCCATCGATGCCGTTTTGCTCGTATTTGCCGCCGCCGTCGATCGTGCTCCACCAGCCGTACCAGCTGCCGCTCCACCAGTCATAATCCGATGTTGCGGGCTCGGTGGGGCGCTCCGCGCCGCCGGGGTTGCCGGAAAGCGCAGCCTTGCCGTCGGGATCGGTAATCTGAATACTTGAAAGGATGGATTTGACATCCGCATCCTCGAGCGTGAAGCTGTCCTCGTCGGTTTCGTAGTACAGCGTGGCCTGCAGCTGCACATCACCCAGATCCTCAAAGAGGATCATAAGCTTGGAGCTGAAGCTCAGACCGGAGAAGCCGGTCCAGGTGTGCTCGCCTGTGGTGATCGTGCCGAGGTCCTCGGTCTCGTCGTACCAGTCGGCATCCGGCGGATAGAGCTCGGTGGACGGGCCGCCGTATTTGATCATGATATAGGGCTTGGTGAACATGTCAAAATCAGAGGTATCGCCCTTGATGATGACAAGCTGTGTGGGGTCGATCTCGTCGCTGTCGCTGAAAATGTCCGTCTGCGGGAATTCCTTCCAGCCCTCCGGAACCTGCACGGAGAAGCAGCCGGTGTCGTACACATTGCCGCTCTGTGTCGGACCCGGATCGGGTGTGGGATCAGGCTCGGGGTGATCCGGGTTTGCGGGTTCATTCGAGCCGCCTCCGCTGTTGCCGGCTTGCAATGCGGGGTCCTCTTGGATCTCGCCGCCCTTGGAGCAGGCCGCCATGGACAGCAGCATGCATACCGCGAGCAGCAGGCATAGCCATTTCTTCATGGGAAAACCTCCTTTATTCAATTTCTGCCAATTCCAGTATACGCATAAAAATGCGCAATGTCAATGCAGAACCCAGAATAAAGGAGGCGTTTTTCTCTTTTATTGATATTTTTTCGCGATTATCCGAGCTTCGGCAGCGTGTCAAAGCCCTTCTGCAGGTCCTCGTCGGTCGGCACGTAGTCGGTCATGGTGCCGTCAATGAAGGAGCGGTAGGCGCTCAGGTCGAAATAGCCGGTGCCGGTGAGACCGAAGAGGATCTTCTTCTTTTCGCCGGTTTCCTTGCAGCGCAGGGCCTCGTCGATGGCCGCGCGGATGGCGTGGCTGGATTCGGGCGCGGGCAGCGTGCCTTCGATGCGGGCGAAGAGCTGCGCGGCCTCAAAGACCTTGGTCTGCTCATAGCTGACCGCCTCCAGAAGGCCGTCTGCGCGCAGCTTGGAGATGATGGCGCTCATGCCGTGGAAGCGAAGGCCGCCGGCATGGTTGGGCGCCGGGATGAACTGGCTGCCCAGGGTGTACATCTTGATGAGCGGGGTCATGTTGCCGGTGTCGCCGAAGTCGTAGGCATACACGCCGCGGGTCAGACTCGGGCAGCTGGCAGGCTCGACGGCCCGGAAGACGATATGGTTCTTGCCCTCGATGCGCTCTGCCATGAACGGCGCGATCAGGCCGCCCAGGTTGGAGCCGCCGCCGGCGCAGCCGATGATGATGTCCGGCTGCACGCCGTACTTATCCAGCGCGGCCTTGGCCTCCATGCCGATGATGGACTGGTGCAGCAGCACATGGTTGAGCACAGAGCCCAGCACGTAGCGGCAGTTGGGGGTCTTAATGGCCTTCTCCATCGCCTCGGAGATCGCGCAGCCAAGCGAGCCCGTGGTGTCGGGCATCTCGGCCAAAATCTTCCGGCCGACCTCGGTGGTGTCAGACGGCGACGGCGTGACCGTGGCGCCGTAGGTCTCCATGACGGTCTTGCGGTAGGGCTTCTGCTGCGCGGAGCCCTTGACCATGAACACGTCCAGGCCGATGCCGAAGAAGCTGCAGGCCATGGACAGCGCGGTGCCCCACTGGCCGGCACCGGTCTCGGTGGTCAGGTGGGTCAGACCCTCCTGCTTGGCATAGTAGACCTGCGCGGCAGCGGAGTTGAGCTTGTGGCTGCCGGAGGTGTTGTTGCCCTCAAACTTGTAGTAGATCTCCGCCGGGGTGCCCAGCATCTGCTCGAGATTGTAGGCGCGCACGACCGGAGAGGGCCGATACATCTTGTAGAAGCGCTGGATGTCCTCAGGGATCGGGATCAGCTTGTCGGTCTTGTTGAGCTCCTGCGCGGAGCCGGCCTTGGTGAACACCGCCTCAAGCATGTCCTGCGTCACGGGCTCGCCCGTGGCCGGGTTGAGCATCGGGGGCAGATCCATGTATGCCTGGAGGTTCAGCCAATTCTTGGGCATTTCGTCCTCGGAAAGATAGATTTTGTACGGTACCTGTGCCATGATGTTTTCTCCTTTCGTTGTGCGGGACAAGAAAAAAACCCTCGTCCCATGTTGAAAAATAATCACATAGGACAAGAGCTGAACTCCTGCGGTGCCACCTATATTCGTCCGTTCGGACGCACTCACGCGTACCAACATACGCTGCTCCGTTAACGCTGAGCCTGCGTTCTTCCTACTTGGCGTAAAGCCGTTCAGTCGACCCTCATGAGGCCATTCTCTTCCGGACTTGCCGCCGGGATTCCACCCTCCCCGGCTCTCTGAGACAAGGCGCCAAAAGATACTTATCTCACTCATCGGTTTTGCTTGCCATAAAAATAGCACAGTGTTTCCCGATTGTCAAGCATTTTTTTGAAATCACTTGCTTTTTTCCCGGATTGGAGTATAATAATACCATTCTTTCAGAAAAAGACGGAGAATGGCTGTCATGAAATTTTCATTGATCGTTCCGATGTACAACGAAAGCAAGATCATTCAGGACACGGTTCGCACGCTGACCGATTATCTGCAGGCAAATTTTGACGATTATGAGCTGATTTTTGCCGACGACGGCAGCACCGATGACTCAAAGGCGCTGGTCGAGGCGCTCAAGCTGCCGAATGTGCGCGTGGTGGGCTACGAGAAAAACCGCGGCAAGGGCTGCGCGGTGCGCACCGGCATGCTGGCCGCCACAGGCGATATCGCCATGTTCCTGGATTCCGACCTGGCCTACGGCACCGATGTGATCCGCCAGGGCGTGGATCTTCTGCTGGCAAACCCGGACAAGGACATGCTGATCGGCTCGCGCGTCAAGCATCCCGAGGGCTACAGCGGCTATACCGCGATCCGCAAGCTGGCCTCCCGGGTTTATATCGTGGTGCTCAACATTGCCGGCGGGCTCCGGCAGTCGGACTCCCAGTGCGGCTGCAAGCTCTTCCGCGGCAAGGCGATCCACGAGATCTTCTCCCGGATGCAGACCGACGGCTTTGCCTTCGACTTTGAAGCGATCCTGTGGGCGCAGAAGCTGGGCTACTCCATCATGGAGATGCCGGTCAAGATTATCAACCACCGCGAGTCCAAGGTCCGCGTGCTGCACGATTCCGTGCAGATGCTTCTAGAACTGCGGCGCATCAAGAAGCGCGTCGCGAAAGGGTAATGAAAAAATGAAACTATGAAAAAATGAAAGAATTATGGTATCCCTTCGGGATAAATTCCAATCAATTTTTCATATTGAATATGAAAAATACCTCAATTTTTTCATTCTTTCATTCCTTCATTATTTCATTACGAAACGCGCCATCCCGAACTCAAGGGATGGCGCGTTTCGTATTATTAGCCGCCGAAGCCGAAGGGGAAGCCGCCAAAGCCGCCGAAGCCGCTGCCGCCGAAGGGATCGACCTGTTGGGTCTGCGGGGTCTGCTCGGTCTGCTCGCTTTCCGTCTGCTGGGCCTTCTCGCCCACGGTGACGGTCAGTGTCAGCGTCTCGCCCTGGCGGTAGACCGTCAGAAGCAGCGTGTCGCCGACCTCGCAGTCGGAGATCGCCTCCACCAGATCGCTGCTGCCGGTGAGCGCCTGGCCGTTGGCCGCGGTGATGATGTCGTTGGCCTTGAGGCCGGCCTGCTCGGCCGGGCTGCCGCTGACGACCTGGGAGACTGCCGCACCGGCCGGCAGGCCAAGCGCCTGGTTCTCTTCGGTCACGTCACCTACGCTCACACCGATGTAGGGGTGCGCGTAATAGCCCTTCTCCATGATGCTCGAGACGATCTCGAGCACGGAGTTGATCGGGATGGCGAAGCCGATGTTGTCGATCGAGGCTTCGCTGCTGTAGCCGCTGCTGGAATATTTGGCGTTCGTGATGCCCACGACCTCGCCGTAGCTGTTGAACAGCGCGCCGCCGGAGTTGCCGGAGTTGATGGGCGCGGTGGTCTGGATCAGGCGCATCCTGATGCCGCCGGAGAGGGTGATGTCACGGTTGAGCGCGCTCACCACGCCGCTCGAGAGCGAGAAGGTCAGCTCGCCCAGCGGGTTGCCGATGGCAAGCACCGTGTCGCCCACGTTCATTTCATCGGAGTCGCCCAGAATGACCGGCGTCAGGCCGCTGGCCTCCACCTTGAGGACCGCCACGTCGTTGCTCTCGTCATAGCCGACGAGCTCTGCGTCGTACTCGGTGCCGTCGTACATGGCGACCTGGATGGAGCTTGCGCCTTCGACCACGTGGTAGTTTGTCACAATATAGCCGTCCTCGGTGATGATGAAGCCAGACCCGGCAGCCGCGCCGGTAGTCTGATAGCCCCAGAGGTTGGTAGAGATGATCTCCGTCGTGATGCCGACGGTGGAGTTCACGTTCTTGGCATAGACCTCCGCGGGAGTGAGCTCCTTGTTGTTGTCCACATGCACCAGATCCAGCTCCGCGCTCTCGCGGCTGCTGATCAGGGCGTTTGCCGTGACAGCCTCCTGCGCCTCGGGCGTCTGCTGCTGGCGATTCACCAGCGTCACCGTACCGGCGCCGACCGCGCCGCCCAGCAGCGAGCAGCACAGGGCCAGCGCCACAATGCGGGCAGCGCCGTGCTTTTTCTTCTCCTTGATCACCGGCTTGGCCGGCTGCGCGGCATATTGATAGCCGTTGTTGTAGTACTGCTCCGCCTGCGGCTTCTTCTGCTCTTCAGGCTCTTCAAACAGGAAATCATAGAAATCGTCCATATTCAACCGTCCTTTCTCGCTCAACGGGTTTCTTTCTTTTGATGCTTAGATTGTAGCGCCGGTTTTTGAACGATGTTTTATCTGTTCATGAAGGATTTGTAAACCGAATGTGAAAATTTGTGCATGACGCCCCTTCGGGAATTTTTTTCTTTTCCATGTTTTTCTTGCAGAATTCGACTGTTTGTGATACGATAACTCAGAGAGGGTGATATTATGAAACAAACCAAGTGGATCTATCCGCTCATTGCATTTGCAGTTGTGGTCCTGAGCCTGACCGCGTGCGCGCTGCTTCTGTTCTCCCGCGTCTCGCCGAAGGCGCTGGCCGCAGCCTGGAAGCAGCCGAAGCAGGAGGTCTCCGCCGAAACCGTTCCGACACCGACGCTCCCGCCGCTCACAGAGCCGGAGACCGAAGCGCCCACGGAGAGCACCGAGCCGCGCTCGGCCTTTGCAGAGATTGCCGATGACATCGCGGCGCAGATGGAGCCCACCGTGAGCACTGTGTCACTGATGGCTGTGGGCGACAACCTCATCCACAACATGGTCTACAATTCCGGCATGTATGTGGAGCCCTGGAACTATGACCATCTGTATAAAGAGATCCTGCCGGACATCGAGGCGGCGGATGTGGCCATCATCAATCAGGAGACGATTTTCGTTTCCGATCACGCCAATATCTCCAACTACCCCGTGTTCGGCACGCCCAGAGAGGTGGGCGACGCGGTCTACAAGGCGGGCTTTGACGTGATCCTGCAGGCCACCAACCACACCATGGACAAGGGCATCGACAACGTCTACGACGCGCTGGACTTCTGGGGCGACAAGGACGTGACCGTGCTCGGCATCCACAAGAGCGCCGAGGACGCCGCCACGCCCAAGATCATCGAGGTCAACGGCGTGAAGCTGGGCCTTCTCAACTACACCTACGGCCTCAACGGCTTTGTGCTGCCGGCGGGTCAGGAGTACGCGATCGATCTTCTGGACAACGAGCAGAAGCTCATGGCCGACATTGCCTACTGTGAAGAGCACGCCGACGTCACGATCGGCTTCTGGCACATGGGCGTCGAGTACATGACCGTGCCGACGGACGATGCCAAGCGCGTGGTGGAAAAGACCGTGGCTGCCGGGTGCGATCTGCTCATCTGCTGCCATCCGCACGTGCTGCAGCCCTATGAGATGTACACCGCGCAAAACGGCAACAAGGCGCTGGTCTACTATTCGCTCGGCAACTACATTTCCGCGATGGACCGCCTCGATTCCCTGCTTGGCGGCATGGCAAAGGTCACGCTGCAGCTGACTGCCCGCGGAAACGACCGCAAGGTCGAAATCATCGACTACAGCCTGGAGCCGCTGATCACGCACGTGAACTACGGCACCAACTTCACGACCTACCACCTGGAGGACTACAGCGACTATCTGGGCGCTTACAATGTGCTCTGTCCGGTCACGACGAGCGCGCTCTGGAACCGCTTCTATGAGATCGTCGGTCATCCGGAGGACCAGGTAAATTGACATTTTATAAGTGACAATGGACAGTTTCAGAAGTCCTACCGGACGAAATGGAATCGAATACACGCTGGTGCGGTCCAACCGGAAAACCGTCAGCATCCAGCTGCAGCCGGACGGCAGCGTTTTGGTACGCGCCCCGCTGCGGATGCGCGAGGCCGACATCCGGCGCTTTGTTCAGAGCAAGGCCGACTGGATCGAGGCCCACCGGGCAAAGCTCACGCAGCGGCAGGCGGCCCTCTCGAAGATCGAAAAGCTGACGGATCAGGAGCTGGACGCCCTGCACCGGCAGGCAAAGCTTGTCTTTCCGGAACGGGTCCGCTATTATGCGCCGCTCGTCGGGGTGAGCTACGGAAATATCACGATCCGCAGCCAGCACACGCGATGGGGCAGCTGCAGCGCGAGGGGAAACCTCAATTTCAACTGTCTCTTGATGCTCGCCCCGCCGGAGGTGCTCGACAGCGTGGTGGTGCACGAGCTCTGCCACCGCAAGCAGATGAACCACTCCCCTGCCTTCTACCGCGAGGTCTACCGGGTGTTTCCGGAGTACGACAAATGGCATCAATGGCTCAAACAAAACGGGCCTGCGCTGATGCAGCGCCTGCCCGAACAGGAGGATTAACGATGGAATACAAACGCTTTGGAGACAACATTGTCCTGCGCCTGGACCCGGGCGAGGAGATCTGCGCTTCCCTGCTGGCGCTGGCCGGCAAGGAGGACATCCGCTTTGCCGAGATCAACGGCCTGGGCGCCGCCAAGGAATTCACAGTCGGCGTGCTCGACCCTGCGGACAAGCAGTTTCACAAGAACCACTTTGAAGGCGCCTATGAGATCACCTCGCTGCACGGCACCCTCTCGCGCAAGGACGGCGCGCCGTATCTGCACATGCACATGAGCGCAGCTGACCGGAGCGGCGCGGTGTTCGGCGGGCATCTGAACGAGGCCGTGATCGGCGTCACGGCAGAAATCATCGTCCGCTGCTTCGACGCTCAAGTCGAGCGCCGCATGAACGATGCAATCGGCATCAATCAGATGATCTTCTGAATAAAAACAGGAGCGTACCGCGGTACGCTCCTGTTTTTTTGCTGCGCTCACTGTCGGTGCATAGTATAGGTTGTTCCGGCTGAATAGCTGTAGACGTCAACGGTGTCGAAATCCACAAGGGTAAACCGGAACACCTGACTGATCACGTTGTCGTCCGAATCGGTCCAGTCAAGCTCCAGGTTGTTCAGAGAATAGCCGTGGGAGCTTTGGGAGGAGCTCGGCATCGGCAGCGTGGTATTGGCGTTGTTGTCCTCGTCAAAGCTCAGCTTGTAGCCGGTGTTCGAGCGCCAGGAGCCGACCATGAAGTCGATCATAAAGTTCTCGTCCTCGAACAGCTTCTGTAAAAATTCGGTGTCCCAGAGGGCGACAATGTCCTCCTCGTGCTCGTCAAAGAGCTCTGAGAACTCGTAGTGGTTGCCGTAGAGATGATGCAGCACCGCATAATAGGCGTCGCGCTGCTCATAGCCCTCCGGGACCATGTACTCCAGCAGCTCGGCAAGCTTTTCCGTGGCGTAGGAATAGTACCAGTCGGAGACCGTGTTGTCGCTGTGCTCATCCACATACGTAAGCACATGCTCATAGATCCCGGGGCGCAGCGCATCATCCGGTTCCACGGCCAGCAGCTCATCGCTCAAATTGTAGGAGCCGCCGGTCTCGCCAAGCTCAAAGTCGATCCATGCGTGCAGTGTTTCCTCGGCTTTGGCGGCGCTGTCTTCATAAGCGCCAAGCTCTGTAAAGTGCGTATAGGCGGCTTCAAAATCCTCATCCGCCGCCTCGGTTTTTGCCAGCTCATAGCAGCTCTCATTTGAGCGCTCGGCGCTGTCGCGGTAGTCTCCTAGCTTTCCGAAGAGTTCCATCGCGTTGTAGTAGCGGCCTGCGTCGAACGCCGCCTGCGCTTTGCGGTAATTGCTCTCGTCAATCTGCGCCGCGCTGTCGGCATAGTCGCCAAGCTCGGTATAGAGCGTGATCGCCTCGTCAAACTGCCCGTCCTCCAGCAGTTTTCCTGCCTTGCGGTAGCTGGTTTCCTTGGCCATAACAGCTGCGTCGGAATAGCTGCCAAGCCCCACAAACAGGGTCAGGGCATCGTCAAACTGCCCCTTCTCCATGAGCGACACGGCCTTGCGGTATTTGGCTTCCTTCTGCAGGTCCTTGCTGTCCTCATAGGCGCCCAGGGCTCCAAACTCCCGGATGGCCGTGTCGAATTCGCCGTCTTCAAGATGGGCCTGCGCCTTGCGGTACTGGGCCTGCTGCACCATGCCGGGGCTGTCGCGGTAATCCTCCAGCGCTTCAAAGCCGGCGATTGCCTCGTCAAATTCACCTGCCTCCATCTGCGACTTCGCCTTGTTGTAGGCAAGCATCGGAGAGAGCACCAGCGTAAAAAGGAAATAGCCGCCGGCGCAGATCAGCGCGAGCGCCGCCGCAATGAGCACGATCCTTCCGCCCTTTTTCTTCGGCGGCGCGGCCTCCAGAACTGTCTGTGTCTCATCTGGCGTGGAGATCGGATCTTCGGAAATCGTCGTCGGCGCTCCTACGGCAGACCAGGTGGTCGCAGCGGATTCCGGCGCCTGGATGGGCGATCCCGCAATGGGCTCCGGGATCGGAGCAGGCGCAGAGTTCGGTATCGGTGCGGGTGCAGAGTTCGGGATCGGAACAGGGTTCTGATTCGGAGGAACGGGGCTCGGGTCGTTGATGGGATGCTGCGGTACGTTCAGGATCTCATTGAGCAAATCGTCGTCATGAGCGGCTTCCGGAAGCCGGGAATTCGGTTCGTCCATCGGGCTGCCTCCTTTCGTTTTCTGCAGAGCTTTTTGAAAAATTCCTGACATTTTGTCCTCTCTACAATTCCAATCTAGCACGAACGTGATAAATTGTCAACAAAAAAGCGCTCATCCCGAACGAGATGAGCGCTTTTTTTGTTGAAGCTACAGATGGACGACTGTGCCGGATTCGCCTTTGACAGCTTTGCCGGCGTTTTCCAGGGAGGCGATGATGGCCTCGCCGCCGGTTTTGGCGAAGCTGATGGCCGCCTTGACCTTGGGAAGCATCGAGCCGGGGGCAAAGTGGCCTTCGCCGCAATAACGCTCGGCCTGCTCCACGGTCATTTCGGGCAGCGACTTCTGGTCGGGCTTGCCCCAGTTGATGGCGACCCGATCCACCGCGGTCAGAATGACCAGCGCATCGGCCTTGACGAGTTCTGCCAGCTTGGCGGAGGCAAAGTCCTTGTCGATGACAGCGGGCGTGCCGTAGAGCTTGCCGTCCCGGCGCACGACGGGGATGCCGCCGCCGCCTACGGTGATGACCACATAGCCGTCGGAAATCAGCGTGTTGACCATGTTCTTCTCGATCACGTCCACCGGCTTGGGAGACGGGACCACCTGGCGATAGCCGCGGCCGGCGTCCTCGACCATGGTGTAGCCCTTCTCCTTCGCGATCCGCTCGGCGGTTTCCTTGTCATAGAAGCTGCCGATCGGCTTGGTGGGGTTCTGGAAGGCAGGATCGTTCTCGTCAACGAGCACTTGTGTCACGATGGTTGCGACTTCCTTTTGGATGCCGCGCGCTGCCAGCTCGTTGCCGATGGCGTTCTGCAGGTGATAGCCGATATAGCCCTGGCTCATGGCGCCGCACTCGGGGAACGGCATATCGGATTTGATGGCGCCGGCCTCGGCGGCGGTGCTCATACCCAGATGGATCATACCCACCTGCGGGCCGTTGCCGTGGGCGATGACAACCTGGTTGCCCTGTTCGATCAGATCGACGATGGGCTTGGCGGTCTGCTCGACCAGCTTCAGCTGCTCATAGGGGGTTTTGCCCAGGGCGTTGCCGCCCAGAGCGATGACGATGCGTTTGCTCATTTTAATACCTCATGCCTGTAGGGGCGAGCATTGCTCGCCCGCGGGCGGCCAATGGCCGCCCCTACGGGTTTCTCCTTAGAAAATCTTTCTCTTGGCTTCGCCCTTGTCGAGCTCCATCAGAGCGCCAACAGGATCCTTGACCTGGGCCAGGAAGATCATGGCGGCGATGATGTAGGGCTTGTAAGAGGCCTGCTTGTACAGCGGGACCAGATAGCGGTCGAACACGGAGTTGTCGACCTCGCCCTCAGGGCAGCTCAGGCCGGAGATGTCGGCAGGCAGGCAGTGGAGATACAGCGCCTTGCCGTCCTTGGTGAGCTTCATCATCTCTTCGGTGCAGGCCCAGTCCTTGTGCTCGGCGTTCTGGGCAAGCAGCCGCTTTTCGAGCTCGTCGATGCCCTTCTGGTCGCCCTTGGAGTACAGCGCGGTGCGCTCTTCCATGGCCTTGAACGGCGCCCAGGACTTGGGATAAACGATGTCGGCGTCCTTGAAGGCTTCCTTCATGTCGTTGGTCTTGCTGAACTTGGAGCCGTACTTCTCGCAGTTCTTGCGGGCGATCTCTTCAATCTCGGGGAAGACCTCGTAGCCCTCGGGATGGGCCAGAACAACGTCCATGCCGAAGCGGGTGAACAGGCCGATGACGCCCTGCGGGACGGACAGCGGCTTGCCGTAGCTGGGAGAATAGGCCCAGGTCATGGCGACCTTC
>CADBKF010000034.1 GCA_902795195.1 Oscillospiraceae bacterium
CAACGAGGTGACCTCCGGCACGACGCCCACGACCTTCAACCCGAACGGCACCTGCAACAGAGCCCAGGTCGTGACCTTCCTCTACCGCTACATGAACAAGGACTGATTTATCTGCAAACCCCATTCATGTCATTCTGAGCACAAGAGAAGAATCTAGATGCAGGGATCAGGGATCAGTGGTCAGGGATCAGGCACCGCCTGAAAGACGATGCTTGCCCCGAGCCAGCGCCCCGTCCGAACCTGCAGCTCACATGAATCAGATTCTTCGGCGCAGGCGCCTCAGAATGACAGGATGAAGCCGAAACAAAGCAAACCGGCGGGCCGGAGGAACCGGCCCGCCGAGAGAAAGCATTTCCCCTTGCCGCCATCGGCAAGCGCAGCCGATGGCGGCTCCCGATCCGCGATACCAGACTTCAAGAAAGGAATGGTCATGCGAATGAAAACACTGCATCTAAAAAAGACGCTGGCGCTGGTTTTGAGCCTGGTGATGGTCCTCTCCTGCCTGGGCGGGCTGTCCATTTCGGTCTCCGCCACCGCGCCGACCTATGATAACGCCGAGGACATCGGCCACCCCACCTTCAAGAACACCGACGGCCTTGCGGACCTGCTGGACGTGACCAAGAACGGCGCGGCCCTGTCCGACAAGGACATCATGATGAAGATCTATGAGGCCGACCTGGCAGCCGGCGGCGACTCGTTCTATGTGGACCGCGTGCTTGCCCGCTACGGCGTGGCCTCCGGCAGCGCAGGCAACGGCGGCGCGGATGACGGCAACACCTTCCTCACCCGCGGCCGCGCGCTGTACATGAACACCTCCACGCCCCGCGTCATCGGCTTCGGCGGCAACCCCGCCTACCACCAGCCCCTCGGCGGCGGCAACCTGTATGCCGTCACCTTCCAGCAGAACGGCAGCAATGTCAACACCAGCGAACAGACCGCCAACCGGGTCAACGCGCCCTCCAACTGGTATTCCACCTTCAGCCTGGGCTCCACCGGCGTGGTGGCGCAGGTTACGAAGTTCATCTCCGAGCAGAACGTGGCGGTCACCGCCATCACGCTGGTGAACTCCGGCAGTGCGGACGTGACCCTCACGGTCAACGCGGCCTCCGCCTACGCAACGAACCCCTCCAAGGTCACCGTGAACGGCGCAGAGCAGGATGAGCTGACCGGCTCGCGCCTGTCGCCGTCGAACCTGACCCGGCTGACCCCGCGGCTGCTCGGCAACGACTTCGTGCTCAATGCGGACGGCAACGGCCTGACCCGTGAGGTCACCGTGCCCGCCGGCGGCAGCGTGGATCTCAAGGTCATCCTCTCCATGACGACCAAGGAGATCCCCGAGTCCACCGAGGACTACATCCGCTTCGCCGAGATGGACAACCTCACCGCCATCCGCACCCAGAAGAAGGAATACAACCTTTACTGGGCCGAGAACATCCCCTACATCAACGTGCCCAACGCCGCTGTGGAAAAGGCGATCCTGTACCGCTGGTGGTCCGAGCGCTTCAACTCCCTCGACGCCAACATCCCCGGCTACGACTATCAGTACCCGATCACGATTGAGGGCGTTCTGGGCTACAACAACGCGATCATCCTGACCCAGCCGATGCACATGCAGGACACCAAGTGGCTGCGCTCTCCGTATCTCATCTACGGCGCGCTGCTCTCGGCCGGCAACTCCTCGCAGTCCTCGGCCTTCCTCGACAACCCCGGCAACCGCTCCAACTGGAACAACCACTACGGCCAGTACATCGCACAGTCCGGCACCGAGGCCTTCTATGTGGTGGGCGGCGGCACCGAGATGGCCAAGAACCTGGCCTACTACTTCGGCCATGACGCCACCGGTCAGCTCGATCACTACGGCCACCACATCAGCGGCGAAAAGCTGATCACCTACAGCAACAACTACATGACCGGCAACGACGCCGACACGATCTCCATGGCGGTCGCCAGAGGCTGGAAGGCCCACGGCGAAAACGCCTACGTCTGGGCGGCAGCCGACCGCGCCTCCGAGCTCTATGGCCTGCTCGGCGACACCGCGAAGGAAGCCGAGTACCGGCAGCTCGCCGACGAGATCCAGGCCTCCGTGCTGAACGTCCTGTGGTGCGATCAGGATCAGAAGTTTGAGACCTACGGCACCACCCGCGGCGACAGCCACAACAGCGAGAAGACCCATCTGGTCAAGGTCACCGAGTCGAACAACTACAACTACTTTGCCGTGGGCCTGGTGCCCAAGGACGAGGCATCCATCGCCAAGTACGGCGTGGCGCTGCGCACCTTCAAGAACGGCAAGGAATTCCCGATCTTCCCGATGTTCACCGCCAACCAGATCGACAACCAGACCCAGTCCGGCTCCAACAACTTCTCCAACATCAACTTCACCGTGCAGGCGCGTGCCTATGAGGCGGCCTACCGCACCTACGACACCGCCCACCAGTACGTCACCGGCAACATGCTCGGTCTCATGACCGAGTGGATGGCCTGGCTCATCTACCCCAACTCCGGCGACATCCGCTACCCCAACAACTCCGAGTTCTACAACATTGACGGCAGCAGAACGATCGACGCGTTCTACCGCTCCTGGATCTACCACAACATCCTGGGCAACTACAACTACATCTTCTTCGAGGATATGGCGGGCATCACGCCGAGAGCCGACGAGAAGATCGAGCTCTTCCCGATCAACATGGAGTGGGATCACTTCCTGGTCAACAACGCCAGGTATCACGGCCACGACATCACCGTGAGCTTCGACAAGATCGGCGACGAGACCCGCTACTACAGCGATCTGCCCGAGGGCTACACGCTGTTCATCGACGGCGAGAAGGTTCTGACCATGGACCGGCTGTCCCATGTGGTGTTTGATCCCGCCACCGGCGAGGTCGAGGTCCAGGACGACGGCCAGGTGCTCTTCTCCAAGGGCGGCAACGCCATCCCCACCGCGATCGACACCGTCATCACCGACGAGCGCACGATCCAGCTCATGAGCCTGTCCGGCATGTACCAGGGCGAGGACGGCAAGATGCTTGAAAACGTCGCCGAAGGCGCGACCGTCACCGCCAGCTACACCCCCGCCAATGCCCGTGCGGCCTCCTGGGCGGAAAAGCACAGAGCCGACGGCTCCGACTCCACCTCCACCGCGGTCAACGAGGAGAAGCCCGATCCGCAGGCCGTCGTGGACGGCACCACCGTCGACATGCCCTTCTGGGGCAACGACAAGACGCCCAATGACAAGGACACCCTCGTCCTCAAGCTGGATGCGGCCAAGAAGGTCGACATGGCTGCCATCTACTTCTACAACGACCGCCAGGGCGGCGGCTACGCCGAGCCCGCCAAGTACCAGATCGAGTACTGGACCGGCTCCGACTGGCAGAACGTCACCAAGCAGGATCGCATCCCCGGCGCGCCGCAGGCCAACCAGAACGTCATCTACTTTGAGGCGGTCGAAAGCGATCAGTTCCGCTTCACCTTCACCAATTCCGAGGGCCACTACACCGCCGTGACCGAGATCCAGCTCTTCGCCGAGGGCGGCGACCGCGAATCTGCCGGCGGCAACGAGGCGCCCAGCGTCACGCTCAGCGAGGAAACCTCGCTGGCCGGCAACCTGCGCACCGGCGTCAAGGCCACGGTCACCGATGACGGCAAGCCCTACGACAAGGACACCACCTATCTCTGGGAGCTCGTGGAAAAGCCCGAGGGCGCTGAGGTCATCCTCTCCAACGCCACCACCACCGTTGCCACGATCAACGGCACCGTCGAGGGCGACTACACCCTGCGCTTTACGGTCTCCGACGGCGAGCTCGAGGCCACCGACACCATCACGGTCAGCCTCGTCAAGCGGCAGACCGGCAGCCTGGGCGACGATGTGGCCCCCTGGGTCGACTCCTCCAATTCCACGAACAACCACATCTATTCCGACTACACCGCCTCCTGGGAGAACCTCTACGGCATTGCCAACCGCGACTTTGAGCCCACGTCCTCCAACATGGGCACCCGCCTTGGCTGGGGCAACTGGTCGCAGACCACCGGCTCGCTGCACTATGTCGGCTACCGCTGGGATGATCCCGTGACCGTCGGCGGCTTTGACATCTACTGGTACGACGACGGCGGCGGCACGAGAGTGCCCTCCAACTTCAAGCTCCAGTATCTGGAGACCGCCGATGGGGAGTGGAAGGACGTGGTCCTGGCCACCCAGCCCACCGACGCCATGAAGACCAACCAGTACAACCGGGTCCTGTTCTACCCGGTCACCTGTGTGGATCTGCGGCTCATTATGACCACCGCGTCCAACGCCTCCGGCATCTACCGCTGGAAGGTCTATTCCTCCGTCAACGTCGATCATCTGGCGGACATTGAGATCGCCACCACGCCCGGCAAGATCCCGACGCTGCCCAGCTCCGTCACCGGCTATCAGGAGGACGGCTCCACCGTCAGCGTGCCGGTCACCTGGGACACCATCACCGCCGATATGGTCGCCTCCGACGGCCAGTTCGTGGTCAACGGCATCAACGCCTCCACGGGCCTGATGACGCACTGCACGGTCTATGTCCGCTCTGACTTCGAGTCCGCCACCATCACCAGCATCGACCCGGTCGAGCTGGAAACCGATCCCGGCGTGGTCCCGACCCTGCCGCGGACCGTCCGCGTGGGCTTCAACGACGGCGCCTATGACTCGGTCAACTACACCGTCACCTGGCCCACCATCACGCCCGAGGATCTGCCGAAGCCCGGCCGCTACACCTTCGAGGGCACCGTGGCCGGCACCGACACCAAGGCGATGCTCTACATCCGCGTCCGCGGTGAGATCGACCCGAACGAGGAGGCCGCCGACGCCGTTGAGGCGCTGATCCTCGCGATCCCCGATCCCGTGACGCTCGAGAGCGGCCCTGCCATTGAGGCCGCCCGCGAGGCCTATGACGCGCTGAACGACGAGGCCAAGGCCCTGGTTGAAAACTACCTTGACCTGCTCAAGGCCGAGGCAGCCTATGCCAAGCTCCTGGCCGAGAAGGCCGCCGAGGAGGCCGCCGAGGCCGCAGCAGCCGCCGAGGCCGCCGCAGCCGCCGCGCTGGCGGACGCGAAGTACGCCGCAGCCGCAGCCGCGCAGGACCATGCCGATCAGATCAGCGCGCTGGGCCTGGATGAAGAGACCCAAGCCGCGCTCGACGAGATCCTGGCAAAGGCCCTGCTTGACATCGACACTGCCGAGAAGATCGAGGACATCGACGAGATCCTCGAGGCAGCGCTGAGCGCCATGGACGAGCTCAAGCCCAACGGCGGCGAGACGCCGGACGATCCGTTCCGCTTCGACGACGTGCAGGACGAGGACGCCTACTACTTCGCGCCGGTCTACTGGGCCTACGAGCACGACCCGCAGATTACCAACGGTATCTCACCCACGCTGTTTGGCCCGAACGACAGCTGCACCAGAGCCCAGGCTGTGACCTTCCTCTGGCGGGCAGTCGGCTCGCCGGAGCCGACACAGACGCCTGTAGTTGATGCCCCGCAGCCGGGGGACGGTACTGTGCCCTTTATCGATGTGAAGCCGGATGCCTATTACAGCAAGGCGGTGCTGTGGGCCGTGGAGAATGAAATTACGAATGGCACCTCTGCAACCAGCTTCTCTCCGAGTAAGACCTGCTCGCGTGCCGAGATCGTGACCTTCCTCTGGCGGACGGCCGGCAAGCCGGAGCCTGCGAGCGAAAACAACCCCTTCACCGACGTGACAGGCGGCTTCTACTACACGGCAGTGCTCTGGGCAGTGGAGAACGGGATCACCGCCGGCACAAGCAGCACGGCCTTCAGCCCGAACCGCCCCTGCACCCGCGCCCAGATCGTCACCTTCCTCTACCGCTACATGAACAAGGACTGATAGAATTACAGACTTCCCCCATGTCATTCTGAGCGCAAGCGAAGAATCTAAGTGCAGGGATCAGGGATCAGGGATCAGGGATCAGGGATCAGGGATCAGGCACCGCCTGAAAGACGATGCTTGCCTTGAGCCCGCGCCCCGTCCGAACCTGCAGCGCAAATGAATCAGATTCTTCGTCGCAGGCGCCTCAGAATGACAGGATGAAGACGAAACAAAGCAAACCGGCGGGCCGGAGGAACCGGCCCGCCGAGCAAGCGCGATTCCCCCGGCCGCCATCGGTCCGCTCCTTCAACCGGTGGCGGCCAACCTGTATTTCTCCTTTGGAGAAGAAAGGATGGACGCACCATGAGAAATTTCCAATTCACAAGGGCACTGGCGCTGCTGCTGAGCCTGGTGCTGATCCTGTCCTGCCTGGGCAGCCTCCGGCTGCCGAGCGCTGCCGACGAGCCCGTCCCGGACGCCATTGTCGTCGCCTGCTCGGACTTCCAGAACTTTGAAGACTCCAACGGCGGCGGCTATACCGGCAGCTACACCAACAATCTGGCCCTGGTCAACGGCATCCTCGACGCGATGGACTATCCTGCGATCGACGGCTTTGTCTGCGGCGGCGACTACAACTTCACCGAGACGATGAACAGCGTCTCCCAGACGCAGACCGGCATCGCCGCCCTGCACGACGCGGTGGCTGCCCGCTATCCCGAGCTGCCGGACGAGCGCATCGTCATGGTGCAGGGCAACCACGACGCTGCCGGCACCCCCGGCATGGCCGTCACCGGCCCCTATGAGGCCGACGCCTACAGCCTCTATGTCATCAACGAGGACGACTACATGGACCGCAACACCGACGAGGCCCGCATCAAGGCCACGGCGGACAAGCTCGCAGCCTGGCTTTCGGAGAAGGCCGCGGCCGAATACAGCCGTCCCATCTTTGTCGCTACCCATCTTCCGCTGCACTTCACCACCCGCACGCAGAAGAACGGCGACGGTCAGTACGCACACTATCTGTTCGACGTGCTCAACGAATACGGCGAGCAGCTGAATATCATCTTCCTCTTCGGCCACAACCACGCCTTCGGCTATGACAGCTACATGGGCGCCTCGTCCATCCTGCTGCAGCGGGGCGACACGGTGAAGATCGCCCAGCTGGGCAGCCGCACCCGCTATACCGAAGAGACCCTGCAGTTCACCTACATGAACTACGGCTACACCGGCTATTACTGGTTCAACTACAACACCGCCGGCGGCGCCGTGACCGAAAATCCGCCGGCCGACGGCGCCATGACCATGACCTCCTTTGAGATTACCGGCAGCGAGGTCGTGATCCACCGCTGGGACGAAAACGGCCTGCACAACCTCAAGGCCCCCGGCGCGCGCATCACCAAGGCCATGAACGGCAGCGACTACGAGGACCTCTGGGAGGCCAACGAGCTCAGCTACGGCCCCACCGTGCGCGTGGGCCTGCCCACCCCGCCTGCGACCTATACGTATCACAACATCAGCGTCACCACCACGGCGCCGATCGGCGGCATTGACTGCTCGGACGCCATCGGCCATGAGATGGGCATGAGCATTCCGATCCGCCCCCTGAACCCGGTGCCCGAGGGCTATCTATACACGGTCCGCTTCCACCTCGAGGCCTTCATGGCGACCAAGAACAGCGTGGTTTCGCTCGACGGCGCGCCGGTTGCCTTCACAGCAGAGCCGGACCCGGAGAACCCCGCCTTCGGTTATATCACGGTCCGGACGGCGAAGCTCGGCGCGTTTTACATCGTCGCCGACGCGATCCGCACGAGCTACAGCCGCGTGACGGACCCGGATGCGCTGCCCGACGCGGGAAGCTATCTGCTATTTGTGAGCAACACCAACAAGACTACCGGCAGCAACCTCAACGCCGACTACCTGATGCTGCCCGAGAGCAAGTACGTGAGCAGCGCCGGCACCGAGGTGCCGCTTGAGCAGGCCTACCGCACGGGCTTCAACATCGAGTCCGCGCTCTCCTACGACGTGGACAACCACAAGACCATCGACGGCGAGCTGGCGGACAAGGAGTGGCGCTTAGAGCGCAGCGGCGGCAGCTGGCTGCTCAAGACCCCGGACGGGCAGGGCGTGAACTTTGCCTACAAGGACGCGAGCGCCGCGACGGTCACACTCTCGGCGACCGACATGACGCCGCTTGCCATCGCCCGCTACGGCAGCACCGACACCTTCACGATCGGCACCGCCGACGCGGTGGGCGGCGTGCGCTACTTCTTCGACTACAACACCCGCGGCCTGATCTGCGGCTACCGCGCGCACGCCAACGACGTGCACTTCTATCTCTACCAAAAACAGAGCGCTGTGCCGCGCAGCTGCGACACGAGCCTGCTCGAGCAGCGGCTGCAGGAGGCGGAGGCTCTGACCGAGGCCGACTACACGCCCGCCAGCTGGGCGGCGCTGGCAGCGGCCATGGATCAGGCCCGCGAGGCGCTTGCGGCAGCCGAGGCCTTCAACGAGTACGGCAACAACCGCATGCAGACGCAGATCAACCAAGCCTGGCTGGACCTCGGCGCGGCCCTGGACGGCCTGGTGCTGACGCTCGAAAAGCAGGGCATCACCTACGAGGCCGTGCAGACCACAGCGGAGCTGACGGCGGGCAAGGACTACTACCTGGTGCTCTGGGAGAACTTCGGTCAGCCGGAGGACAGCCGCGGTCGCCTGCTGCTGGCGGACCGGACGCAGGCCGTGCCCGCGAGCGCAGACTATCAGCAGCTGCTGCCGGACGCGCCCCTGCCGGAGGACGCCATCTGGCGTCTGAACCCAACCAGCTGGGGCCTGATCCTCCGCCACCGGCAGAGCGGCAACTACCTGAGCTTCGACGGCACGGCGCTGGCCGAGTGCCCGGCGCTGATCCAGCTCTATCTGGGCCTTTGCGGCGACTACATGAATCTTGCGCTGGGCGACGAGGACATCTGCCTGGCCCTGGAGGGCGAGGCGCTTGTCTGGAAGCAGATGGCGCCCGCAACCGCGTTCACGACCCCGAGCGGGGCAAATCTTCTGATCTATGAGAAGGTTGTCCGGCCTGAGCGGAAGAACCTGGCCCCGGATACCACGGTGGACGCTCCGGCAGTGTCCAGCTGGTGCAACGCCGGCGGCGTGATCGACGGCGTGATCCCCGACAGCTCCGACACCGGCGACTACAACGTGGCCTACGGCTCCTGGAACGGCAGCGGCTCGCCAATTAGGCAGACCATCACCCTGAGCTTCGAGCAGCCGGCCTGCATCGACGGCGCGGCGGCCTACTTCTGGTACAACGCCGGCGGCATGCACACCGAAAACGGCATCGACTTCCCGGCCTCCTACACCTGGGAGTATCTGACCGAGGACGGCAGCTGGGCCGAGGTCCCGTCGCCCGAGGGCAATGAGACCGAGCCGGACGTGCTCAATGAGACCACATTTGAAGCCGTGACCACCACGGCCCTGCGCATCGTGATGCAGAAGAGCGCTTCGGGCTCCTTCGGCCTGGGTGTGGCAGAGCTTGAGCTTTACGGCTACTATCCCGCGACGGATGCGCAGCCTGAGCAGACCGACCCGAGCGAGCTGGAGCTGGCGCTGGCCGAGGCGAATGCAATCGACTGCGCGCCCTATACCGAGGCCTCCGCGCAGGCGCTGGAGGCAGCGATCGCAGCCGGCCTTGCGGCGCTGCACGACCCCGAGACCGCGCAGGCTGCGCTGGACGAGGCCCGCGAGGCGATCGAGGCGGCTGTGGCTGCGCTCGAGCTGCGGCCGGACGAGCCCGATCCCTTCCGCTTTGACGACGTGCAGGACGAGGACGCCTACTACTTCACGCCGGTCTACTGGGCCTACAACCACGATCCGCAGGTCACCAACGGCACCTCCGCGACAAAATTCAGCCCCAACGGGACCTGCACGCGCGCCCAGGTCGTGACCTTCCTCTGGCGGGCCATGGGCTGCCCGGCCCCCCAGACTGCCGAGATCCCCTTCACCGACGTGGAGCCGGGCAAATACTACACGGACGCCGTCCTCTGGGCGGTGGAGAACGAAATCACCACCGGCACCGGCGCGGCCACGTTCAGCCCGGGCAGCGGCTGCACGCGCGCCCAGGTCGTGACCTTCCTCTGGCGCGCCGCCGGCAAGCCGGCGCCCGCGAGCGAGACCAACCCCTTCACCGACGTGACGGGCGGCTACTACTACACGGCGGTCCTCTGGGCGGTGGAACACCAGATCACCTCCGGCACGAGCGCGACCCGCTTCAGCCCCAACGCCACCTGCACCCGCGCGCAAATCGTGACCTTCCTCTATCGCTACGCCGAACAATAAATGAAAAAATGAAATAATGAAAAAATGAAAGAATTGAGGTATCCCTGCGGGATGAATTGAAAATATTTTTCATATCGCGATATGAAAAACACCGAAATTTTTTCATTCTTTCATATTCTCATTCTTTCATTCCCACACAGATCCAAACTCAAACACGACGGAAGCATCATAAAAACACGCCGTCCTGAGACGGCGTAGAAAATGGAGGCGAACCATATGAAACAACGGATCCTCAGCATTCTTCTGGCGCTGTGTCTGCTGCTGACGCTGCTGCCGGCAGCGGCGCTGGCCGCGGAACCGTCGCTGCCCGCCGCGCTGATCGTGGCCCCGTCGGCGGACAACGGTCTGCCGTCCCAAATCAGCCTGATCAAAACCACGAACTATGACCTCTATCTTCCCGGCAACGTGGATGCGGCAAAATGCTGCTTCTCCTGGGAGGGCGGCCTGCCCGGCACGGTGGACGGCGTGAGCTATGAGAGCGGCGCGCTGCCGGTCCCGGCCCCCGGCGAGACCAAGACCTACAGCTTCTCCCTGGACGGCAGTACCGCCAGCTTCACCGTCACCTGCTGGCAGGGCGCCGAGGCGGTGCGGCCCATCTTCATCGAGATCGACGAGAGCCTGGGCACCATCGCCGCCATGAACAACGACCCGCAGCACAACACCGAGTGCCAGGGCGTCATCTACATCGACGGCCAGCTCCACCAGCTGCCGAAGATGAAGGGCCGCGGCAACTACGCCTGGGGCCAGTCCAAGGACAAGCGCGCCTACAACATCACCCTGGGCGCCAAGACCAAGCTCCTGGGCATCGACTGCGAAAAGACCAAGAAGTGGTCGCTGCTGGCCAACGTCTGCGACCACAGCCTGCTGCGCGACAAGATCGGCTACGACCTGGGCTATGAAATGGGCATCGGTTTCGACAGTGCCAGCGCCGATATCTGGATGAACGGCGTCTATCAGGGCACCTATCTCGTGACGCCCAAGACCGACTCCTTCACCTCCGACGACGGCTATCTGCTCGAAAACGACAACAACCGCGAGCCCGCGATCTCCGCCGGCGGCGACCCCAGCTTCACGCTGACCGGCCTCTACGGCTCCAACGGCAGCGACACCAACAGCGGCAACGGCGACAACCGCATCACGGTCAAGGACATCGGCGACAACGTGCTGCGCAACGCAGACGGCGTTGTGGACGAGAGCGAGGCCAACCTCAACGCGGTCACGGCGGTCATCAAGGCCCACCTGCAGGACGCCTGGGACGCCATCCGCTCGGACGACGGCTACAACAGCAAGGGCGTCTACTACGCCGACTACATCGACCTCACCACCTTTGCCAAGATGTATCTGGTGCTGGAATACTGCAAGGACTACGATGTCTGCGCGGGCTCCAACTTCTTCCAGCGCTATGCAACGGGCGAGGCCGACAAATATTACGCCGGGCCCGTCTGGGACCTCGACTCCTCTCTGGGCTGCACCCAGGAGAACGGCGCGCTGCGGCTGGGCTCGGACATCAGCATGACCACCGGCTACGGCTTCTTCATCCGCAACATCTACGACTACCGCACCTCCATCTACAAGAATCTGGGCAAGCATCCGGACTTCATGGAGGAGGTCCTGGCAGTCTACCAGGAGTACAAGGACGTGTTCGACGCGATCCCCGGCAAGGTGGACGAATTTTCCGCCGAGATGGCCGCCTCGGCCATGATGAACTTCAACAAGGTCGACCCGGTGGACAACTACAACATCGCCCGCTACACCCGCGATACCACCAAGAACGCCGGCACCAAGTACGAACAGGTCTACCACGCCACCACGAACTCCAAGACCGACTGGCCGGTCTATGTGGAAAACCTGCACACCTTCTGCGCGGCGCGGTCCATGTTCTTTGACGAGTTCATGGTCGAGACCTACTCCAACCCCGTGATCGGTGCGGCAGGGGACGACCTGGCCCCGGACGCGACCCAGGTCTACTCCGACTACACCGCCAGCTGGGAGAACCTCAACGGCATCAACAACCCGGACTTTGAGCCGAGCTCCTCCAACGAGGGCATCGGCAAGGGCTGGGGCAACTGGAGCCAGACCACCGGCTCGCAGCACTATGTGGGCTACATCTGGTCCGCGCCCATCACCACCAACGCCATCGACATTTACTGGTACGACGACAACGGCGGCACCCGCGTGCCCTCGGACTTCCACCTCGAGTACAAGGACGCGGATGGGAATTTCCAGCCCATCACCTTCGACACCCCGATCAGCGAGGCAAAGGCGCTCAACCAGTACAACCGCCTGAGCTTCCCGACCGTCACCACCACGGATCTGCGCCTGGTCATGACCACCGCCTCCAACGCCTCGGGCATCTACCGCTTCAAGGTCTACAACGCCGTGGAGCTCGAGGGCATCCCCGTGGTCTTCCACACCACCTCCAAGGCCAGCGTCACGACCTTCGACACGCAGGATCTGACCCAGGCCGGCCACGAGAACGCGGACTACGCCTTTGCCAGAAGCAGCGCCACGGGCGAGATCGACAACGAGGGCACGGGTCAGGTCAACTTCCTCGTCTGCCCGGCCGAGGGCTACCGCGTGCAGGAGATCGTGGCCGAGCCCGCCGAAAACTACGCCAACCTCAAGGGCCCGGCGGACACCGGCACCGAGAACGCCTACCGCCTGACCAAGGTGACCGGCCGCGTGGACGTGACCGTCAAGGTGGAGAAAATCAAGGACGACGACCCCGGTGACGATCCCGGTGACGAGCCCTGCGTGCACGAGTTTGACGAAAACGGCGTGTGCGTCAAGTGCGGCGAGACGGCCACCCGCGTGGACTTTGTCTGCGGCGAGGGGGCATCCGTCACCGTATTCAAAACGCAGGACCTCACGAGCGAGGGCGAAGTGAGAGACTTTGCCTTCCCGCGCAACAGCGTCACGGGCGAGATCGATATCTCCGGCGACGGCCAGGTGAACTTCCGGATTGAGACCACCGGCGATTTCAAGGTCGCCTCGGTCACGGCGGAGCCCACCACGAACTACAAAAACCTCAAGGGTCCGGCGGACACCGGCGCGGAGAACGCCTACCGCCTGACCAAGGTGACCGGCCCCGTGACCGTCAGAATCGAGACCTCCGAGTTCGTCTGCGAGCACGAGTTTGACGAGAACGGCGTGTGCCTCAACTGCGGCAAAAAGGCCTTCCGGGCCGACTTTATCACGGACGAGCACTGCTCGGTCACGGTCTACGACACGCAGGATCTGGCAGGGGAGGGAAGACCCAATGCGGCCTTTGCCTTTGCCCGCGGCAGCGCCGACGGCCAGATCGACCTCACCGGCGCCGGGCAGATCAACTTTGTCGTGCAGCTCGACGAGGGCTGGGAGCTTGACAGCCTCACCGCGGAGCCGGCCGCCAGCTACAAGAACCTCAAGGGCCCGGACGAGACCCTGACCGAGAACGCCTACCGCGTGACCAAGGTGACCGGCGACTTCACCGTCACCGTCACGACCAAGCAGGCCGAGGCAGATCCGCCCTTCCGCTTTGACGATGTGCAGGACGAGGACGCCTACTACTTCACGCCGGTCTACTGGGCCTACGAGTATAACCCGCAGATCACCAACGGCACCACGCCTACGCTGTTCAGCCCGAACAGCACCTGCACCCGCGGCCAGGTGGTGACCTTCCTCTGGCGGGCCAAGGGCTGCCCGGCGCCGCAGAGCAGCGAGGTGCCCTTCGCCGACGTGGAGGCCGGCAAGTTCTATACCGACGCAGTTCTGTGGGCGGTGGAGAACGGGATCACCAACGGCACGAGCGCGACCACCTTCAGCCCCGGCAGCGGCTGCACAAGATCGCAGGTCGTGACCTTCCTCTGGCGGACGGCCGGCAAGCCGGAGCCTGCGAGCGAGAGCAACCCCTTCACCGACGTGACGGGCGGCTACTACTACACGGCGGTGCTCTGGGCGGTGGAGAACGGGATCACCGACGGCACAAGCAGCACCACCTTCAGCCCGTCCCGCCCCTGCACCCGCGCCCAGATCGTCACCTTCCTCTATCGCTATATGGAGGGCTGAGGCACGAAACAATCGGCCAGGATCGGCATTGCCGATCCTGGCCGGTTGTTTTGCAGGGATCAGGGATCAGGGATCAGGGATCAGGGATCAGGGATCAGGGATCAGGGGTCAGGGGTCAGGGGTCAGGGGTCAGGGGCAGGGAATAGGGAATAGAGAATAGGGAATAGGGAATAGAGAATAGAGAATAGGGAATAGGGAATAGGGAATAGGGAATAGGGAATAGGGGAAGAGAGGACGTGGAGTGAGGAGTGAGGAGCGGGGTGGGAAAGGTGTAGGGACAAGCCTTGCTTGTCCGGCGACGAGGTACAGAGCAGGAGTGAGAAGTGAGAAGCGAGAAGAGAGGGAGACAGCCGATATATGTCATTTCGCCGGTTGCAGGCTCAACGGGACGTCGAGGACGCCGTCCCCTACAACGTTCTCCGGCTGCCGGTTGCATGCACCGCGGGACGTCGAGGACGCCGTCCCCTACAACGTTCTCCGGCTGCCGGTTGCATGCACCGCGGGACGTCGAGAACGCCGTCCCCTACAACGTTCTCCGGCTGCCGGTTGCATGTGCCGCGGGACGTCGAGGACGCCGTCCCCTACAACGTTCTCCGGCTGCCGGTTGCATGTGCCGCGGGACGTCGAGGACGCCGTCCCCTACAACATTCTCCGGCTGCCGGTTGCATGCACCGCGGGACGTCGAGGACGCCGTCCCCTACAACATTCTCCGGCTGCCGGTTGCATGCACCGCGGGACGTCGAGGACGCCGTCCCCTACAACGTTCTCCTATTGCCTATTGCCTATTCCCTATTCCTTATTCACTATTCCTTATTCCCTCTTCCCTGAATCCTACTCCGTCACGGATACATCCACATCTGGGGCGATCTGGACGGTGTACTCGGGGTAGGCGGCCTTGAGCTCGCGGGCGAGGGTGCTCAGGGCCTCCTTCACCTCGATCTCGAAGCTCAGCACCACGTCAAAGCGCATGTCCTTGGCCTCGGTGTCCACATAGAAGCCGTGCATCTGCAGGGCCCAGTCGTGGCTCAGCACGAGCTCCTGCACCGCATTCTGCAGCTTGGCGGCCTCGGTGTCGCCGGTGTTGTAGGAGTACACGCCCACGCCTGTGAGGATGACGCCGGTCTCGCGATAGACCCTTGCCTCGACCCGGCGGGTCAGCCGGTCGACCTCCTGCACGGTCATCGTGTCCGGCAGCTCCAGATGTACGCTGCCGAGATTCCGGTCCGGGCCATAGTTGTGCAGGATCAGGTCGTATGCGCCGCGGATCTCCGGGTCCTGCGTGAGCAGCTGCTTGATCTGATCGGTGGTCTCTTTGTCTGCGCGGGAACCCAGGATCTCGTCGAGGGTTTCCATCATCATTTCAATGCCGGACTTGATGATAAAGCCAGAGATGACCACGCCCACCCAGGCCTCCAGCGAGACCTTGGTCAGCAGGAAGATGATGGCCGAGATCAGAACCGACGCCGACAGGATCGCGTCAAAGGTGGCGTCCGAGCCCGAGGCGATCAGCGAGCCGGAGTTGACCTTCTCGCCCTGGCCCTTCACAAAGCGGCCCAGCACCAGCTTGACCACGATCGCAACGCCGATGATGACCAGAGAGACCACGCTGTAGTCTGCGGCCTCGGGGTGGATGATCTTCTTGACCGACTCCACGGCCGAGGTGATGCCGGCATAGAGCACGATGCCCGCCACGACCATGGCGCTGAGATATTCGATGCGCCCGTAGCCCAGCGGGTGCTTCTTGTCCGGCTGCTTGCCGGCCAGCTTCGTGCCCACGATCGTGATGATCGAGGAGAGCGCGTCGGAGAGGTTGTTGACCGCGTCGAGCGTGACCGCGATAGAGTTCGACAGCAGGCCGACCGCCGCCTTGAACGCGGCCAGCAGCACGTTCGTCAGAATGCCGATGATGCTGGTCCGGACAATGACCTTGTCGCGGCTGAGCTCGGCTGTCGCCAGATTGGTATTGGAATCCACAAAAACAGCTCCTTTTTTTCTGCCGCTGCCGTATTCGGCGCGGCTTTTTTTCAATTATACCAGCGGCGAGTGAAAAATGCAATTCCATCCGGAAAAAAAGCTGCGGCAGCGGCGGAAAAGGCGCGAAAAGATTGGTGAAGATGGATATTGACGAATCGAAAAAACAATGGTAAAGTAAACAGAAATGTGAAGAAAGATTCATTTTGAATTGAGGTGTGCGTATGGATCTGCAGCAGGCAAGAGAGGAGATCCGCCGGGCGGATCGGGAAATGGCAGCGCTGTTTGAGCGGCGGATGGCCGCAGTGCGCGCCGTGGCGGCCTATAAAAACGAGCACGGCCTTCCCATCGAGGACAAGGCCCAGGAGGCCCGCGTCATTGCCCGGGGCTGCGAGCAGCTCAAGGACGAGGCGCTGCGCCCCTACTATGTGCGCTTTCTGCAGGACACGATGGAGCTCAGCAAGCAGCTGCAGCGGCAGCTGATCTCCGGACGCAGCCCCTCCGGCGCCGGCTCCGCCCGGCTGACCATGGAGCTCGGCGAACGCAGCTACGACATCATCGTCCGGCGCGGCTGCCTGCAGGAGGCCGGCTCGCTTCTGAATCTTGATCGGAAGGTGCTCATCGTCACGGACGAGGGCGTCCCGGCGGCCTACGCCGATGCGCTGGCGGCCCAGTGCCGCGCGCCGCAGCGCTGCACCGTGGCGCAGGGCGAGGGCAGCAAGTCCCTTCCGGTGCTCGAGCGGCTGCTGGAAATGATGCTGCAGGCCGGCTTCACGCGCAGCGACTGCGTGTGCGCCGTGGGCGGCGGCGTGGTGGGGGACCTCGCCGGCTTTGCCGCCAGCAGCTACATGCGCGGCATCGACTTCTACAACATCCCCACCACGGTCCTGTCCCAGGTGGACAGCGCCATCGGCGGCAAGACCGCAGTCAACCTCGGCGGTGTCAAGAACATCGTCGGCGCCTTCTGGCAGCCGAAGCGCGTGCTCATTGACCCCGACACCCTGAAAACGCTGCCGTCCCGGCAGCGCTCCGCCGGTCTGGCCGAGGCCCTCAAGGCCGGCCTGATCGCAGATGCGCAGCTCGTTTCGCTCTTTGAACGCGGCGAGACCGAAGCGCGGATTGATGAGGTCATTCTTGCGGCGCTGCGCGTCAAAAAAGCCGTGGTGGAGGCCGACGAGCGCGAGAGCGGCCTGCGCAAGATCCTGAATTTCGGCCACACGATCGGCCACGGCATCGAGAGCGTGACGGGCCTGCTGCACGGCGAGTGCGTGGCCCTCGGGATGCTGCCCATGTGCAGCCCGGAGATCCGGGCGCGCCTGCTGCCGATCTATGAAACGCTCGGCCTGCCGACGCAGGTGCGCGCGGACCCGGAGGCGGTCTGGGCCGCCCTGCTCCACGACAAAAAGGCGCACGAGGGGGCAATCTCCGTTGTGCGTGTGAACGAAATCGGAAGCTATTGCATCGAGGACATGGCCCCGGCCGCGCTTCGTCCTCTGATCGATCTGGTGGTGAGACCATGAAAAACAGCTTTGGAACCAGCGTCATTGTGACGCTTTTCGGCGAGAGCCACGGCCCCGCGGTGGGCGGCGTGCTGGACGGTCTGGCCCCCGGCATCCCGGTGGACCCGGACTTCATCGCCCGGCAGCTGCAGCTGCGCCGGCCCTACGGCAAAATTTCGACCCCGCGCGTCGAGGCCGACAAATTTGAGATCCTCAGCGGCGTCTTCGAGGGCAGGACCACCGGCACACCCCTGTGCATCGTGATCCCGAACGAAAACACCGCGAGCAAAAGCTATGCCAAGCTCCGCACCCTGGCCCGGCCCGGCCACGCGGACTACACCGCGCACGCCAAATACCACGGCTTTGCCGACTATCGCGGCGGCGGCCACTTCTCCGGCCGGATCACCGCGGCGCTGACGGCGCTGGGCGCGGTGGCGATCGCTGCGCTGCGGGACAAGGGCATCGTCATCGGTACCCACATTGCCCGCTGCGCGGGCGTGCCCGACCGGGATTTCTGCGATCTGGATGCAGACCTCGCCGCGCTCAGCGAGCGCGTCTTCCCGGTGCTGGACGAGGCGGCGGGGCAGGCCATGCAGGCGGCCATCGCGGCAGCTGGCGCAGACGGCGACAGCGTGGGCGGCGTGCTCGAAAGCTGCGTCACCGGCCTGCCCGCCGGCGTGGGCGAGCCCTGGTTTGACAGCCTCGAGGGCGTGCTCAGCCACGGCCTGTTCTCGATCCCGGGCGTCAAGGGCGTCCAGTTCGGGGCGGGCTTCGACCTGGCGGACGCCAGAGGCAGCGAATTCAACGACGAATTCTACATGGACGGCGGTGCGGTCAGGACCCGGACCAACCACAACGGCGGCGTGAACGGCGGCATCTGTAACGGCATGCCCCTGCGCTTTTCCTGCATGGTCAAGCCCACGCCCTCCATTTTCAAGCCCCAGAACACCGTGGATTTTGAACAGAATGAGGACGCCGTGCTGCGCCTCGAGGGGCGGCACGACCCGGCGATCCTCCACCGGGCCCGCGTGGTGGTCGATTCCGTGGCGGCGCTGGTGCTGGCCGACCAGCTGGCGCTGCGCTTCGGCACCGACTGGCTGAGGAAGCAGCCATGAACTGCGGCCTGCTGGGAGAAAAGCTGGGCCACAGCTTTTCCAAGGAAATTCACGAGGCCCTGGGCCTCTACCGCTATGATCTGATCGAGCTGCCGCCGGCGCAGCTGGAGGCCTTTCTTCGCGCAAAGCGCTTTGACGGCCTCAACGTCACGATCCCCTACAAGCAGGCGGTGATCCCGTACCTCGACGAGCTCAGCCCGCGCGCGCGGGCCATCGGCGCGGTCAACACGATCGTCCGCCGGGGCGACCGGCTGCTTGGCGACAACACGGACTTCGGAGGCCTTTCGGCGCTGATCGAAAACATGGGCCTTGCGCTTGGCGGCAAGACCGTGCTGATCTGCGGCACCGGCGGCACCAGCAAGACCGCCGCGGCCGTGGCCGGGCACCTCGGCGCCGGAGCGATTTATCGGCTCAGCCGCAGCGCCCGGGACGGGGCGATCAGCTACGAGGACGCCTATCAAAGCCACGCGGACGCTGAGGTTCTGATCCACACCACGCCCGCCGGAATGTACCCGGACTTTAGCGGCCTGGCCGTGGACCTTGGCCGCCTGCCGCGGCTGCAGGGCGTGGTGGATGTGGTCTATAACCCCCTGACCACGCGCCTGGTGTACGAGGCGCGGCAGCGGGGCATTCCGGCCGAAAACGGGCTCTATATGCTGGTAGCCCAGGCGGTGCTGGCCGCACGGGAGTTCACCGGTGCGGCGCTCGGCACGGCGGAAATCGACCGAATCTATCAAACGCAGCTGCGCGCGCGGCGCAGCCTGGTGCTGATCGGCATGCCCTCGAGCGGCAAGACGACGCTCGGCACGCTGCTGGAAACGCGGCTGCGAAGGCCGCTCATCGACACGGACGCCGAGATCGTCCGCCGCGCCGGGATGCCCATCCCGCAGATCTTTGCCCAGCATGGCGAGGCGTATTTCCGGGACCTGGAGGCGCAGGTGATCACCGAGCTCTCCACCACCGGCGGCCAGCTGATCGCCACCGGCGGCGGCGCGATCCTGCGCGAGGAAAACCTGCGGCATCTGAAGCAGAACGGCCTGCTCATCTGGCTCGACCGGCCGCTGGAGGCGCTGCTTCCGACCGACGACCGGCCCCTGGCCGGCAGCCAGGCGCAGCTCGAGCGGCTCTACCATGAGCGCCTGCCCCGCTACCGCGCCGCCGCCGACCTGACCCTCCCCGTCCACGGCACGCCGGAGCAAACGGCGGATTTGCTTGAGGCAGCTGTTCAGTCGTATACAAATCTAGAGCCAAAATGAAGGAATGAAGCTGCTTCGCGAATGAAGGAATGAAGCCGGCTTCGCCTAATTGTGGAGTTTTTCAATTTGCTAATTGAAAAACGGAATGCGATTTCAAAGCACTGCACCCGTAGTGGCCGATGCCCAC
>CADBKF010000035.1 GCA_902795195.1 Oscillospiraceae bacterium
GCCCAGTAGGAGCTGAAGACCAGAAGGAGTCTGCCCACGTAGTCCTCGAGCAGCTCCACGTCGGTCGAGAGGTTGAGCTCCTTCTCGGGCACCGGGGATTTGGTGATGAAGCGCAGCTCCTCGTACGGCAGGCTCTCCATGCGCAGCTCCACGCCGTACTCCGACTGCATGCGGTAGCGGAACACGTCGAACTGCAGCGTGCCCACGACGCCCACGATGACCTCCTCCATGCCGGTGTCCGGCTTCTTGAAGATCTGGATCGCGCCCTCCTGGGCGATCTGCTCGACGCCCTTGATGAACTGCTTGCGCTTCATCGTGTCCTTGGGGCTCACGCGGGAGAAGTGCTCGGGCGCAAAGGTCGGGATGCCGGCAAAGCGCAGCTTCTTGCCCGGCACGGTGATGGTGTCGCCGATGGCGAAGATGCCGGGGTCGAACACGCCGATGATGTCGCCGGCGTAGGCCTCGTCCACGATCTCGCGCTCCTGCGCCATCAGCTGCTGGGGCTGGGACAGGCGCATCTTCTTGCCCAGGCGCACGTGGTAATACTCCGCGTCGCGCTCGAACTTGCCCGAGCAGATGCGCATGAAGGCCAGGCGGTCGCGGTGGGCCTTGTTCATGTTGGCCTGGATCTTGAAGACGAAGGCGGAGAAATCGGGTGAGAAAACGTCGACAATCTCCCCCTTGTCATCCTGAGGAGCCTGCGACGAAGGATCTTTGGATTCTTCGCTGCGCTCAGAATGACAGATCGAGACTCTGGGCAGAGGCGGCGGCGTCAGCCGCAAAAATTCCTCCAGGAAGGGCTCGACGCCGAAGTTGGTCAGCGCCGAGCCGAAGAACACCGGGCTGAGCTGGCCGCGGCGGATCTCATCGAGGTCAAAGTCCCGGCCTGCGGAGAGCAGCTCCACGTCGTCGATCAGCTGGTTGTGCTTTTCCAGGCCGATCCGCCCGCCCACAGCGGGGTCGTAGAGGTCGGTCTCCATGGTCTCGGCCTTCTGCTTGCCGGACAGGCCCGAGAAGAACAGCAGGCGGCTCTTCTGCCGGTCGTAGACGCCCTGGAACTCCTTGCCCGAGCCGATGGGCCAGTTCATGGCGTAGGTCTCGATGCCCAGCTCCCGCTCGAGCTCGTCGAGCAGGTCGAAGGGGTCCTTGGTCTCGCGGTCCATCTTGTTGATGAAGGTGAAGATGGGAATATGCCGCATGGCGCAGACCTTGAAGAGCTTTCTGGTCTGCGGCTCGACACCCTTGGCCCCGTCGATCACCATGACGGCGGAGTCGGCCGCCATCAGCGTGCGGTAGGTGTCCTCGGAGAAGTCCTGGTGGCCCGGGGTGTCGAGGATGTTGATGCAGAAGCCGTTGTACTGAAACTGCATCACGGACGAGGTGACGGAAATGCCGCGCTGCTTTTCGATCTCCATCCAGTCGGAGACCGCGGCGCGGGAGTTTTTCTTGCCCTTGACCGCGCCGGCCTGGGCGATCGCCCCGCCGTAGAGCAGGAATTTTTCGGTCAGGGTGGTTTTACCGGCGTCCGGGTGGGAGATGATCGCAAAGGTGCGCCGCCGGGAGATTTCGTTGGTTAAAGTGGACATGGAAGCCTCCAAAATCGCAGTATCATTGCAAAGTCGTAATATTATATCATAGCAGATGCAAAAATACAAGCGCCGTATTCGTTTTCGGAGCGTTTTTTTGCAGCGGCCCGCCTTGTTTCACACTTTGTTTACAATATGTCTCTTGACTTTCCCCCGAAAAAGCCGGATAATAACAGGGTTCATTCGAGGTGAGGTCATGAAAGAAAAAAAGACAAATCCGGCCTACCGGGTGATCCGGTGGCTGGTGTGGCTGTTTTCACCGAAATTCCGGGTCGAGGGTCTGGAGAATCTGCCGGACGAGCCCTGCGTGATCGTCGGCAACCACTGTCACATGTACGGTCCCATCTTCGGGGAGCTCTACACGCCCGGAAAGCACCACGTCTGGTGCATCGGCGAGATGATGAAAAAAGAAGAGGTCGCAGACTACGCCTTTCAGGATTTCTGGTCGGGCAAGCCGAGGTGGAGCCTGTGGTTCTACCGGCTGCTGAGCCATCTGATCACGCCGCTGGCGGTGCTCATTTTCAACAACGCGCACACGATCCCCGTCTACCACGACGCCCGGCTCACCAGAACCTACCGCGAATCCATGGACCGGCTCGACGAGGGCAGCCGCATCGTCATCTTCCCGGAGTGCGCAAAGCGGCACAACAACATCGTCCACGAGTTCCAGAACCACTTCGTGGCCCTGGCGCGGTTTTACCACAAACGGACCGGCAAGGCGCTCTGCTTTGTGCCGATGTATCTGGCCCCGGCGCTGAAAACGGCATATTTCGGCAAGCCGCTGCGCTACGATCCCGACGCGCCCTTCGCCCAGGAGCAGACGCGCATCTGCGAGGGCCTGATGGACGGCATCACGGCGCTGGCCCTTTCCCTGCCGGAGCACCGGGTGGTCCCCTATCCCAACGTATCGAAGAAACACTATCCCCGCAGCAAGCCTTTGGAGGTCTTCGCAAATGAAAAAACAGCGAGTTGATTACAGCGGCTTTTCCCTGCGCCGACTGAGAGAGCCTCGCTTTTCGCATATGCTGCTGCTCCTCGGCTGGGTCGGTTATTTCGCCCTGTATTTTATCACGGAAAACCTGATCCCGGTGGAGCGCTGCCATGAGATCCACTGCGTGCTCGACGACATGATCCCCTTCCGCGAGGGCTTCGTGATCATCTATGTGGCCTGGTACGCGGTCTGCTTCGGGTCTTTGGCCTACACGCTGTTTTTCGACGTGCCGAACTTCAGGCGGCTGCAGATCTACATCATGATCACCCAGGCGCTGGCCATGCTCTGCTACATCATTTATCCCAGCATCCAGCTGCTGCGGCCGGCGGAGTTCCCGCGGCAGAACTTCTTCACCTGGGTCCTGGGCCTCATCTACGCGTTCGACACGCCCACGGGCGTGTGCCCGTCACTGCACGTGGCCTATTCCTGCGGTATTTTGTCTGTGGCCTGGAAGGACGAGCGGCTGTCGAAATACACCAAGATCGCAGCCCTGCTCTTCACGCTGGCCGTCAGCGTGGCGGTCTGCGCGGTCAAGCAGCACTCGGCTGTCGACGTACTGGCCGCCCTGCCCGTGTGCATGATCGCCGAGCCCATCGTCTTCTGGAAGGACTACTGGAAGCCGAAGCTGCAAAAGCTCGCCAAATAAGCCCCAGCCCCGCGCGGTTTTCCGCGCGGGGCTTTTCTGTCCGGGAAATGTTCTCTCAGTGCAGCATGAGACATAGGGCCTGTTGCAAAATGCACGAACCTGTCATTTCGAGGGAGCTTGCGACCGAGAAATCCGTACTTTTCACGTGAAAAAGCGTGAAATAGGAACGAATTTCTCGCGGTCTTCTCGCGGTCTGCGAAATGACAGAGCATTTTGCAACAGGCCCGTGCATCCCGGATCGGCGGGCGAGCAATGCTCGCCCCTACGGCACAAAAAGTTAATTCATGTCATTCTGAGGAGCTTTGCGACGAAGAATCTTTCAGCGCTCTCGTACGGCAGCGCATTTTAGATTCTTCGCTTCGCTCAGAATGACAAGTTGAAGGACTTGCCGCATACTGCCTGAACGACAGCCTTGTTTTCTTTGCAAAAGGGCTCGCTTTGCTCTTGCCATTTCCGCGCGTCTTATGGTATAATGTCAATTAGAAAAGAATACTGAAAGAATGCGCCGAGCAGGCAAGGCGCACAATGCAGGGCGCGGCCCTGTGCCAAACAGAATTCAAAAAGGCGGTAGACGGAACTATGAACAAGTACATCATGGCATTGGACGCGGGCACCACGAGCAACCGCTGCATCCTCTTCAACGAAAAGGGCGAGATCTGCAGCGTGGTGCAGAAGGAATTCACCCAGATCTACCCCAAGCCGGGCTGGGTGGAGCACAACGCAAACGAAATCTGGGACACCCAGCTGCTGGTCTGCCGCCAGGCGATGGACAACATCGGGGCCAAGGCCTCGGACATCGCCGCCATCGGCATCACCAACCAGCGCGAAACCACCATCGTCTGGGACAAAAAGACCGGCGAGCCGGTCTACAATGCCATCGTCTGGCAGTGCCGCCGCACCGCCGACATGAAGGACGAGCTCATGGCGATGTACCCCGACATCGCGGACACGGCCTACCACAAGACCGGCCTGGTCTTCGACCCCTACTTCTCCGGCACCAAGCTGCGCTGGATTCTCAACAACGTGCCCGGCGCCCGCGCCAGAGCCGAGGCCGGCAACCTGGCCTTCGGCACCGTGGACACCTGGCTCATCTACAAGCTCACCAAGGGCAGAGTCCACGCCACCGACTACTCCAACGCCTCGCGCACCCTGATGTTCAACATCAACACCTGCACCTGGGACCGGGAGCTGTGCGAGCAGCTCGGCGTGCCCATGAGCATGCTGCCCGAGGCGCTGCCGTCAAGCTGCATCTTCGGCGAGGCCGACCCCGAGTTCTTCGGCGGCTCGATCAAGATCGCGGGCGTGGCCGGCGACCAGCAGGCGGCCCTCTTCGGCCAGACCTGCTTTGAGCCCGGCATGGCCAAAAACACCTACGGCACCGGCTGCTTTATGCTGATGAACATCGGCGACAAGCCCATCTACCCGAACAACGGCCTGCTCACCACGATCGGCTGGGGTCTCGACGGCAAGGTGGAATACGCGCTCGAGGGCTCGGTCTTTGTGGCCGGCGCCGCGATCCAGTGGCTGCGCGACGAGGTCCGCCTGCTCGACGAGGCGCCCGACTCCGAGCACTTTGCCACCAAGGTCAAGGACACCAACGGCTGCTATGTGGTGCCGGCCTTCACGGGCCTGGGCGCGCCCTACTGGGACCCCTACGCCAGAGGCACCATCACCGGCCTGACCCGCGGCGTCAACAAGGCGCACATCATAAGGGCCACGCTCGAGTCGCTGGCCTTCCAGACCAACGACGTGCTGGCCGCCATGGAGGCCGGCTCCGGCGTCAAGCTCAACGCCCTCAAGGTCGACGGCGGCGCCTGCAACAACAACTTCCTCATGCAGTTCCAGGCGGACATCATCAATGCCCCGGTGCACCGCCCCGTCTGCGTGGAGACCACCGCCATGGGCGCAAGCTACCTGGCGGGCCTCGCCGTGGGCTACTGGAACAGCAAGGAGGACGTGATCCAGAACTGGAGCATCGACCGGGAGTTCCTGCCCGCCATGGACGAGGCTGAGCGCGAAAAGGAGCTGGCCGGCTGGAAAAAGGCCGTCCAGACCACCTTCGGCTGGGCGAAGGAGTAGGGATTATTAGATAGGGGTCAGGAGTCTGATGTAGGGATCAGGGATCAGGCGTCAGGGATCAGGCCGGGTCACAGGCATCGGTCCCTACGCTCACTCCTCCCCTGGAATCACTTTCAACTATCCACTCCCTGACCCCTGATCCCTGATCCCTGATCCCTAAATCAAAAACCCAAATACAGAACAGAGGTATTGAAAATGTACGACGTCATCATCATCGGCGGCGGCGTGGTGGGCTGCGCGGTGGCGCGGGAGCTGTCCCGCTACCGCTGCAAAACGCTGCTGCTGGAAAAAACCAACGACATCTGCAACGGCCAGAGCAAGGCCAACACCGCCATCCTCCACGGCGGCTACGACGCCAAGCCCGGCACCCTGAAGGCCAAATTCAACGTCCTGGGCAACGCCATGTTCGACCGGCTCCATGAGGAGCTCGACGTGCCCGTGCAGTGGAACACCTCCCTGGTCGTCTCCTTCCAGGAGGACGGCCATCCGATGCTGGAAAAGCTCCTGCAGCAGGGCATCGACAACGGCTGCCGGGGCGAGCTGCGCATCATTGACCGCGAGGAGCTGCGCCGGCGCGAGCCCAACATCGGCTCCACCGCCTGCGAGGCGCTGCTCGTCGGCGCCGGCGGCATCGTCTGCCCGTATGAGCTGACCGTCGCCTACGCCGAAAACGCCGCCATGAATGGGGCGGAGTTCCAGAGAAACGCCGAGGTCACTGAGGTCAAAAAGCTGGCAAACGGCAACTGGCTGGTGGTCTCCTCCATCGGCAGCTTCGAGACCCGCGCAGTCGTGAACGCCGCCGGCGTCTATTCCGACGTGTTCAACAACATGGTCTCGGAGAACAAGATCCACATCCATCCGCGCCGCGGCGAGTACTACATCCTCGATAAAAAATACAAGAACGTGTTCCACGCGGCCATGTTCCAGCTACCCACCAAGATGGGCAAGGGCATCCTGATCGCCCCGACCGTGGACGGCACTGTGCTGGTCGGTCCCACCGCTGAGGACATCGAGGACAAGCAGGACACCCGCACCACCGCAGAGGGTCTGGCCAAGGCCCTGCGCGAGGCCTCGAAGACCTGGGAGCACATCCCCACGCGCGGCTTTATCACGACCTTCTCCGGGCTGCGCTCCACCGGCGACACCGGCGACTTCCTGCTCGGCGAGGCCGAGGACGCGCCCGGCTTCTTCAACTGCTGCGCCATCGAGTCCCCGGGCCTGACCTCCTCGCCCGCCATCGCGGACTGGACCGCAAAGCAGATCGCGGGCAAGCTCGCACTTGAGACCAATCCCGACTTCAACCCCATCCGCAAGTCCATCCCCAAGTTCCGGGAGCTGGACGACGCGCAGCGCGCCGCGCTGATCGCGGAAAACCCCGATTTCGGCAAGATCGTCTGCCGCTGCGAGACCGTCACCGAGGCCGAGATCCGCGAGGCCATCCGGCGGCCGGTGGGCGCGCTCGATGTCGACGGCGTCAAGCGCCGCACCCGTGCCGGCATGGGCCGCTGCCAGGCCGGCTTCTGCACCCCCAGAACCGTGGAGATCCTGGCCGAGGAGCTGGGCATCTCCCCGCTCGAGGTCACCAAATTCGGCGGCAAGTCCTATCTTCTGGACGGATACCTCTTTGAGGAGGGCAAGAACCATGCGTAATACCGACATTCTGATCATCGGCGGCGGCCCGGCGGGCCTGGCGGCCGCGGTGGGCGCCTATGAGGCCGGCGCCCGCGACATTCTGATCCTCGAGCGCGAGGAGCGCCTGGGCGGCATTCTCAAGCAGTGCATCCACAACGGCTTCGGCCTGCACACCTTCAAGGAGGAGCTGACCGGCCCCGAGTACGCCCAGCGCTTCATCGACAAGGTCGAGGCCTATCAGATCCCCTACCAGTGCGAAACCATGGTGCTCGACGTGAGCCCTGAGAAGGTCGTCACCTGCGTGTCGCGCAAGAACGGCCTCGAGCACATCCAGGCCAAGGCCGTGATCCTCTGCATGGGCTGCCGCGAGCGCCCCAGAGGCTCGCTGGCCACCCCCGGCGAGCGCTGCCCCGGCGTCTACACCGCCGGCACCGCCCAGAAATTCACAAACCTCGAGGGCATGATGCCCGGCAAGGAGGTCGTGATCCTGGGCTCGGGCGACATCGGCCTCATCATGGCCCGCCGCATGACCTTCCTGGGCGCCAAGGTCCACGCCTGCGTGGAGCTGATGCCCTTCTCCAGCGGCCTCAAGCGCAACATCGTCCAGTGCCTGGACGACTTCGGCATCCCGCTGCTTTTGAGCCACACCGTCGTGGACATCCACGGCCGCGAGCACCTCGAGGGCGTCACCGTGGCCGAGGTCGGGCCCGACCTCAAGCCGATTCCCGGCACCGAGCAGTATTTCCCCTGCGACACGCTGCTGCTCTCCGTTGGCCTGATCCCCGAAAATGAGCTCTCCGAAATGGCCGGCGTCGAGATCGCGCCCAGCACCTCCGGCGCCGTGGTGGACGAGTCGCTGCAGACCTCCGTTGCCGGCATCTTCTCCTGCGGCAACGTGCTGCACGTGCACGATCTGGTGGACTTCGTCTCCGAGGAGGCCACCAAGGCCGGCGCCAACGCCTGGCAGTACGTGCAGGGCAGCCTGCCCGAAAGCGGGCGCAAGGTGCCCGTGCAGATGGGCTTCGGCGTGGGCGGCATCGTCCCGCAGTTCGTCTCCGACAAGGCCGAGGGCAATGTGAGCTTCATGTTCCGGCCCCGGAACGTGTACCGCGGCGCCAGGGTCATCGTGGAGCTGGACGGAACGCAGATCCTGTCGAAAAAGACCATGATCCTGGCCCCGGGCGAGATGGTCAACCTCAGCATCCCCGCCGAAAAGCTGCAGCCGCTGGCCGACGCCCAGGCCATTACCGTTAGAATCGAGGTGCCCGAAGCATGAAATATGAACTGACCTGCATCAACTGCCCCATGGGCTGCCGCATCACGGCGGACTATGACGGCAAGGAAGTCACCAACATCCAGGGCTACACCTGCGCCCGCGGCAAGGCCTACGCCCAGACCGAGATCACCGATCCCACCCGGATGGTGACCGCGCTCGTCGGCGTTGAGGGCCGGCGCGCGCCGCTGTCGGTCAAGACCAGAAGCCCCATCCGCAAGCCGCTCATCTTTGATGCGCTGGACGTGATCCGCAAAACCACGGTCTGCGCCCCGGTGAAAATCGGCGACGTGGTGATCGAAAACCTTCTGGGCTCCGGCGTGGACGTGATCGCCACGGAAAACGTGGACTAAGCCGCCGGGCCAAGGGCAGCTAAGCCTATGAAACACTATGATCTCATCTGCATCGGCACGGCGCTGGTGGACTCGATCATCCAGGGCTTCGACCCGCAGCCCGTCTCCGCCTCGGGCTACCGGGCGGAGGCAGGCTCCCTCAACGTCGGCGGCGAGGCCGTCAACGAGGCCATGGCCGCAGCGAAGCTCGGCCTGCACGCCGGCATCCTGTGCTCGCTCGGCGAGGACAGCGCGGGCGAGCTGGTCCTCGCGGCGCTCAGGGGCTGCGGCGTGGACGTAAGCCCGGTGCTCCGCTCCGATACGCACCCCACGCCGGTCAGCACCCTCTTCGTGCGCGCAGACGGCACGCGCAAGTCTGTCACCAACCGCGCCCACAGCTACAACTTCCACCCCGAGCAGTACCCGGAACGCTTTACGGACGCCCGGGCGCTGATCCTCGGCTCGCTGTTCCGGGCGCCGTTCGACGATCCGGCGGTCATCCATGCGGTGCTCACGGCTGCAAAGGCCGCCGGGCAGCTCGTCTTTGCCGACACAAAGCTGCCGAATTTCCGGCCCCTGACGCTCGACGATCTGGCGCAGAGCCTGCCGCTGATCGACTGCATCACGCCCAACGAGGACGAGGCGCGCCATTATACCGGCCGGACGCAGCCGGAGCAGATGGCCGACGAGCTTCTGCGCCGGGGCGTAAGAAGCGTTGTCATCAAGCTCGGAAGCCGGGGCTGCCTGTACAAGGACGCCGGGCAGACCATCCGGCTGCCGGCCTGCCGCATCCGGGCGGTGGACGCCACGGGCGCGGGCGACAACTTTGTTGCAGGCTTCGCCGCGGAGCTGCTGCGCGGCAGCACCGTAAAGGAGGCGCTGCGCTTTGCCAATGCCTGCGGCGCGATCTGTACCAGCGCCGTCGGCGCAGCCGCCGCCCTGCGCAGCCGCGACCAGGTGCTGCAGTTCCTGGCCGAACAGGACGAATAAAGCATAAAGAAGGGCCTGTTGCAAAATGCACGAACCTGTCATTTCGAGGGAGCTTGCGACCGAGAAATCCGTACTTTTCACGTGAAAAAGTGTGAAATAGGAACGGATTTCTCGCTTCGCTCGAAATGACAGAAAGCTTGCGTTACAACAGCATGCTCATCAAAGGGAAGCAGTTGGACGAAGGCCGATGGTGCTGTGCACCCCGCTCGGGCCAAAACCAGCGCGGGCGCGGGGGTAGAACACCAGTCAAATCCTTCCCAGGTACCAAAAAGCAAGCAGTGCGCAAATCGGTACGATAGTTGCCGGGAAAGCTTCCGAAACGGAAAGCGGCCTTTCTTTTCCCCTATTTTCTTTGGCCAAGAAGCAAAGAAAATAGGACCGCCGGAGGCAAGCACGGGTGACACGAGTGCCAGGGGAACGGATTGCCACACCAGTGTGCGCACTGGTTCGCAATGACGGACTTGGAGGCTTTTCCTCTTTTCAGGTGCTTCACGCATCGAAGCACTTTTTTGACAGTCTGAAAGGGCCTGTTGCAAAATGCTCTGTCATTTCGAGAGACCGCGAGAAATCCGTTCCTTTTTCGCAGCTGTCTGCGGTGAGAATACGGATTTCTCGGTCGCAAGCTCCCTCGAAATGACGGGTTTGTGCATTTTGCAACAGGCGCTGCGCTTACAGCAGCGACCGGATGCAGGCCTCGACCTCCGCCATGTCGGCGGTGGGCTCGAAGCGGGCGACCACGTTGCCGTCGCGGTCGACGACAAACTTGGTGAAGTTCCACTTGATGTCCGGCTTCTTGTCCCAGTCGGGGTCCGCCTGGGCAAACATGTTCTCCAGCAGCGCCTTGTAGGGGTGCTCGCCGAAGCCCTCGAAGCCCTTCTGCGATTTGAGGTAGCTGTAGAGCGGCAGCTCGTTTTCGCCGTTGACGTCCGCCTTCTTCATCTGCGGGAAGGTGGTGTTGAAGTGCAGCGTGCAGAACTCGTGGATCTCCTCGTCCGAGCCGGGCGCCTGCCCGCCGAACTGGTTGCAGGGGATGTCCAGGATCTCCAGACCGCGGTCGTGGTAGTCGCGGTAGAGCTGTTCGATGGGCGCGTACTGGGGCGTGAAGCCGCAGCCGGTGGCGGTGTTGACCACCAGAATGACCTTGCCGCGGTAGTCGGCGAGCGCCAGCTTATCGCCGCTGCCGGTGGTGAGCGTGTAATCGTAAATCATCCGCGTTCTCCTTTGTGTTTGGTGCTTCCATCATATACCAAAATCCCGGCGGGCGCAAGGACGTTCATCAAAAAACTACAAGATCCGGACGCTGGCCGGCGGCATTATTCCGGCTGCAGCGGCGCTTCGGCCGGAGCAGGCGGCTTCGGACCGGCGGCGCGCATGCGCTCCAAGCACAGGGCCGTGTAGAGCACGCAGCCGTCCCGGAAGGCTCTGGGATCGAGCCCGCAGCGCGCGCGGATGCGGCCCAAACGGTACTGCAGCGTGTTCTTGTGCAGGTAAAAATGCGCCGCAGTCTGCTGCAGGGACTGATCCTCGGCAAAGTAGACCGCCAGCAGCGCCTTGTCCTCCGCGTCCAGGCCCTGCAGGCACTTTTCCAGATACGCCGTCCCGACATCCGGCGCGACGCTGCCCAGCAGCAGCTCCATGCGCATCGACTCATAGACCGCGTAGTTCTGCCCGGGCTCCAGACTGCGCAGGGCCAGCTCCGCCGCCCGGCAGGAGCGGTCCTGCCGCAGCAGCCGCCTGGCAGAGCCGACGGCGATCTGCAGCGTGTCGGGGTACTGGGCGGCCAGCGCCCGGAGCAGCTCCGCCCGCCCGGCAAAGCGCGCGTCCGGCAGCAGCAGGCGGAACTGTCCCGGATAGAGGAAGGCGGACAGGCTGCTGCCCAGGCGGTCGATGGCGCCCTGGATCGCGGTCTCCACCGCCATGAGCGGCCGGCCGCCGGCGGTCTTCATCTGAATGATGACCGTGCGCCAGCGCGCGCCGTCGTCCGTCAGCCCGTTTTTCTGCAGCACCTGCTGCAAGAACTCCGTGTTCACGGTTTCGCCGTCGGTCAGCGCGCGCACCAGATGGCTGGTCTGGGTACGGATGTCGTAGGTGTGCGCGTCCATCTCGTGCTCCCGCAGCAGAAGCAGCGTCAGCCGCTGGGCCAGATCGGCGTAGCGGCGCAGCTCCGCCGGCGGGCCGGTGATGCCGATGACCGCCACGGTCTTGCCGTGGAAGCGGATCGGCATATTGATGCCGTGGCGCAGCTCGCGGGCCGGATCGTCCTGCTCGATCGTGACGATGCGGCCGGACCGGGCCGCCTCATGGCCGCCCACGTGGTAGCCGCCCACGCGCTCGGGGTCCGTGCTGGCGCGGATGCGCCCGTCGATGTCAATGAAGTTGATGTCGTGGTCACAGATGGTCTTGAGCGTCTCCACGATCTGCTGCGTGAGTTGGGTGCTCAGCGTTGCTTCCATTCCATACCGCCCCCGTTTTATGTATCTGTAACAATTTATTTTGTCAAAAAACAAAATTTATTGTTACAGATACTATATCATATCCAGGCCGGAAATGCTACAATCAAATCAGAAAAAAACAGGGGAGGTCAACCAATGAACTTCTTATTTGCTTCCGACTCCTTCAAGGGCACGCTCTCGAGCGAGCAGACCGTGGACCTGCTGGCCAGGGCGGCCAGGGCGGTCTTCGGCGAAGACATCCGGTACAGCGGCGTGCCCGTGGCCGACGGCGGCGAGGGCACGACCGACGCGGTCGTGGCCGCCGAGCACGGCAGCTGGGTGGAAACGACGGTCCACGGCCCGCTGATGGAGCCCGTCACGGCCCGCTACGGCAGGCTCGATGAACGCAGAGCGGTGCTGGAAATGGCCGCAGCCTCGGGCCTTCCGATGGTCCCGATGGAAAAGCGCAACCCGCTGCACACCACGAGCTACGGCACCGGCGAGCTGATCCGCCACGCGCTGGATCAGGGCTTTGCCGACATCTCCATCGCCATCGGCGGCAGCGCCACCAACGACGGCGGCATGGGCTGCGTCCGGGCGCTGGGCGTGCGCTTCCTGGATGAAGCCGGCCGGGAGCTCGAGGGCCGCGGCGAGGACCTGGAACGGGTCCGCTCCATCGACGTCTCCGGGCTCGACCCGCGCGTCAAGAACACGAAGATCACGGTCATGTGCGACGTGACCAACCCCCTCTGCGGCCCGAACGGCGCGACCTACACCTTCGGCGCGCAGAAGGGCGCGACCCCGGAGATCCAGGCGCGGCTGGAGGCCGGCATGGTGAACTACCGCGATCTGATCCGCCGGCAGTTCGACGTGGACGCCGACGCAATCGCAGGCGCCGGCGCCGCCGGCGGCCTGGGTGCTGCGCTGACGGTGTTCCTGGGCGGCGAAATGAAGTCCGGCATCGACACGGTTTTGGATCTGATCGACTTTGACCGCCGCCTGGAGGGCTGCGACCTGGTCGTGACCGGCGAGGGCCGCACCGACTGGCAGAGCTGCTTCGGCAAGGTCATGCAGGGCGTGGGCGAACGCGCCCGGGCCAAGGGCGTTGTGGCCGTGGGCCTGAGCGGCTCGCTGGGCCGCGACGCCGACCGGATCTTTGAGCACGGCATCGCCTCGCTCATGACCACCGTGGACGCGCCGATGCCCCTCGAGGAGGCCCTGGGCCGCGCAGAGGAGCTCTATTACCTGGGCGCCGTCCGGATGTTCCGCTTCCTGCAGGCGGGCATGCAGCTGGCAAAGTAAGAAAGGAGAAGCAGCATGTACGATTTTACCACCATCGGCGCTCTGGTCGGCCTGGTCATCGCCATTGTTCTCATCATCATGAAGGTCCATCCGGCCTACAGCCTGATCCTCGGCGCCCTGGTGGGCGGTCTGATCGGCGGCGGCGGTCTGGTCACCACCGTCAACACCATGGTATCCGGCGCGGGCAGCATGATGTCCTCGGTCCTGCGCATCATGACCTCCGGCATTCTGGCCGGCGCGCTCATCAAGACCGGCGCCGCCCAGAAGATCGCGGAGACCATCGTCGACAAGATGGGCCAGCGCCTGGCCCTGGCGGCCATCGCGATCGCCACCACGATCATCTGCGCGGTCGGCGTGTTCGTTGACATCTCGGTCATCACCGTGGCGCCCATCGCGCTGGCCATCGGCAAGAAGGCCAATATTTCCAAGCAGAGCCTGCTTCTGGCCATGATCGGCGGCGGCAAGGCCGGCAACATCATCTCCCCCAACCCCAACACCATCGCCACCGCCGAGGCCTTCGGCGTGGACCTCACCTCCCTGATGTTCAAGAACATCGTGCCGGCCCTGCTGGCGCTGGCCGCGGCGATCCTGCTGGCGACGCTGCTGTCCAAGAAGAAGAACGGCCTGGCCGTGGAGCACAGCGACATCGAGCCCTCCGAGGCAAAGCTGCCCGGCTTCCTGCCGGCCATCCTCGGGCCCCTGGTGGTCATCGCGCTGCTGGCGCTGCGTCCGATCGCCGGCATCACGATCGACCCGCTGATCGCCCTGCCCGTGGGCGGCCTGGTCTGCATGCTGGTCACCGGCAACATCCGCCACATCGTCAAGTTCACCGAGTTTGGCCTCTCCAAGGTCATCGGCGTGTCCGTGCTGCTGATCGGCACCGGCACGATCGCCGGCATCATCAAGGCCTCCGCCCTGCAGTATGACGTCATCAGGCTGCTCGAGGCGCTCAGGATGCCCGCCTTCGTTCTGGCCCCGCTGGCCGGCATTCTGATGGCCGGCGCCACCGCCTCCACCACCGCCGGCGCGACCATCGCCTCCCAGACCTTCGCCGGCACGCTGATCGAAAGCGGCGTCCCCGCGCTGAGCGCCGGCGCCATGATCCACGCAGGCGCCACCGTGGTGGACTCCCTGCCGCACGGCTCCTTCTTCCACGCCACCGGCGGCAGCGTGAACCTGAGCATCAAGGACCGCATGAAGCTCATCCCCTTTGAAGCCCTCGTCGGCCTGACCGCCACCGTCGGCAGCGTCGTGATGTTCCTGATCTTCGGCTGATCCATAAAAAAAGACGCGCTGCAGAGCAAGCTCTGCAGCGCGCCGTTTTGCGTTTTTATCCAAAATAATCTGCGATTTCCCGCATCCGCTCGCTCTGAGGGACCGAGAAGGGGCAGCGGCTGTCGCAGTGGCCGCAGCCGATGCAGTCCGAGGCGTTCTGCTCCAGCTTGCGGTAGTGCGCGGCGGCCATGCCGTCGCCGGCCAGGGCCAGGTCGTAGTATTTGTTCACCAGGCCAATGTCGATGCCCATGGGGCAGGGCCGGCAGTGGCCGCAGTAGACGCATTTGCCGCTGGCCTGGGGCGGCGCGAAGCTGCCGAGCTCGGCGTAATCCCGCTCGGCCTCCGAGGCGCTGCAGTAGGTCAGCAGCTCCTCCACCTCCCGGGCATTGGCCGCGCCGGGCAGCACCGTCAGCACGCCGGGCTTGTCCAGGCAGTACTGGATGCACTGCGCCCGCGTGAGCGCCCGGCCGAAGGGCGACTGCTTTGCATCGAGCAGCTGCCCGCCGGAGAAGGGCTTCATGACCGAGATGCCCACGCCCTCCTTCTCGCAGCGGCGATAGATCGCGCTGCGCTCGTCCACGCTGCCGTTGGCGTACTCGCCCTGGCCGTAATCGTAGGCCGGGTTCACCGAGAACATCAGCATGTCGATCGGCGCCTCGTCCATGATCCGCGAAATGACCACCGGCGTGTGCGAGGACAGGCCCAGGTGCTTCACGACCCCCTGCGCCTGCAATGAGCGCAAATAGGCGTAGACGCCGTTTTTTTGATACTGCGCCCAGTCGGCCAGCTCGTCCTGGCAGTGGATGAAGCCGTAGTCGATGTAGTCGGTGTGAAGCTCCCCCAGCTGCCAGTCGACCGAGCGCTTCACGTCCTCGAGCTTGAGCGACCAGCCGTAGCCGCCCTTGGAGTAGTCCGCGCCGAAGTGGATCTGGAACAGCACCTGCTTCCGCACCGGGGCGAGCGCCTTGCCCCAGATGGGGAAGGCGGCCGCGTCGCCGGCAGCGAGGTCAAAGTAGTTGATGCCGCCCTCCACGGCGGTCTCCAGCGCGCGGACGCCCTCGGCCATTCCGGCCTCAAAGAGGTAGGCAGAGCCGAAGCCGATCTCCGAGATCCGGTCGCCGGTCCGCTTGTTGATCCTGTACTTCATGGGCGTTCCCTTATCTGAGGTACTGCGCATAGAACGCGTCCAGCTTGTCAAACGGGATGGCGTCCTTGCCGCCGCCGTCGTAGAGGTCGGTGTGCACCGCGCCGGGGATGATCAGCAGCTCCTTGTTTTCGGTGAACTGGTTGTTGCGCACCATGTCGTTGTAGGCGTCGCGGCTGAAATAGCAGGAGTGGGCCGCCTCGCCGTGGACGATCAGCACCGCCGAGCGGATCTCGCCGATGTACTTGAGGATCGGCTGGTTCATGAAGCTCATGCAGCCAATGACGTTCCAGCCGCCGTTGGAGTTGAGCGAGCGCTTGTGGTAGCCGCGCGGGGTCTTGTAGTAGTCGTAGTAGTCCTTGACGAAGAAGGGCGCGTCCTCGGGCAGGGGGTCCACCACGCCGCCGCCGAGCTTGTAGCTGCCGTTTTTGTAGTCCTCGATGCGCTGGGCGCAGAGGGCTTTTTTGTGTGCGTAGCGGGCTTCCTCGCTGTTTTCGCTGTCAAAGTAGCCGTTGGCGTTGACGCGGGTCATGTCGTACATGGTCATGGAGACGGTCGCCTTGACGCGGACATCGAGCGCCGCGGTGTTGAGCGCCATGCCGCCCCAGCCGCAGATGCCGAGGATGCCGATGCGCTCGGGATCGACGTTTTCCTGCACGCAGAGGAAGTCCACGGCCGCCATGAAGTCCTCGGTGTTGATGTCGGGCGAGGCCATATAGCGGGGTTCGCCGCCGCTCTCGCCGGTGAAGGACGGGTCGAAGGCCAGGGTCAGATAGCCGCGCTCGGCCAGCGTCTGGGCATAGAGGCCGCTGCACTGCTCCTTGACCGCGCCGAAGGGGCCGCACACCGCGATGGCCGGCAGCCTGCCCTTTGCGCCTTTGGGCACATACAGATCCGCCGCCAGCGTGATGCCGTAGCGGTTGACGAAGGTCGCCTTGCTGTGGCGGACCTTGTCGCTCTTCGGGAAGGTCTTGTCCCAGCGGCGGGTGAGCTTCAATTCCTGTGTCTGCATCATGATGAAATCCTCCTGTGGATTTTGAATGTTTCTGCATGCTCTGTGCATGAATATTTGTATCAGTATAGCACCGGGGCACGCAAAATGCAAGCTGGCAGGGTGTGTGATATTTCTCTCACAATCCGGTGCAATGTCCGATCCCGTTTGACAATTTGCCCTTTGGGGTGTATGATAGATTCAGATCGTAAAATGGGAGGTGTGCGCATGGAGCTTGCAGAGCTGACGGCATATGCCGCCGGGACCTATCAGATGGCGGAGCAGCACAAGTGGGCGGACTTCCCCGGCTTCTCGGTGCTCTGCCACCCGCAGACCGGCAAGTGGGTGGCGCTGCTCATGCGCCAGTGGGACCCCGATCGCGGCGAGGAGCTCCAGCGCTGCGACATCCGCTGCGGCGCAGAGGCGCTGCTGCAGCACCCGGCGCCCTACCTCTCCCTGCCCACCCGGATGCGGGGCGGGCAGTGGCTGGGCGTGATCTTTGACGCACGCACCGAGCCCGAGGTCGTTTTTCATCTATTGGATCGGGCCGTGGCGCTTGGCCGGCCGCACGGCTACACCCTCGTGCTGGACAACCACACAGCCGCCGGAGGCTATCGGGACACGGCGCTGCCCTTTGCCGGCAGCAGCTACCGGCCGCCCAGAGAGCAGCTTCCCGAGCAGCTGCGCCGGCTGCGGCGCATGTTTGTATACGGCAGGGTCTCCGACGAGACCAGAGCGAAAAACTTCCGCCGCCAGGCGGAATTCATGCAGGATTATACCGACGACGTGCCCTGGACCGGAGACTTTTCCTGCTATTTTCCCACCTATCAGGACCTGAGCACCACGCAGCTGCGCGGCTATTTCACCTGGCGCACCAGGCTGCGGCAGGGGCAGGCGCAGCCGATCCCGGCCTCCGCCGCCTACATTTATATATATGAGCTGCTCAACTGCGTCGGGGCGGCTTCCGCCGAGGACGCCCTGCAAAAGCTGCTGGAATTTGAGGCGCTGTTTCTGGATTCGGGCATTGGCGAGGCATCGATCCGGCCCAATCTGCGGCGCTGGATGCTGGAATTTTCGGTGCTCCACGCGCTGCCGCCGGCGCTGGCCCGGCAGGCTGCGGACCCGGCGCTGCTCGCCCGGGACGAGGCGCTGGGCGTCCTGCAGGCGCCCGAAGCGCACACCGAGGACGAGATCTTCGCGGCGCTTTTGCACTTCGGCGCAAAAAAGCTCGAACGCACGCCGGTGCTGGCCGGCGATCCGGACCGCGGCCGGCGCCTGTTTGCCCAAATTTGGCGTGCCTGCGCCAAGGATCTGCAGCAGGGGCAGGACCTGTTCACCCGCTGCTTCGGCCCGATGCGCCGGGCTCGCTGGTACCCGCTCGTCAACGCGGTGGTCTATGACCCGGCGCGGCCCGAGGACCGGGACTACGCGCTCGGCCCCTGCCGCAGCTACCGCCGCCGGGGCGGGCTGTGGGAGACGGCATATTTTGACCCCAAGGCCTTTGACCGCAGCCTGTTTTCCGGCCTGCTGCACGCGGCCGACGCAAGGCTGCGCCGCTATCTGAAAACTGGCCGCTATCTGCGCGAAAAGCCCGAGGACGCCTGGGCAGGGCCCTATATCGACGCCGTGCTCGCGGCCGACCGCCGGGCCGCCCTCGAGGCCGCGCGGCCGAGGATCACGATCGACCTCTCCGGCCTCGAGCAGATCCGCCGGGATGCGGCTGCCACCCGCGAGAGCCTTCTGACGGCGGACGAAATCGAGGAAATTGAAGCCCTGGAAGCAGCGCCCGCACCCGAAGCGGTGCCCGCACCCGAAGCGGCGCCCGCACCCGAGCCAGTCCAAGGCCCGGCGCCTGAGCGCAGCGACCTCCCCCTGGACGCGGTGCAGCTGCAGATCCTCCGGACGCTGCTGGCCGGGCAGGACCCCGGCCCACTCATCCGGGCAAATCACCTGATGCCGTCCATCGTGGCCGACGCTGTGAACGAGGCGCTCTTCGACGAGATCGGCGACACGGTGCTGCTGTGCGAGGACGACCGGCTGCTGCTCGTGGACGACTATATTGAAGATTTGATACAAATCCTTGGAGGAACAAGCCATGGAGGAACATAAAAAGGTACCCAGGCGCATCGCGCAGACCGTGCTCAACTCGCTCAAGGGCGGCGTGGTGCCGCGCATCGGCCTGCCGTATATCACGGTGGGCCGGAAAAGCGAAATTGAGGCCCTGCTGCACGACGTGGACATCATCATGGAGGGCGGCGCGTCCTTCCGCTTCATCGTCGGCCGCTACGGCAGCGGCAAGAGCTTTCTGCTGCAGACCATCCGCAGCTATGTGATGGACCGCGGCTTCATCGTGGCCGACGCGGACCTCTCGCCGGAACGGCGTCTGCAGGGCACGCGCGGCCAGGGCCTTGCCACCTATCGGGAGCTCATCTCCAACCTCTCGACCAAGACCCGGCCGGAGGGCGGCGCGCTCACGCTGGTGCTCGACCGCTGGATCAGCGCGGTGCAGAGCGAGGCCGTCGCCGAGACAGGCCTGCGCCCCGGCGATCCGGCCCTGGCCGCGGCCACCGACAAAAAGATCTTTGCCGTCACCGCCTCGGTGAGCGAGCTGGTGCACGGCTTTGAGTTTGCAAAGCTGCTGTCCGCCTACTACCGGGCTTATCTGAACGGCGACGACGAGACCAAGGCGCGCATCGTGCGCTGGTTCCGGGGCGAGTACAGCCTCAAGAGCGAGGCCCGGGAGGCCCTCGGCGTCAACATGATCATCAGTGACGACGACTGGTACGACTATCTCAAGCTCTTTGCCGTCTTCTTCCGGCTGGCCGGCTACAGCGGCATGATGATCATGGTCGACGAGCTGGTGAACATCTACAAGATCCCCAACTCGATCACCCGGCAGTACAACTACGAAAAAATCCTGACGATGTACAACGACACGCTGCAGGGCAAGGCGCGGTATCTGGGCATTCTCATGGGCGCAACGCCCCAGGCCCTGGAGGACAAGCGCCGCGGCATCTACAGCTACGAGGCGCTGCGCTCGCGCCTGGCGGAGGGCCGCTTCTCCAAGCCCGGCGCGCGCGATCTGCTCGCGCCCGTCATTCGCCTCGAGCCGCTGACGGCAGAGGAAATGCTGGTGCTGTGCGAAAAGCTCGCCGCCATGCACGCAGACCTCTACGGCTACGCCCGGCGCATCGGGACCGGGGAGCTCGCGGACTTTATCAAAATCGAGTACGGGCGCATCGGCGCAGACCAGAACATCACGCCGCGCGAGGTCATCCGGGACTTCATCGAGCTGCTGGATCTGCTGTACCAGCACCCGGAGATGGACCTCGCCGCGCTGCTGGAATCCGACGAATTCAGCTACGCCAGATCCGAGGCCGTGTCGGATCAGCGTGATCCGGACTTTGTGGAGTTTACGATATGAACGTGTTTGACCGTTACGCGCCCTTCATCCAGGACTACATCTACCGCGCCGGCTGGGACCGGCTGCGGGCAGTGCAGAACGCGGCGGGCGACGCCATTTTCGGCACCGGGGAAAACGTGCTGCTCACGGCCTCCACAGCCTCGGGCAAGACCGAGGCGGCCTTCTTCCCGATCCTGACGCTGCTGGACGAGGACCCGTCCCGGACCGTGGGCGTGCTCTACATTGCGCCGCTCAAGGCCCTCATCAATGACCAGTTCGGCCGGCTGAGCGAGCTGTGCGAGGAGCAGGGCATCCCCGTCACGCGCTGGCACGGGGACGCGGCCCAGTCGAAGAAGCGCAAGCTGCTCAAAAAGCCCGCCGGCATTCTGCAGATCACGCCCGAGTCGCTGGAATCGCTTCTGATCAACAAGCACATGGAGATCCCGTCGCTGTTCGGCGACCTGCGCTTCGTCGTGATCGACGAGATCCACTCTCTTTTGCGGGCCGACCGGGGCCTGCAGACCTTCTGTCTGATCCAGCGGCTGTGCCGGCTGGCTGGCTGCGACCCCAGGCGGATCGGCCTCTCCGCCACGATCGGCAATCCGGAGCTGGCCGGGCAGTTTCTGGCCGCCGGCAGCGGCCGGAGCACCGTCATCCCGAAGTTTGACGGCGGCAGGGAGGTCTGGCGGCTCTCCATGGAGCACTTCTACAACCAGGCCCCTCAGGCGGATGAAGGCCGCCCTGCTGCAAGCTCCCCCACCTGTCATTCTGAGCGCAGCGAAGAATCTCAATCCGTTTCAGATTCTTCGGCGCAAGCGCCTCAGAATGACATGGAACAGGCTTTTCCGCTCGAAGAACCCACCGACACCGCGCCAAAGGCGGCGGACCCGGGCATCGGCTATATCTTCGAGCACACCCGGGGCAGAAAGTGCCTGATCTTCACCAATTCCCGCGAGGAGTGCGAGGCGGTCTGCCAGCAGCTGCGGCAGTACTGCGAGGTCAACCACGAGCCCGACCGCTTCCTCATCCACCACGGCAACCTCTCGGCCTCCTACCGCGAGAGCGCCGAGGAGGAGATGAAGGACGACGATTCGCTCCTGTCGGTCTGCGCCACGGCCACGCTGGAGCTGGGCATCGACGTGGGCCGGCTCGAGCGCGCCTTCCAGATCGACGCGCCGTTCACGGTCTCCGGCTTTCTGCAGCGCATGGGCCGCACCGGCCGGCGGGGCGATCCGTCGGAGATGTGGTTTGTCATGCGCGAGGATCACCAGGAGGCGAGAGCCATGCTGCCCGACAGCATCCCGTGGTATCTCATCCAGGGCATCGCGCTGGTGCAGCTCTATATTGAAGAGCGCTTTGTCGAGCCGCCGCGCCTGGACCGGCTGCCCTACAGCCTGCTCTACCACCAGACCATGAGCACGCTGGCCTCGCACGGCGAGATGACGCCGGGCGAGCTGGCCTCCCGCGTGCTGACGCTCGCCTGCTTTGCCCGCATCTCACAGGACGACTTCCGCCTGCTGCTGCGGCACCTGCTGGAAATTGACCACATCAGCCGCACGGAGAACGGCGGGCTGATCCTGGGCCTGGCGGGTGAGCGCGTTGTGAACAGCTACAAGTTCTACGCGGTCTTCCAGGAGAACGTGGAATACACGGTGCGCGCCGGCTCCGAGCAGCTGGGCACCATCGTCAAGCCGCCACCCGTCGGCGACAAGATCGCCATCGCGGGCCGGGTCTGGGTCGTCGAGGAGGTCGACCACCAGCGGCACGAGGTCTTCTGCACGCTGGTCAAGGGCAACATCCCCGCCTACTTCGGCGACGTGGCCGGCGACATCCACACCCGCATCCTCGAGCGGATGTACCGGGTGCTCAGCGAGGAGAAGTCCTACCCCTACCTGATGCCCCATGCGGTCTGCCGCCTGGCCGACGCGCGCGACACCTTCTGCAAATCGCAGATGTCCGAGCGGCCGCTGGTCCATCTGGGCGGCAAGATGTGGGCGCTGTTTCCGTGGCTGGGCAGCTACGCATTCCTCGCCATGGAGCGCTTTTTGAAGCTGCGCTGCGCGCCGCGGCTCGGCCTGCGCGGCCTGCAGTCCTCCCGGCCGTACTACATGCAGTTCACGATGCAGGCCGGCGAAGCCGAGTTCTATGAGATCGTCTGTGAGGAGGCCGAGCAGGACTTTGATCCGCTGGCGCTGGTGTACGAGAACGAGGTCCCGGTGTTTGAAAAATACGACGAATTTGTGCCGCCGGAGCTGGTGCGCAAGGGCTTTGCCCACGGCGTTCTGGACCTCGCCGGCATGAAGCGGCGCGTGGCCGGCTGGCGAAAATTTGCGGCGCTGAGCTGAAAAAACAGCCTTGCCAAATCGGCAGGGCTGTGATAGAATACCCAAAAAAATCAAAGCAGGCAATCCAAATGAAGCATAATCAAAGCAAAACCGAACTGTTCAAAAGCGTATCGGTGCCCAAGGCACTGATGACCATGGCGGTGCCCACCATCATCAGCCAGCTGGTCAACCTGATCTACAACATGGTGGACGCGTTCTTCATCGGCCGGACCGGCAACTCCTACATGATGGCGGCCACGACCGTGACGCTGACGCTGTTTCTCATGAACATCGCCCTGTCGGGCCTGTTCGGCGTGGGCGGCGGCAGCCTGATGGCCCGGCTCTCCGGCATGGGAAATTACGACGAGGCCCGGCGCGTGAGCGCGTTTTCCGTCTACGGCGCGATCGCCATTGCGCTGATCTACTCTGCCCTCATCGGCCTTTTCCTTGATCCGATCCTGCGCTTTCTCGGCGCGTCCGAGGCCACGATGGACTATGCCCGCAGCTACGGCTTCATCGTCGTGGTGCTCGGCAGCCTCCCGTGCGTGCTGATGATGACGCTGGGCCATCTGCTGCGCAACGCCGGCTACTCCACCCAGGCCAGCATCGGCATGAGCGGCGGCGGCATCCTGAACGTGGTGCTCGACCCGCTGTTTATGTTTGTGCTGCTCAAGCCGGGCAACGAGGTCACGGGCGCGGCCATCGCCACCACCCTGTCCAACGTCGCGGCCTGCGTGTATCTGCTCTTCGCGTATCAGCGTGCCTCCAAAGAGGCGCCGCTCAGCCTCCGCTTCGGGGACGCCCGGCAGACCGGCAAGGGCAGCATCAAGGCCGTATTCGCCGTGGGCGTGCCCTCGGCGGTGCTCTCGGGCTTGTTTGATCTGGCCAACATCGTGCTCAACATCCTCGCCAGCGCCCACAACGACCTGGTGCTCGCCGGCATGGGCATCGTCATGAAGCTCGAGCGCCTGCCCAACGCGGTCAACATCGGCATCTGTCAGGGCATGCTGCCGATCGTGGCGTTCAACTACGCCTCGGGCGACCACAAACGGATGCGCGACACGATCAAAACCGCCCGCATCTGGGGCCTGCTGGTCTCGGCTGTGTGCATTGCGATTTTTGAGCTGTTCGCCGCCCCGGCCTCCAGGCTGTTTTTGAGCACCAACACCAGCGACGCCGAAACCGCGCTCAGGACCATCGCCTATGCCGCGCTGTTTCTGCGCATCCGCTGCGTGGCCTCGCCCGTGCAGTTCCTCAACTACCACACCTCGTTCTGTATGCAGGCCATCGGCGACGGCAGAAGGACCCTGCTGCACGCCTTTGCCCGCGAGCTGCTGTTCTACATCCCGGCGATGTTCCTGCTCGACCGGCTGTTTGCAGAGGTCGGCCTGGCCAGCGCGCTCGTCCTGGGCGAAGGCCTGGGCGCGCTCCTCGCCATCTTCCTCCTCCGCCGCGCCCTGCAGCAGCGGCAGGGGCAGGAAGTGCGGCGTGTGGCGTGAGGAGCGAGGCGTGAGTTGACAGTGGACAGTGTAGGGACAAGCCTTGCTTGTCCGGCAACGCAGGGGTGGAGTGGAGAGTGGCTGGCTGTCAGTATTCAGTGGTCCGTAAAGTATGCATCGCAGTCCTTTTTTGACCGTAGGGACGAGCCTTGCTCGTCCGCGCATCCGAAGGATGCATGCTCCGCAGGAAAAACGGTGCAGGCCAATCGTTTGCTGAACGCAAACGATGTGTGCTGCGCACACCGGACGAGCAAGGCTCGTCCCTACACTTTCCACTTTCCACTGTCAACTTTCAACTGCCCCTGATCCCTTATTCCCTATTCACTATTCCCTATTCCCTAACCCTGATCCCTGATCCCTGATCCCTAAAAAACCCCGCGAGCCGGCACAATTTTGTGCCGGCTCGCGGGGTTTTTGCTCTATTCTACTCTGCATAAAGGTATTCCATGTAATCCAGGCAGGTCGCAAGGCGCGGGGTATTGGCGATGACGGCGAGGTAGACGGGCTCGTCAAAGCCGGCGGCCCGGATGCGGGGGCACGCGGAGAGGTCCACCGCGTTGAAGGCGGTCTCGGTGACGGCCTCGTAGCGCTCGGCCTCGCCGAGCTGCACCTCGATGGCGTTGTCCTCGAGGATGATCTCGTTCTCCGCCAGATACGGTGCAAGCTGCTCCTTCAGCGCAGGGGTTTCCTGCAGCACCGTGTCCAGCGGCAGAAGATAGCCGCTGGCAGAGAGCATATCCCAGGCCTCCCTGCTCACCAGCACCAGATCCAGCTGGTGGCCCTCGATGGCGGCCATGGTCTTGAGCCGGGAGGCGTAGGCCGTCTCATGGGTGATGAGGCCCGCGTCCTCGGACAGATAGAGCTCGCGGTAGATGAGAACCTCCTGCTTCTTCGGATCCGCGCCGGCCCAGTCCAGATAGCCGGGGCCGAGCGCCTCGTCGAGCTCGCTGCCCACGGCCGTGTTGATGTAGGCAAGATACAGCACCGGGTCCTTTTTGGTCAAAACCCGCTTGGTCACGGCGCCTGCGATGATCAGCGCGGCCAGACCCAGCAGGATCGGCCACTTGAAGTAGATCCAGATATGCTCCAGCTTCTGCCGCAGGGGCAGCTCCCGATAAGCCGCCTTGGCTGCGAGCTTGTCGTGCTCATTCTTCTGCATCGTCGTCCTCCGGGGCGGCGTCCGGGTTGTAGGAGACCGCGTCCATCACGCGCCAGAGCAGCAGCGAGCTCAAAAGCGCGCACAGGCCCTCGCCGGCGATCAGCAGCGGCGTGAAGAAGCGCACCGTGATGAAAAAGATCACAAAGTGGATCGCAAAGACCAGGATCGTGACGAACAGATAGCGCGTGCCCACCAAAAACGAATTTTTCAGCATGGCCAGATTGGTGTTCTTCACCGAGGCCACCAGGGGGAACACGTAGATGAGCACAATGGTATAGAGCACCGCCGCGGCGATCACCACCGCCAGAAGCAGCGTGAACACGACCGGCAGGGGGCCCGCCGTGCTCTTTCTCAGGTGGGCGAGCACATAGCCGTCGGCGCCCAGAAACAGGCCGAAGGCAAACAGGATGAGCCAGAGCACCGTGGCCTGCTTGAAGTTTTCCTTGAAGGAGCGGAAGAACATCGTGGTCACGTTGCCCTCCTCGCCCCGAGCCAGCTTGAGCATGACATAGTACAGAGCGGTCGTGGAGGCGCCCACGGTCACGATCGGGATCGAGCAGAGCGCCCACAGGAGGTTCAGCCAGCAGGCATAGCAGAATTTCAGCATGATCTGGCTGAATTTGCTGTCATATGAGAAGAATTTCATTTCTGTATCTCTCCCAACGGCAGGAATCGGGTGGATTCGCGGCAGATGAGCTCGGTCTCGGTGTAGACCTTGCGGTAGTCCAGAGACGGCTCCTCGATCCGCGAAATCAGCAGCTGGACCGCGGAATAGGCGATAATCTGCGTGTGGATGTGCACCGTGGTCAGCGCGGGCAGGACCATGCGGGATTCTGGCGCGTCGTCAAAGCCGCAGAGCATCACATCCTCTGGCACGGACTTGCCCAGCGTCTTGAGCGCCTGCAGCGTGTCGCAGGCCACAAAATCGTTGGCGCACACAAAGAGCTCGGGCAGCTCGTCGAGCGCGGCCAGATGCGCGAGGATCTCCTGGGCGGAGACCGAACGGATCATGAACCGCTCCTCCACCGGAATGCCCGCCATCAGAAGCGAGCAGCAGGTCGCCAGACGGCGCTCGCGGAAGGACTGGCAGTGCAGCCAGTCGCCGATGAAGCCGACGCGGCGAACGCCGCGTGCAAGCATGCCGCTGATCAGCCGCTCGACCTCGCCGAGGCTGTCCATGTAGAGCTGGTCGGCCGGCAGCGAGCGGCCGCCCTGGCGCACGGGGCCGTCAATGAACAGGATCGGCAGACCGAGCTGGCAGAGCATCATGTCATAGTCCCAGTCGAACATCTCGATGCAGACGACGGCGCTGACCCGCTCCGGCGCAAAGGAGAGCGGCAGCTGCCGGGCGGCAATGTCCGTGCTGCGCACGTGGTAGGTGTTGATCCGATAGCCCATCTGGAGCAGCTCCCGCTGCAGCCGGTCGAGCATTGTGGAGGCAAAATGGGAATCGTTGAGCCGAATCGCCGACAGCAGGGCGATCTCTCCTCTCTGCGCAGACAGCTCCGCCGTCCTGTGCCCGGCAAAGCCGGCCGCGCGGGTGAGTGACTGCACATAGGAGAACTGCTTGTAGCCCATTTCCACCGCTTTATTCAGAATCCGCTCCCGGGTGGCGTCAGCCAGACCCTCGGTGTTGTTGATTGCCTTGGAAACCGTGTTTCTGGATACGCCCAGCGCATCGGCAATATCCTGAATCGTGACTTTCTTTCCCATGTCTGCACCTCATTACATATTGTGTTTAACATATCACAGGATTTTACATCTGTCAATTCTTTCGCCGAAATTCTCCTTATAAATAATAAATAAATAACAAATTGCACAATTCTCTCTTTCCGGAATTGTGCAATGAACTGAAATCGTGCATATGCACATTTTTTTGTTGACAAGCCGGAAATTGGATGCTAGGATAGTTGTGCAAGAATCTGTAAATTTGTGCATTTGCACATTACTGGCGGTGTGAAGATGCGCAGCTTTTCAGATTTCCCGTACCACATCAAAGGAGGAGTAAGATGAAAAAAGACGCACCGTCCGCCTCCAAGGAAGTAAAGGGAGCCTCCCGTCTGCACAACACGGGAGTCTACATGCGGCAGCACTGGCAGCTGTATCTGATCTTCATGATGCCTGCCTTCCTTCTGACCGTCATCTTCCGTTATCTTCCCATGGGCGGCATCTCGATGGCCTTCACGGAGTACAATCCGATTCGAGGGATCTTCGGGAGCGAATGGATCGGCCTGGAAAACTTCAAGCGCTTCCTGTCCTCGCCCGACTTCATGCAGTATCTGATGAATACGCTGAAGCTGAGCGTGTACGGCCTGCTCTGGGGCTTCCCCATCCCGATCATCCTGGCCTTCCTGCTCAACCGCATCATGAGCAAAAAGACCAAGCAGAACATCCAGCTGGTTCTGTACATGCCGAACTTCATCTCCGTTATCGTGCTCTGCGGTATCGTGAGAATCCTGCTTTCCCCGACCGGCATGCTCAACTCCCTGCTGGGCACCAACACCAACTTCATGACCATGCCTTCTGCGTTCCGCACGATCTACATCGCCAGCGGCATCTGGCAGGGCGCAGGCTGGGCCTCCATCATCTACACCGCTGCGCTGTCCAACGCCAGCAAGGAGCTGAAGGAGGCTGCCGTCATCGACGGCGCCAACATCATCCAGCAGATCAAGGCAGTGGAATGGCCCGCGATCAAGGACACCGTTCTCATCCAGTTCATCATGAGCGTCGGCAACATCATGAGCATCGGCTTTGAAAAGGCCTACGCCCTGCAGACGGATATGAACATGTCCACTTCCGAAATCATCTCCACCTACGTCTACAAGAAGGGCCTTCTCGACGGCGACTACGGCTTCTCCACGGCCGTCGGCCTCTTCAACACGATCATCAACATCATCCTCCTCATCTCCATGAACCAGATCGTCAAGAAGATGAACGAAGGCAAGGGCATTTAAGAGGAGGGCGCAAGATGAATCAAAAAGTCAAGAAAAAGAGCGAATTTGCAAAGCTCCCGGTCGGTGACAAGGTCCTTCTGATCATCGGCTACATTCTTCTGGGCATGTTTGTTGTGGCAATCATCTTCCCGATGGTCTACATCATTCTGGCCTCCTTTATCGATCCCATCACCCTGCAGAACAGCGGCCTGACCTTCGACTTCTCGAAGTGGACCACCACCGCCTACGAGCGCGTTCTGGAGAACGCACAGATCTGGGTCGGCTTCAAAAACGCCATCATCTACTCTGTGCTCTTCACGCTCCTGTCGGTCGTCGTCACGCTGCTGGCCGCCTACCCCATGTCCCGCGCGGACTTCAAGGGCAAGGGCTTCTTCAACACGATCTTTGTCATCACCATGTTCTTCGGCGGCGGCCTGATCCCCACCTACCTGCTGATCAGCAACCTCGGCATGCTCAACACCATCTGGGCCATCCTGCTGCCCGGCTGCTTCAGCGTGTGGAACATGATCATCGCCCGTACATATTACATGGGCGTGCCCAGAGATCTGCAGGAAGCCGCCGAGATCGACGGCGCCTCCGAGATGGTCTACTTCTTCAAGATCCTGCTTCCCGTGTGCTCCCCCATCATCGCCACCATCTCCATGTGGCAGTTCGTGGGTATGTGGAACAGCTACTTTGACGCGATGATCTATCTCCATGACGCCGCCAAGCAGCCCCTGCAGCTCGTTCTGCGCTCCATCCTGATTCAGAACCAGCCCGAAGCGGGCATGGTCGCTGACATGCAGAGCACCGCAGCCCGCGCCCAGATGGCCGAGCTGCTCAAGTACGCCACCATCATCATCTCCAGCCTGCCGCTGCTGATCATGTATCCGTTCTTCCAGAAGTACTTCGACAACGGAATCATGGCCGGCGCCGTCAAGGGCTAATCCCTCTGTGATCAGTGATTGCCATGCAGTCAGTGATGATAAAAAATGGAAAGGAAAAAGTTATGAAGAAAATTATCAGTCTGCTTCTCTGCGTCGTCATGGTTGCCGTGATGTTCGCCGGCTGCGGCGGCCAGAACGCCAGCGGCGGCAACACCGGCACCGAGGTCGATCCCGACTCCCTGACCTTCCCCCTGGCAGAGAAGGCCACCATCACCGGCCTGACCAGCTTCCCCGTGGGCAGCGAGTCCGAGCCCAACAACCGCACCATCTTCAAGCGCCTGGAAGAGAAGACCAACGTCCATGTGGACTGGAAGGCCATCCAGAGCGACCAGTGGGGCGACAAGATCTCCCTCGAAATGGCAAACCTCAAGACCCTGCCCGAGTTCGTCTTCACCGCCGGCTTCAATGACACCGACCTTCTGAAGTACGCCAAGCAGGGCGTCATCATCAACGTCGAGGACTACATCGACAAGTACATGCCCAACCTGTGCAAGGTCTTTGAGCAGGCTCCCGAGTACCGCGCCATGTGCGAGGACGAGAACGGCCACATCTGGGCTCTGCCCTGGATCGAGCAGCTCGGCTACGAGAAGACCGCCATCCAGACCGTCGGCAACATGCCCTTCATCAACAAGGGCTGGCTCGACTTCCTGGGTCTGGAAATTCCCACCACCGTTGACGAGTTCGAGCAGGTTCTGATCGCCTTCCGCGACAATGCCGACGCGCTGAAGAAGGAATTCAACATCGACGGCGACATCATCCCCATGTCCTGCATCATCGGCTCCGGCAACGAGGACTGCCGCATTCTGACCAACGGCTTCGGCGAAGGCTATGGCGATCCCGATGACGGCCGCCACATCGTCGTGTCCGACGACCTGAAGGTCATCTGCCCCGCCAACACCGAGGGCTTCAAGAAGGGCATCGAATGGCTGCACAAGCTGTGGACCGAGAACCTCATCGACAAGGAAGCCTTCACGCAGGAATGGTCCACCTACGTTGCCAAGGGCAAGTCCGGCCGCTACGGCGTCTGCTTCTCCTGGGACGTGGCCAACATCGCACAGGTCTCCATGGACGACCTGATCGCCGGCAAGAGCTGGGTGCCGCTGCCCGCCCTGACCGCTGATGTGCGCAACATCACCCCCGCCAACGGCTCCTTCACCTCCGGCTTTGACCGCGGCCGCTGCGTAGATGTACGATCCCCTGCAGTCCCCGCAGAACAACTGGGGCACCTACGGCGAAGATGACGAATTCGACATCTTCGAGATGAGCGAGAACGACAAGGGCGAGCCCATGCTGAAGCACACCTGGCTGGGCGACGCTTCCCCCGTGGAAGTTCGTGAAGCCGAGTGCGTCGGCGGCCCCCTGGCCATCCTCGACAGCTACTACGGCGTCTACGTCACCTGCCCCGACGATGCCCAGTATCGTCTGGACTGGATCAAGAACGTCTACACCCCCGACATGAACACCAAGTACGTCTACCCCAACGTGTTCATGACCACCGAGGACACCAAGACCATCTCCAACCTGAACGCCGATATCTACAAGTGCATCAACGGCGCTCGTGCGGACTGGATCATGAACGGCTTCACCGATGCCGACTGGGAGCAGCTGCAGAAGGACCTCGACGCCTACGGCCTGCAGCAGTACCTCTCCATCTTCCAGAAGTATCTCGACGCCTACTACGCAAACTAATCTGACCCATGCGCCCCGGCCGGCATCCTTGCCGGCCGGGGAAATTCCAAAGAAATCTTCCGCCGCGCTGCGGAAGTAAAAAAATATTCAAATGGCGGCGTACCACTCCACTTCTTGGGCGTCGTACATCAAAAAAGGAGGAAGTGTAACCCCCGACTCGGGGTGCGGCAGTGTGGAGACCTGC
>CADBKF010000036.1 GCA_902795195.1 Oscillospiraceae bacterium
TGAACTCATCCTTATATCTGCAAAGCCACAGGAGATTAAATATCCACAAAGTGATACGGTTTCAATTCTGGCAAGTTTACCGGCTTTTTCGTATGATAAACAGCAAGAATTTCGGCATTTAGCAGAAGACCCGCGAATGGGTAACAAAGCATTTAACAAAGGTGTAGCACGGTTGATTCACGAGGTTCGTTTGGAGAAACCTGCTTTTCAATCAGAGATTAACAAGGAAGACTTGTTAACGAGCTACATTGTTTATGCACTGAAGAATAACAATAGAATCGTAAAACAAGATGGAGCTTTTATCCTATGCGGGTTGTCTGATGATATTGGGGCGTTAGAATCATTCCGTTATAAAGATAAGCAAAAGAAGGTAGTTGTACTTGTAGACAAAAAGAAAAAGATCCTTGAAGAATTGAAATCTTATTCTATAAACCGAGCTTCTCTTTTCCCTGAAATAGAATGCGTGGCAGAATATTTAAAAGGCTTATATTCTTGAGTCTTATGCTGCATTATTTGCGTCGCAATAAACAAAGAAAGAGCAAAAAATCCTCTGGGATCGACGATCTCAGAGGATTTTTGGTCCGGGTTGCGGGACTTGAACCCACGGTCTCTTGGTCCCAAACCAAGCGCGATACCAAACTTCGCTAAACCCGGAGATATTCGGTTGTGCTGCGGTGGAACGGTGCAGCATGGTGATTGTAGCAGAGTTTTTCGGAAAATGCAACATTTTTTCGAAAAACTCTGCTGAATTCATTTGCGGATAACGCTGGGGAATTCAGTTGGTGATATTGGCGGTGATTTGCGCTTCTCTGTCGGTGATATTGCCTTTGATCTGCGCTTCCCAGTCGGCGCGGGTGAGGCGGGTGTAGTGCTCGGTGCGGAGGGTGTCGTGGAAGGGCTTGCGTTCCTCGGTGTGGTGGTAGCGGAAGCCGCATTTTTCCTGCACGCGGCGGGAATTCCGGTTGCCCTCGAAGCTGGCGCACCACATGGCAGGCGCGCCCAGCTGCTCGAAGGCGTAGCGCTGGAGGCAGAAAACCGCCTCCGGGATCAGGCCGCGGCCCCAGAAGGGGCGGCCGATCCAATAGCCTACCTCCGGCTCCGGGGCCGGGAGGGCGATCGCCGCCTGATCCGTTGGAAACAGGCCCACGCTGCCGACCGGCCTGCCGTCCACGCAGACCGCCCAGGTCAGGGGCTTTTTGAGCACGGTCTCGATGACCTTCCGGCTCTCCTCGACGGACGCGTGGGGTTTCCAGCCGCAGAGCGGGCCGATCTCCGGGTCGCTGGCGTATTCATACAGAATCTCGGCGTCCTCGGTGCGCCAGGGGCGCAGAAGCAGCCGTTTGGTTTGAAATTCCATGGGTTTTCTCCCCTTTTGTGGACTTTTAGCCGATTTCGATCCACCATTCGGTGTGCCATTGCCGGCCGGGGTCGAGATACAGCAGATCCGATTGCAGCGTGATGTCCTCCACAATGCCGTCTCTGGAGGGCAGCGAGGTCCAGGGCTCGACGCACAGGTAGGGCGCGTCGGTGCGCGGCTTGTGCCAGAAGCCCACGTAACGGAAATCCGGGTAGGACACGGTGAGCCTCCGGCTGCCCCGGTCGGAGCGGATCGTGACGGTTTTTGCCGCGTGGTGCAGGACGATGGCGTCGTGGTCAAACAGCGCGTGCTGCAGGCGGATGCGCCGGCCGTCCTCCATTTCGTAGCGCTCCTGCCCCGGCGTGACCGCGCCGGAATCGGCCAGAAGGATGCGGTAGGGGTGGGCCTCCCGGTCAAATTCCAGGACATAATCGCCAAATTCCAGTCCGGGCTCGAGCGGCACGTTGAAGCCCGGATGGCCGCCCACGGCGAAGTACATGCGCGCGCTGCCGGTGTTTTCCACCGTCGTGCGGATCACGAGGCGGGCGCCGTCGAGCGCATAGCGGATCGTGTAGCGGAACTCGAACGGATACTGCCGCAGCGTGGCCTCGTTCGAGCGCAGCTCGAAGCAGGCGGCATCCTTTGCGTCCTCGACCAGCGTCAGATCCGCATAGCGGACCAGGCCGTGGTTGCCGAAGCCGTATTCTGCGCCGTTGTAGCGGAATTTTCCCTGCGTCAGCCGGGCGACATAGGGGAAGATGTTGGGCGCGTGGCTGGTCCAGTAGGCCGGGTCGCCCTGCCAGAGGTATTCGGTCCCGTCACGGCCCAGAATCGACTGCAGCTCGGCGCCGTGGGCGTCGATCGTGACCTTCATTTGTTCGTTTTCGATGGTTTTTCGCATGATGATCCCCTCGTTTTTCGTGTTCAGATGACCCGCTGCACGCGGATTTCCGGGTCGAGCGCGGCGGCAAAGCGTTCAAAATCACCGGCGCCGCCCGTGACGGAGCCGTAGTGCACCGGCACGACGAGGGCCGGCCGGATGCGGTTGGCCAGCTCCGCCGCCTGCGCCGGGTCCATCGTGTACTTGCCGCCGATCGGCAGCAGCGCCGCGTCGCAGGCCACGCCGGCGGCCTCCTCGGTGGCATCGGTGTCGCCGGCGATGTAGACCCGCAGGCCGTCCAGGCAGAGCACATAGCCCACCCAGTTGTTGGCCCGGGGGTGGAAGGGCTTGGCTGGGTTGTAGGCCGGCACGGTCCGGAGCTCAATGCCCAGAACGCTGTATGCTTCCTCGGGCTGCACAGCCACGACCGTGTGGCCGGCGGTCTTCCCGGCGGTCTCGGCCCGGATGCTCTCCGGCAGGACGAAGACGGTGCCGGGCTTTTTGACCCGGTCGATGTCCTCGGGGGAAAAATGGTCAAAGTGGCTGTGGGTCAGAAAGATCAGATCCGCGTCGTGCGGCGCGGTCTCGAGGCGGAAGGGGTCCACATACAGGACCTTGCCGCGGCACGCAATGCGGATGCTGCTGTGGGTGTTGACCGTGAGCGCGCGCAGAAATTCTTCGCAATTCATGATAAAAACCCCCGTTATTTGGCGTTTAGTCGGAATATTTGTTCAAAAACTCCGTCAAAATGCTCCGGTATTCCTCCGGCGCGACGAGCGCGGATTCGGCATGGCCGGCGCCGGCGATCAGGTGCAGCTCCTGGTATCCCTTCGTCCGGGCGGCCATGTCCTGCGAGTTTTTCGGCAGGATGAAGCCGTCGTCGGCGCCGTGGACAAAGAGGATGGGGACCTCGTTTTCCTTCAGCGCGTCGATCGGCCGCATGGTGCTGAGGAAATATCCGAAGCGCAGCTTCGCGCCGAGATCCGCCAGCCGGAACACAAAGCCCGGCAGGTGGGCGCTGCGGAAGCCGCCGCGCAGGACGTTTTCGATGTCGGAGAAGCCGCAGTCGGCCACGGCAAAGTCCACCTGCGGCCGATATTGCAGCGACGAGATCGTGGAGGCCGCGCCCAGCGATTCTCCGTGCAGGCCCAGCCGGACCAGGTCCGGGTAGCGGCTGCGGGTGTCCTGCACCAGGGCGGCAATATCCCGCCCCTCGCGGATGCCGTAGCTGGTGAAGGTCGGCGCGTTCTCTCCATGGCCGCGCAGGTCGTAGATCACGCAGTTCCAGCCCTGCTCGAGATAGAACCGGGCGTATTTGAGCGCGCCGAAGCGGTTGTCGGTGTAGCCGTGGGAGATGATGACATAGTTCCCGCTCGCCTGCGGGCTGCGCAGCAGCTGCACGTGCAGCTCGTAGCCGTCGTAGCTCGGGACGGTATAGTCGGTTTTTTCCGCTGCGTCGTAGAAGGAGAGGTCGTAGCGCTCGGCTTGCCAGGCGCGGGCCTCGTCCAGCGTCTGCCGCCGGCCGGTCATGGTAACGCCTGCCAGCCACAGGCCAAAGGCCAGCGCCAGGACCACCAGAATTGCCAGTACAACGATCAATGCGATCCCCACCTTTTGTCGTTTCGTGCGGCGCCTGCCGCCAGTGCTCTGTTTCAATGTGCTGCTCCTTTGCGGTTTCTGCCTCCAAGATAGCACACAAATGAGAAAAACGCAATCGATGCGGCGGATTTTCCTGTGAGAAATCTACCGAATGCAGTCTTGCATTGTGCGCGCTTCCCTGCTATAATGAAGCGACACGGGAGGCGAAGGCATGAAACGAACCATCGACGTGGTCGCCGCGGTGATCCGAAGCGGAAACCGGGTGCTGGCCACGCAGCGGGGCTACGGCCCGGACAAGGACGGCTGGGAATTCCCCGGCGGAAAAATCGAGCCCGGCGAGACGCCGCAGGCGGCGCTGCGCCGGGAGATCGCCGAGGAGCTGGCCGCGCAGATCGAGGTGGGGCCGCTGCTTGCCGTGGTGGACCATGAATATCCCGGCTTTTTTCTGCACATGCTGTGCTATTGGGCTGCGCTGCCGGCCGGCAGCGTGCAGCTGCTCGAGCACGAGGCCGCCCGCTGGCTGGGGCCGGAGGCGCTCGAGAGCGTGGACTGGCTCCCGGCGGACCGGCAGCTCATCGAGCCGATCCGCGCGGCGCTTACCCGGACCGCGGTTTCGTAGTGGCCGATGCCCACATCGGCCATGAAGGTGCGATATGTGCCAAGGTCTTATGGCCGATGTGGGCATCGGCCACTACGGTATATGAGAGGAGTTTTTCTATGAAACAGATCATTTCCATGTTGCTCTCGGCGGCGCTGCTGCTGGCGCTGGTTGGCTGCGCAGGCGCGCAGAATGAGACGCCGGTACAGACCGATCCGGCCAATGTGACGGAGGCTGCTCCGGAAACCGAGGCCGCCCCGGAGACCGAGGCAGCCCCGCTAACCGAAGCGCCCGCTGCCGAAACCGGCAGGGTCCTGGACTTCACGACCACCGATCTGGACGGCAACACCGTCACCATGGCGGATTTTCAGGACGCGAAGCTGGTGCTGGTCAACTTCTGGGAGCCCTGGTGCGGCCCCTGCGTGGGCGAGCTGCCCGACCTGGCCAGGCTCTATGAGACCTACAAGGATCAGGGCCTGGTGATCCTCGGCGTGTTCAATGACAGCGAGGACGACGCCCGGGCGCTCGTGGAGCAGGACAGCATCGGCTATCCCATCCTCCATTTCAGCCCCGAGATGATGGACTTCATCTCGGCCTATGTGCCCACCACCGTGCTGGTCGCGGGCGACGGCAGCGTGCTCACCGATGAGCCGGTGATCGGCGCGCAGAACTATGAGGCCTGGGAGGCGCTGATCCTCCCCTATCTGGAGGGCTGAGCCGTGCGCCGGCGGACAATGCCGCTGCTGCTTCTGGCGGCCGGAACCGGTCTGATCGCCCTGGGCGCGGGCCTGGGCCAGACCGACGCGGTCATGGCCAAGGCCATCCGCATCTGCCTGGAATGCGTGGGAATCGGGTGAGGCGATGAAGGAACGAACAAGACTGGCCATCCAGGGCGTGGCGGCGCTGCTGCAAAACGCGAATTTCCGGGGCTTCTTCACCGGAACCATCTATCAGGGCCCGGTCAAGCGGGTCTGCGTGCCGGGGCTCAACTGCTATTCCTGTCCCGGCGCGGTGGGGTCCTGCCCCATCGGCTCGCTGCAGAACGCGCTCTCGGCCACGCGCTTCCGGCTGCCCTATTATATCCTGGGGCTGCTGCTGTTTTTCGGCGCGCTGCTGGGGCGGGCGATCTGCGGGTTCCTGTGCCCGTTCGGGCTGCTGCAGGACCTGCTGTACAAAATTCCGTTTCCGAAAAAAATCCGCAGCTTCCGGGGCGACCGGCTGCTGCGGAAGCTCAAGTATCCGGTGCTGCTCCTCATGGTGATCGCCCTGCCGATCATGATCAGGCTCACGCCGGTATTCTGCAAATATCTCTGCCCCTCGGGGACGCTCTCGGGCATTTTGCTGGCGCTGGGCGACCCCAATCTGTTTGCGGCCATGGGCTGGCGCTTTGCCTGGAAGCTCTGCGTGCTGGTTGCCGTGTGCAGCCTGAGTGTTGTAATCTGTCGGCCCTTCTGCCGCTATCTGTGCCCGCTGGGGGCCATCTACGCGCCGATGAACCGGGTGAGCCTGCTGCAGCTGGAGCTGGACAGGGCCGCCTGCGTCCACTGCGGCAAGTGCGCGGCCGTCTGTCCGATGGCGGTCGATCCCGCTGCGCAGCCCAACCACCTTGAGTGCATCCGCTGCGGCAAATGCATCGGCAGCTGCCCGACCCGGGCGCTGCATTACGGCTGTGCGGTCTCCGCGCGGCCGGCATCCACGGAGGAACCCTGAATGATCTATCTTGACAGTGCGGCCACCTCGCTGCACAAGCCGGACACGGTGGCCGAGGCCGTGGCGGAGGCCATCCGGACCGTCGGCAACCCGTCGCGAGGCGCGCACGGCGTGTCGCTGGCCGCCGCGCGCACGATCTTTGACACGCGCAGCAAGCTCGCGCGGCGCTTCGGCTGCCCCAGGGCGGATCACGTGATCTTCACCTGCAACGCCACCGAGGCGCTGAATATTGCCATTTACGGGCTGCTCGCGCCCGGCGAGCGCGCCGTTACGACCGACCTGGAGCACAACTCCGTGCTCCGGCCCCTGTATGATCTGCAATCCCGGGGCCTGGCGCTGGATTTTGTTCCGGCCGACCGGCTGGGGCGCGTGGACTACGACGACTTTGCCCGGCGCATCGTTCCCGGGACCCGCGCTGTGGTCTGCACCCACGCCTCCAACCTGACCGGCAACGTACTGGACCTCGCCCGGATCGCCCAAATGGCCCACGAGAAGGGCGCGCTGCTCATTGTGGACGCCTCGCAGACCGCGGGCATTCTGCCCATCGACATGGCGCAGACCGGCATCGACGTGCTCTGCTTCACCGGGCACAAGGGCCTCATGGGCCCTCAGGGCACCGGCGGGCTGTGCATCCGGCCCGGCGTGGAGATCCGGCCCTTCAAGCGCGGCGGCAGCGGCATCCACTCCTATGAGAAAGAACAGCCCGCCGCCTACCCCACCCGGCTCGAGGCCGGCACGCTCAACACCCACGGCATCGCGGGGCTGGACGCGGCGCTGGACTACATCGACTCCGTCGGCGTCCCGGCGCTCTACGAAAGAGAGCATGCCCGGATGCAGCAGTTTTACGAGGGCGTGCGCGCGCTCCGGGGCGTGACGGTCTACGGCGACTTTTCGCAAAGCCCCAGGGCCGGCATCGTGAGCCTGAACATCGGCGATTACGAATCGGCCCGGGTGGCGGACGCGCTGGCGGCGGACTTTGACATCGCGGTGCGGGCCGGCGCCCACTGCGCCCCCCGGATGCACGCGGCCCTGGGCACCACGACGCAGGGCGCGGTGCGCTTCAGCTTCTCTCCCTTCACCACCGAGGACGAGGTGGACACGGCCATCGAGGCGGTCCGCGTGCTGGCCGAATAATATTCGAGGAGCCTTATTTTGACAAAAACAGACAACAAGCTTTGGAAGGTCCTGCTGGCCACGGGCCTGGCGCATGTGATCTGGGGCTTCAGCTTCATGGCCTCGCGCAAGGCGCTGGATCTGACCTCGATGCCGGTGCTTTTGAGTCACCGCTTTTTGCTGGCCTTTCTTTTGATGCACCTCTGGCCCCGGAAGCTGCAGGAGCTGCGCGGCCTCAAGGCCGGGCAGCGGGCGCAGCTTTTGCTGCTCGGTCTGCTCGAGCCGGTGCTCTATTTCTTCGGTGAGCAGTACGGCCTGCTGCACTCGACCTCCATCTTCTCCGGGGTCATGATCGCTCTGATCCCCGTGATCGCCACGCTCATCGCCGCGCCGGTTCTGAAGGAGCGGCCCACGCCGGGGCAGCTGCTGTTCAGCGCGCTCTCGGTGCTGGGCGTGATCGGCGTGGGCCTGCTCAGCGGCGAGGGCGGCCGGCCGGAGCTGCTGGGCGTGCTGGCGCTGCTGCTGGCGGTGGTTTCGGCGGTCGGCTATTCCCTGCTCAGCCGCAGCCTGTCTGCGCAGATTTCGTCCTTCACCCGCACCTATGTGATGATGGGCGTGGGCGCGGTGGTGTTCACGGCGCTGGCGCTCTGGCATTGCCGGGAAGACCCCGGGGCCTACATACGGCCGCTGCAGGATCCTTCTTATCTTCTGCCGCTGGGCTATCTGGGCGTGCTCTGCTCGGTGCTCAGCTACGTGCTCTACGGCTACTCGATCTCGTATCTCACCGTCGCCCGCGAGACCGTGTTTGCAAACCTCACCACCGTGGTCTCGGTGTTTGCCGGCGCGGTGTTTCTCCACGAGCCCTTTTCCTGGATCGCCGCGATCTGCTGCATCGGCATCCTCGTCGGCATCTGGGGCGTGCAGCGCGCGTCAAATCATTAGATTCTCCATCGGTCTTCTGTCCGGGAACGGACGGAGGGCCGATTTTTTTGCGCGGAAATTTTCGCAAATTGTATAAAAATGCCGCGAAAATTTTAGGAAAAATGGCAAAGCGCTTTTGCCGGGGCATTTCTTGACTTCCAAACGGGAAAAGACTAAAATATAAGGTATCAAACTGCGGGATTTTTGCCTGCAGAGAATTCTGCGCCGGCTTGCGGCGCGGAAGAAAAGGGGGTTTATCATGAAGTACAGAAGATTCATCTCTCTGCTGCTCGTCGTTGTGCTCCTGCTCAGCTCGGCCGTGCTGCCGCTGAGCGCCGCCGACACGCACAGCAGCCGCGGCATCAACGGGTACTACAACGTTGACTACCTGGAAAACTACGCTGCGGCAGCCTACGGCGAGGAGGGCCTCGGCGCGGTCTGGTCCGAGGACGCAACGACCTTCAAGGTCTGGTCGCCCGAAGCCAAGCGCGTGCAGGTCCGCCTGTACAAGACCGGCTCCGACGAGGAGGACGGCGCCGGCGTCATCGGCACCTACAGCCTGACGAAGAACGAACAGACCGGCGTCTGGTCCGTCACGCTCTCCGGCGACTACAAGAACGTCTACTACACCTACCTGGTCACCGCGCGCGGCAAGACCTGCGAGACCCGCGACATCTACGCCAAGGCCGCCGGCGTCAACGGCTACCGCTCCATGGTGGTGGACCTCGACGAGACCGACCCCGAGGGCTGGGACAGCGACCAGCATCAGCTGCTGGACAAGGCCACCGACGCGGTCATCTGGGAGGTCCACATCCGCGACTTCTCCATCGACCCCAGCTCCGGCGTGAGCGAGGCCAACCGCGGCAAGTACCTGGCCTTCACCGAGGACGGCACCCATCTGAGCAGCGCCGACGAGCTCTCCACCTGCGTGGATTACCTCAAGGAGATGGGCGTGAACACGGTCCATCTGCTGCCGGCCTACGACTTCGGCTCCGTGGACGAGACCGTCACGGACGATCCCACCAACCGCAACTGGGGCTACGACCCCATCAACTACAACGTGCCCGAGGGCTCCTATTCCACCGATCCCTATGACGGCAACGTGCGCATCCGCGAGTTCAAGGAAATGGTGCAGGCCCTGCACAAGGCCGGCATCTCGGTCGTCATGGACGTGGTCTACAACCACACCTACGACGTCGACAGCTACGAGTGGGGCGCAAGGCTGCTCTACAACAACGCCTTCAACGACACGGTCCCTGGCTACTACTTCCGCATGGAGGATCAGACCAACTGGTACAACGGCTCCGGCTGCGGCAACGTGACCGCCTCGGACAAGCTGATGTTCCGCAAGTACATGGTCGAGTCCGTGCGCTACTGGGCCACCGAGTACCACATTGACGGCTTCCGCTTCGACCTCATGGGCTGCCACGATGTGGACACCATGAACCTGATCCGCGCCGAGCTCGACAAGCTCGACGGCGGCGAAAAGATCCTCATGTACGGCGAGCCCTGGACGGGCGGCAATGCCGGCATCGCCAACGGCGCCACCCAGAACGGCGCGCAGACCTATGGTCTCAATGAGCGCATCGGCATGTTCTGCGACTGGATGCGCGACGCCATCAAGGGCAACCCCGACGGCGACACCACGGGCTGGATCCAGGGCAACACCGCAAACGGCCTGACCGACACGATCTGGGGCGGCCTCAACGCCAACGACGGCAGACTCACCGCCAAGACCCAGACCGTCACCTATGCCGACGCCCACGACAACCTGATCCTCTGGGACAAGGTCGTGCGCTCCAACGGCAGCGACGCCTACACCACCTACACCGGCGCGGCCGCCGAGACCTATCTCAAGCAGCTGCGGCTGGCCGAGATGATCCTCATGGTCAGCCAGGGCCTGCAGTTCCAGGTGGCCGGCACCGAGTTTGCCCGCAACAAGCAGGGCAACCACAACAGCTACAACGCGCCCGACGACGTGAACGCCATCGACTGGTCCCTGCGCGAGACCAACCGGGTCAACGCCGACTACTACAAAGGCCTCATCGCGATCCGCAAGGCCTTTGAGCCCTTCACCGAGCCCAAGGCCGACTACGTCAAGACCCCGCTCGAGGGCGCAGACGACAACTGCATCGCCTTCTCGGTGGACAACGAGGGCGGCGCCACCTTCAGCAAGCTGGTGGTCATCCTCAACAACTCCGCCGGAAGCAAGACCGTCACCCTGCCCGAGGGCAGCTGGTACGTGTTTGCAGACGGCCAGAAGGCCGGCCTTGAGCCGCTGGACAATGTCTCCGGCAGCTACACCGTGCCCGGCTTCTCCGGCGCGATCCTGGGCCGCCGTCCCAGCAAGGGCGCCCCGGTCCGGGCCGCGGCCGACGACTACTACCTGATCGGCTACATCAACGGCGCCAACTACGGCTGCGAGGACGACTACGCCAACCTCGGCGAATACAAGTTTGAGGACGGCAAGCTGAGCGCCAGCTTCACCCAGGACAGCTACGTTTTTGTCAAGACCGGCGACAACAACAGCTGGTTCATGACCGACGGCTGGCTGGGCACCTCTGTCACGAGCGCGACGCTCTACAACACCGCCACCCACAGCTTCGCAGACAAAACGGATAAGTTCTACGTCCCCGGCGGCAAGACGCTTGACTTCACGCTCGAGAAGAACGCAGACGACAGCCTGACGCTGTCCTACACCGTAAGCGGCGGCACGACCCCGATCGACCCGCCGACACCGTCTGACACCAAATACTATCTGACCGGCGATTTCGCCGACTGGAGCGCCAAGGACCAGTATCTGCTCAGCCCCGGCGAGAACGCGGGCGAGTACGTCATCCAAAACGTCTACCTGGCGGCAAATGCCGGCGTCAAGGTCACAAGCTCCGACGGCAAGTGGTACCCCGACGGCATGGGCAACGAGTTCAAGGTCAAGGCCACCGGCAGCTACGATGTGAGCTTCTATCCCGCAGGCGGCCAGACCGGCTACCACGAGGGCTTCTTCCTGCTGACCAAGGCCGGCGGCGACACCCCGATCGGGGGCGACGGCCGGACCTTCGCCGACGGCGAAAAGCTCTATGTGAACGTCAACGGCGGCCCCAAGGCCACCGATGAGACCACCGGCGAAACCGCTCCCTGGTGGGACAAATACGGCCCCACCCACAAGATGACCCTGACCAAGGCCGACGGCAGCACCGCCACGGTCACGCTGGGCTTTGTGGAGGAGCGCGGCGACGAGCGCGTCTTCCAGGCCCGCATCCCCGCCGGCACCTACGTTTCCCTGGTGCTCGAGCGCTGGGGCGAGGGCGAGAGCGCGCCGTACAATGTGAGCGACGCCGTTGCCATTCCCGAAACCGGCAACTATCTGCTCGACTTCCCGTATGAGGGCGAGGGCGCGGCCGAATGGGGCAGCTATGACGGCCCCGCGCCCCAGAATCACGAGAACGCCAAGGACGCCATCATCCTGCACGCCTGGTGCTGGAGCTACCAGGAGATCATCAAGTACCTGCCGCAGATCAAGGCCGCCGGCTACACTGCCGTGCAGACCTCCCCGGCCCAGGTGCCCAAGAACTACGATCCCGCTGTCGACGGCGTGGACGGCTGGTGGAAGCTCTATCAGCCCGTGTCCTTCTGCATCGCCCCGCAGAACACCTCGTGGCTGGGCGGCAAGGAGGATCTGCAGCAGCTTTGCACCGAGGCCCATAAGCTGGGCATCGAGGTCATCGTGGACGTGGTTGCAAACCACATGAGCAGCGGCTGGGATTCGCTCTACGCCGAGGCCCTGGCCCAGGGCAAGAGCGAGGACGAAGCGAGAGCCTACGCCAACGAGCACCAGGCCACCACGCTGGACGCCGCCATCGCCCAGTACGAGCCCGAGATCTACAACAACAAGCTCTACCGCGACTACATTGAATACAACGACTACACCACCGAGGGCGTGACCTGGGGCAACATCGGCATGCCGGATCTGCTCACCGAGGACGAGCGCGTCCAGAAGGCCGTGGCCGACTACCTGGTCGAGCTGGTGGACGTGGGCGTCGACGGCTTCCGCTTCGACGCGGTCAAGCACATCGGCACGCCCTACGACGAGGCCCCCTATACCTCCGACTTCTGGCCCGTGGTCCTGGGCGCCGCCCAGAAGGAGGCCGCCAAGAACGGCACCGATGTGTGGTACTACGGCGAGATCTTCATGCATCCCGGCGGCGGGCGCTTCGACCGCTACTACACGCACCTCTACGACGCGGACAACAACGACATCGGCATGGCCATCACCGACTTTGCCGCCTCCGGCGCAAGCCTCTGGGACTTCAACCAGGGCGACGCCAACAAGATCGCAAACCTCCAGTTTGTCGACTACCCCGCCTCCGGCGACAGCACCCGCGGCGAGGAGCCGCTCGAGCGCTACCAGGTCGTCCTCTTCCCCGAGAACCACGACCAGTTCACGGGCGATGCAAAGACCTACAGCTTCACCACCGAGAAGCTCAACAAGGCCTGGGCCATCGAGGCCGCCCGCGCCGACATCTCCGCCCTCTACTTTGCCCGCCCGAAGGGCTACAACATCAACGCCGAGGGCAAGGCCGACGCCGTGGGCACCATGGGCCTGTGCCAGTCCTTCGAGTGGATGAACCCCGAGGTCGCCGAGATCAACAAGTTCCACAACGACTTTGTGGGCGCGGATGAATTCACCTCCGCCTTCGGCACCTTCGTCATCATCGAGCGCTACGGCGAGGCCGGCACCGGCGCCGTGGTGGTCAACGCCGGCGGCACGATCTCGAGCCTCAACGGCGCGCCTGTGGATCATCTGGCTGACGGCAGCTACTACGATCAGATCACCGGCGAGACCTTCACCGTGGCAAACGGCAAGCTCAGCGGCAGCCTCGGCACCACCGGCATCGCGGTGCTGCGCACGACCGAGCCCACCGTGTGCGACCACAGCAAGACCCGCACCGAAACCACCGAGCCCACCTGCACCGAGCCCGGCTGGACCCTGACGATCTGCGAGATCTGCTATCAGACGATCTCCAAGGTGCAGAGCGCGCCCGCCCTGGGCCACGCAGACACCGACAAGGACGGCTACTGCGACCGCTGCGGCGAGTACCTCAACAACGTCAGCGTCTACTTTGTCGACACCAACGACTGGGTCGCCAAGAACAACTACTACGACGACATCCGCTTCTATGCCTTTGACGACGCCGGCAATCCGAACGCCGCCTGGCCGGGCCTGAGCGCCGAGTGGGTCGGCCGGACCGCGGACGAGCACGGCATCTGGAAGGCTGTGCTGAACCCCGAGAAGTACAGCAAGGTCATCTTCAACGCCGGCGAAAACGGCATGTTCCAGACCCCGGATCTGCCCTTCAAGACCGACGCAGACGGCAGCCTCACGCTGGTCTACCAGGCCGACAGCGCCGCGGGCAGCTCCGAGGAAGATCCTCCCATCATGTACGACGGCAATCCGCACTTCACCGGCGAAACGAAGCTCTACATCGACGCCGGCTGCATCGACTGGTGGACCAACGACAACGTGATCCAGCGTCTGATCCTCCGGACCTATGAGCTGAACCCCGAGGATGAAATCGACGTCAGTGTGGACCTTGAACGCATCGGCACCAGCAAGATCTACGGCGCCGTGATCCCCGAGGGCAGCTACCGGTATCTGACCATCAACCGCGTGGACCCCAACAACAAGACCACCATCTACAACTCCACCGGCAACATTGCCATTCCCATCGTCGGCAACCTCATCAAGTCCTTTGAACAGGACAGCAGCCATGCCGAGTGGGGCTACTACCACGAGGTCGTGGGCGGCGAGAACGGCGTGACGATCGTCGATCTGGCAGACGTCTGCGCCCACAGCGCCTATGAGGTCGTCCGCTACTACAACCAGGAGGTCAAGGTCTGCGACTGCTGCGGTGCCCGCTTCGATGTGATCGAGGTCGAGCCCGACGACGCAGCCAAGCTCTTTGTGGACGTGCAGAACCCCAAATCCTTCTTCACCACGCCGGTTTACTGGGCCGTGGCCCTGGGCGTCACCAACGGCGTGGACGCCACCCACTTCGGCCCCGGCAACAACTGCACCAGAGGCCAGGTCGTCACCTTCCTGTGGCGCGCCGCCGGTCAGCCCAAGCCCACCAGCACCGAAACCCCCTTCACGGATATCAAGGCAGGCGCCTACTACTACGACGCAGTGCTCTGGGCCGTGGAGAAGGGCATCACCAACGGCACCGGCGCCACCACCTTCGGCCCCAACGCCTCCTGCACCCGCGGCCAGATCGTGACCTTCCTCTACCGCTACGCCGGCAGCCCGGAGGTCACCGGCAGCGCCGGCTTCTCGGACGTTTCCGCCTCGGCCTTCTACGCCAAGCCCGTGACCTGGGCCGTGCAGAACGGCATCACCAACGGCACGAGCGCCACCACCTTCGCCCCCGGCGCCAAGTGCACCCGCGGCCAGGTCGTGACCTTCCTCTACCGGCTGATGACTGCGGAATAACGCCGCAAACAACTCCCTGCGTCCGATCCGGGCAACCGGGTCGGACGCAGATCCACTTTCGGCACCGCAAACTACTTCGGAGGAACTGAAATGAAACAACGTATTTTCGCCCTGCTCCTGGCCCTGGTCATGGGTTCGGGCCTGCTCTGTCTCAGCGCCCTGGCTGCCGAGCGTCAGCCGGCGCAGGACGCCGCACCCACGGCAGCGACCGAGATCACCATCTTTTTTGTCGACGAAATGCATCTCGACGCCGTCTACTGCAATGCCGTGCAGAACGATGAGCTGCCCATCATCCCGATCACGTCCGAGGGCGTGCGTGCCTCTTCCGGCGAGCTGCTTGCGCCCTTTGCCGAGGACCGCTACGGCAACCCGGTCTACAAGGCCGTAATCAAGACGAAATACGACTATGTGGTCTTCCACAACGGCAGCGGCGGGGACTACTCGACCGTGGACCTCTATTTCAAAACAGCGGCCGGTACAGCCGCGCACGTGGTCTATGTTGCCAACCGGAACACCCCAAGCTCCGGCAACAAATATAAGGTCACCATCGCAGACGATGTATTCCGGCTGGTCAGCCGGACGCCGGCCGGCTGCCTTGCGCCCGGCAGTCTGCTGCTGGAAAGCCTGGTCACCGGCGAAACCGTGACAGAGCCCGATCCGGATGCCGCAGCGCTCGGTCACGCGTTCGGCGATTGGGCCGTCGCTACCCCCGCCGGCTGCACCGAGCCGGGTGAGGAGCTCCGCGTCTGCACCCGCTGCGGCGAGAAGGAGACCCGTGCGATCGATGCGCTCGGCCACACCCCTGGCGAAGCGGTGAAGGAAAATGAGATTGCGGCCACCTGCACCGAACCGGGCGGCTATGATTCCGTCGTCTACTGCACCGTCTGCCGCGCAGAGCTCAGCCGCGAGCACACCGAGCGCCCTGCGCTTGGTCACACCCCTGCTGCGGCAGTTAAGGAAAAAGAAATTGCAGCCACCTGCACCGAGGCCGGCGGCTATGATATGGTGACGACTTGTGCTGTCTGCGGTACAGAACTCAAGCGTGAGCATACGGATGTACCCGCGCTTGGACATGATTGGGGTGAGTGGTGTCCGATTCCCATGAACTTCTGCACAGACCCCAGAATTGAGGACAGGACCTGCAATCGTTGTGGTGCAACCGAAAGCCGTACACTTCCTCCTGATGGTCATACGCCCGGTGAGCCAGTGAAGGAGAACGCCATAGCACCGACCTGCGAGGCTGCGGGCGGCTATGATATGGTGGTCTACTGCTCCGCCTGCGGAGCGGAGATTCGCCGTGAGCATACAGACACTCCCGCACTCGGCCACGAATGGAGCGAATGGGCCGTGACCCGGCCGGCCACCTGCACCGAAGCGGGCGAGGAATCCCGCCTGTGCGCCCGCTGCCTTGCGACCGAGGCCCGCGCAATCGATGCGCCGGGTCACGACTGGAGCGCGCCGGTCTACGAATGGGCAGACGATCTCAGCAGCTGCACCGCGACCCGCGTCTGCAAGCACGACGCAGGCCATATCGAGACCGAAACGGCTGCCGTGACCAGCGAGATCACCCTGGAGCCCACGGTGGATGCCGAGGGCGAGCGGACCTACACCGCCGCCTTCGAGAATCCGGCCTTCCAGACCCAGACCCGAACCGAGGCCATCGACAAGCTCGAGCCGCCCGCACCCGTCAACCCCTTTGTGGACGTCAAGGAAGGCGCGTACTACTATGACGCCGTCCTCTGGGCGGTGAACGCCGAGCCGCAGATCACGAACGGCACCGACGAAACCCATTTCAGCCCGGGCAACACCTGTACCAGAGCCCAGGTCGTCACCTTCCTCTGGCGCGCCATGGGCTGCCCGGCGCCGAAGACGACGAACAATCCGTTCACCGATGTGCCCGCCGACAAGTACTACACCGACGCGGTCCTCTGGGCCGTGGAGAACGAGATCACGAACGGCATGAGCGACACGAGCTTTGCCCCGGGCCGTCCCTGCACCAGAGCCCAGGTCGTCACCTTCCTCTGGCGCGCCGAGCACAAGCCCGCGCCGACGAGCACGCAGAGCCCCTTCAGCGACGTGACCGGCGGCTACTACTACGACGCGGTGCTCTGGGCTGTGGAGCGCGGCATCACGAACGGCATGACCGCCACCACCTTTGTCCCGGATGGCCCCTGCACCCGTGGCCAGATCGTGACCTTCCTGTATCGGAATTTTAATTGACAGTGGGTAACAAAAAAACAAGGCCTTGCGGCCTTGTTTTTTTGTGAGGGATCAGGGTTCAGGGGCCAGGGGCCAGGGGTCAGGGGTCAGGCACCGACCGGATGTGCGGCGGCGGGCAGGAGCTTTTGCGCTCGTTCGAGGCAGCAGGCATTCGTCATGTCATTCTGAGCGCAGCGAAGAATCTAAATTTTTCAGGATTCAGGGGCCAGGGGCCAGGGGTCAGGGGCCGATCGGATGTGCGGCGGCGGGCAGGAGCCTTTGTGCTCGTTCGAGGCTGCGGGTTTTCTTCATGTCATTCTCTGAAGCTTGAACCCCAAAAAGCCATAAAGGTCCAGCGACGAACGGGGTATTATGGCCGATGTGGGCATCGGCCACTACGGAAGCGTTCTGAATCAATACTTTCCACTTTCAATTTTCCGCTCACTCCTAACTCCTAACTCCTCCCTCCTCACTTCCGGCCTCTGACCTCTCTTCCCTATTCCCTATTCCCTATTCTCTATTCTCTATTCCCTATTCCCTATTCCTGCCCCCTAGCCCCTGACCCCTGACCCCTGGCCCCTGATCCCTGATCCCTGATCCCTGATCCCTGATCCCTTCCTTCACCCTGGCTGCTCGACGGCGAACATGTTGGAGCTCTTGATCCGCTTGAGCTCGTCGGCGGAGAGCTGCAGCTGGGCGCGCAGCTGCTCGTCCTCCGGCAGGAGCTCCGGCGAGAGCAGGATCTTGATCGAGACCGGCAGCATCGAATAGCGCGAGATGCCGGTGAGCAGCCCCAGCACCCGGCCGCTGCGGTCAAAGGGGTTGGCCGCGCACAGGGTCACCCGCTCCATGCGGTTGGACTGGCTCTCAAAGGAAAAATTCGTGATCGTGTCGAAGTATTCCACGTTGCCGAAGTAGAGATTGCGGCAGTTTTCGGGCGCGTCGAACTCCGTCAGATCGTAGTAGAGCGTGGCCGTGCTGCCCTCGCCCTCGTGGCGCAGCGACAGCAGCGAGCGCACGATGCGCCGGCGCCGGCCCTCGTAGTAGTAGACGTAGATGTGCCGCTGGGGAAAAAAGCTGTCCCGCGCGGCGTTGCCGGCCTGCGCGGCCTGCACGCCGTCGAGCAGCTGCTGCACGCGGATGCCCAGCGCGTCCGCCAGCTCGCAGAGCGTGCGCACGTCCAACGGAATCTCCCCATTCTCGTATTTGGACAGCGTCGCCTTGCTCTTGTGGATTGTTTTGGCCAGTTCCGCCAGCGTATAGCATTTCATTTTTCGGTACAGCCGGACCCGCTGGCCCACGCTGCGATCCAATTCCTCCATGGCTCTCCCTCCGCGAGTTTCCTACAAATTGAAAAATCCGGACTTTTCGCCGGGATTTCTCTCCCGGCACCCCTAGTATAGCAGCTCGCTTCAAAAAAGTCTACTGCTGTGAAACTCTACCCGTGTAAAATCTATCCCTGTGAATTTTGTATAATTTGAACGAAATCAAAGTTTTTTGTATACTATTATTAGTAAAAATAACGGAGGTTGAGGGCAATGCTGCACAAACGGATACGCTTCTCGGACGTGTTTGTGATCGGATTTGCGATGTTTGCCGTGTTTTTCGGCGCAGGAAACCTGATTTTCCCGCCGTTCCTCGGCATGGAATCCGGTCGCGGCTGGTTTATCGGCTTTTTGTGCTTCCTGCTGGCGGACGTGGGGCTCGCGATTCTGACGATGCTCGTGCTGGTCAAGCGGCAGGATGCCGGCGAAGGCGGCCTGCTCTCCGGCCTCGGACGGCTGCCGGCCAAGCTCATCAACATCACGGTGATGCTCTGCGTGGGGCCGCTGCTGTGCATCCCGCGCACCGGCGCGACCACCTATGAGATGGCCGTCGTGCCGCTGCTGCCGGGCTTCCCGGCCTGGCTGTTCAGTCTGATCTTCTTCGCCCTGGTGTTCCTTTTGACGCTGCGCTCGTCGGCGGTCGTGGACATCATCGGCAAGATCCTGACCCCGGCGCTGCTGCTGACGCTGGCGGTGCTGTGCGTCAAGGGGATCCTGCAGCCCATCGGCCCGATCGGCCCTTCGCCGTCGGTCGGCCGCGTGATGAAGGAGGGCTTCCTCTCCGGCTATCAGACCATGGACGTGCTGGGCTCCATGGTCATGGTGCTGATGGTCTCCGGCGCGGCGGCCAAGAAGGGCTACGGCGATCAGCGCTCAAAATTCCGCGTGATCCTGCTCTCCTCCGTTGTCGCGGCGCTGTGCCTGTTCGCGGTCTACTGCGGGCTGTCGTATCTGGGCGCGTCCACCTCGTCGGTCGACGTCGGAGACGTCAACCAGACCGGCCTGGTGGTGCTCGTAACCGAGCTGCTGCTCAAGCGCGTGGGCGTGTATCTGCTGGCGCTGATCGTGTTCTTCGCCTGCCTGACCACGGCGGTGGGCCTGGTGAGCTCCACGGCGGAGTTCTTCACGGAGCTGCTGCAGAAGGTGCCCTACACGGTCATGACCGGCATCATGTGCCTGTGCGGCGTGCTGATCAGCACCGTCGGCATCAGCGCGATCATCCGCTTCGCCTCGCCGATCCTCAACATCATCTATCCCCTGCTGCTCACGCAGATTCTGATCTCCCTGGTGCCGCCGCTGCGGCGCAAGCCCTATGCCTGCCGCGGCGCGGCGATCGGCGCGATGCTGGTGTGCGT
>CADBKF010000037.1 GCA_902795195.1 Oscillospiraceae bacterium
TACAATAGCTGAACATGCCAAGCCCACTTGGCTTGGCATCTGCGGCGTTCGCCGCAGGCAATAAAACGATTCAATCGTTTTATTGCAGTTCAGTATTATCCGAATTTCTCAGAGAACTGCACGCCTGTCGATGTATTTTTCCGAAACAGGAATGTCCTGCATATCGTTCGCAGCAAGTAAGCCCCGGGACCATCGCGGTCCCGGGGCTTACATGCTGTGAACGATACATCAGTTATTATCTCAGGCTCCTATCCCTTCGGTCCGTAGACTCTGTACAGGAAGGTCACGACCTCGGCGCGGGTGCAGGTCTTGTTCGGTGCAAAGGTGGAGGCGGTGTCGCCCTTTGTCACGCCGTTCTTCACCGCCCAGAGCACTGCCATATAGTAGTACTCTCCGCTGTGCACGTCGGTGAACGGATTGCTGACGCTGACGTTCGGCTTTGCCTCGGCACGCCACAGGAAGGTCACCACCTGCGCGCGGGTACAGCCCTGATTCGGGGAGAAATGGGTGCTGTCCGTGCCGGAGGTGATCTGCGGACTGGAGCTGTAAGCCCAGAGCACCGCCTTGTAATAATATTCGTCGGTTTTGATGTCCTGGAAGGGATTGGTCAGGTTGTTGGGCGTCGGGCAGCCGAAGGCACGCCACAGGAAGGTCACCACCTGGGCGCGGGTACAGCTCTTGTTCGGAGAAAAATGTGTGTCGTCTGTGCCCGAGGTGATCCGCGGGCTGGCGTTATAGGCCCACAGCACCGAATCGTAATAGTATTTGCCTTTCGCCACGTCCACGAAGGGATTGGTATATGGCGTGTAGAAGGTGAACAGCAGACGTACCTGATAGCTGCCGTCACTGAGCTGGGTCGCAGAGATCACCTGGCCTGCGGTGGCGCTTACGGTGTTTTTGTTCAGCTGCAGATAGTAGTTTTCATCCGGCACCAGCTTCAGGGTCAGAATATAGCTTTTGTTGGCTGCAAATTCCCAAATGGTGTTGCCGTTCGCATCCGTCCAGGAGATGAAATTCGCCTGGACATGGGTGTTGTTGGTGGCAAATTGGTGTGTCTGCGCCGGCATACCTGCCTGGGGCGTGTTGATCTGGGTGATCTGAAGCGAATTCACCACCTGCCCGGCCGGCAAGCTGAAATCATACTGAAAGCTGGCGTAATACCGGTCCGAGCTGATGTAGGTACAGGTCGCAGAGGCCTCGTATTCGCCGAAGTCGATCCGGGCCGAAACGCCGTTTTCAAACAGGTTGGAGGAATTGTTGGCCTGCAGCGTAAACGCGAGGCGGTATCTGACGCCGACCTGGAAATGGGTGCTAGAGCTGATCTGGGAGCCGCTCTGCGTGCAGATATCCCACCCATACATCGAACAGCCCGAGGACTCGCACTGCACGGTCACATCGGCGGGCGTCATATTCGTGGTAAGAAAGTCGGGGTTTACAAACACAATGGGGCGATTGCCTGCGTTAAAATTCCGGGTGTCTGCCTGCGCCGGGAGCTCCTCCCATGACCCGTCCGCCTCGTCGGCGACGGCAGCGGGCAGGATGCTCAGCAGCAGTACCAGGCACAGCAAAACCGAGAAAATGCGTTTCATATGCTACCTCCTTTTCTTCAAGACGGGGAACCTAGGCTTTTGCTTCCATGTTCAATATAGCACACGTTCCGGGCTTTGGGAATAGCTTTTCTCTGTTTTATTTTAAAAAAACCTGTGATTTCTCAGGATTTCTCCGCCGGTTTTCCGTTTTCCGCCATGCGCGACAGAAGGCGCGACTTGAGCAGCTCGTAGCGCTGGCGTTTTTCTTCCTTTACAAAGTGGACTTCGCGGCTCTGTGGGAAGCGGCAGGCATAGTCCAGACGCTCGTTGCCGAACTGCGCGCTGGTCAGGTCGAACACGCAGCCGTCCACGACGTTGTAGCAGTGGTAGTTCCCGTCGCCCAGCGGCACGCCGTAGACCTCGCCGCCCAGAAGGTCCTGCACGAGAAAGGCCGTGATCGAGCACTGGCCCTTGGTGGGGTTGGCCTCGGACCACGCCGCGCGCATCCGCGGGGCGCAGGTGTCCGCCGCCCAGATGGGTTTTAGCAGATCATAGAGCTCGTTTGCCGCCTTCGGCGCCGTCTGCCAGCCGTAAAACCGTTCCATTTCATTCATCCTCCCGATTTTCACAGGTATCTGCCCATATTGTACGGTATTTTCCGGAAAATGCAAGATCATCTTGCATTTTCCGGCGCGATTCAGCGAATTTTTTCGCCGCGACTATTTACAATAAGTTCACATTCCCGGGCTTGACATTTTCAATTTGATTGTGTAAAATTTCATTGTGTTCAATCGATATGATTATGTAACGGAGGAAACAGCAATGGGTATCTATGATTTTCAGGCAAAGAACATGCTTGGCGAGGACGTGTCCCTGTCGCAGTATCAGGGCAAGGTCCTTCTGATCGTCAACACCGCCACCGGCTGCGGCTTCACGCCCCAGTACGAGGGTCTGCAGGCCCTGTATGAAAAGTACAAGGATCAGGGCTTTGAGATCCTGGACTTCCCCTGCAACCAGTTCGGCAACCAGGCCCCCGGCACCGACAACGAGATCGTCACCTTCTGCAAGGGCCGCTTCGGCGTGACCTTCCCGCAGTTCTCCAAGATCGAGGTCAACGGCGCGGGCGAGCATCCGCTCTACACCTGGCTCAAGTCCCAGAAGGGCGGCGTGCTGGGCAGCAAGATCAAGTGGAACTTTACCAAATTCCTGGTCGACCGGAACGGCAAGGTCGTCGGCCGCTTTGCCCCGACCGAAACGCCGGAAAAGCTTGACAAGGAAGTCGCGGCTCTGTTATAATAAAAGTTAGCGATTCTTCGCAAGTAAGCAAACATCGGAGTGATTTCAATGGATTACACCTACCACACGAACTACACCTGCGCGCAGGCGATCTCGTTCCATCTCGACGGGAACGTCGTGTCGAACATCTCCTTCTTTGGCGGCTGCAACGGCAACCTGAAGGCAATCTCCAAGCTCGTCGACGGCTGGACCGTGGAGCAGATCGAGGAAAAGCTGCTGGGCAACACCTGCGGCATGCGCCCCACCTCCTGCGCCGATCAGCTGGCAAAGGCCGTGCGCGAGGCCTACGACAAGCAGCTGGCCGGATAAGATGAACCGCCAGCAGCGGATCATCCGCACCAGCTTCGTCGGCATCGGCGTCAATCTGGCGCTGGTGCTGTGCAAGGCCGCCGTCGGCCTTCTGTCCCATTCCATCGCGATCCTGCTCGACGCGGTGAACAACCTCAGCGACGCGCTGTCCTCGGTCATCACGATCGTGGGCACCCGCCTGGCCGGGAAGCGGCCCGACAAGTCCCATCCCTACGGCCACGGCCGGATCGAATACCTGACCGCGATCCTGATCGCAATGCTGGTGCTGCTGGCCGGCGTGCTGTCTCTCAAGGAGTCGATCGAGAAGATCCTGCACCCGGAGGCGGCGGAGTACACCGTGCTCTCGCTCGCCATCATCGCTGCGGCGGTGCTGGCCAAGCTGCTGATCAGCCGCTATTTCCGGCGGGTCGGACGCGAGGTGAATTCCGGCGTGCTGCAGGCCTCGGGCGCGGATGCGTTTTTCGACGCGATCCTCTCCTTTGCCACGCTGGTGGCCGGCATCGTCTGCCTGGTCTGGGGCGTGTCGCTGGAGGGCTGGCTGGGCGTCGTCATCTCCCTGGCGATCTTCAAGGCCGGCATCGAGATTCTGATGGAAAGCCTGAGCGCCATCATCGGCCGGCGGGCCGATCCGGCGCTCAGCCGCCAGCTGCGCGAGCGGATCTGCAGCTTTCCGGGCGTGCGCGGCGTCAACGATCTGACGCTGCACAGCTACGGCCCGACGCAGATCATCGGCTCAATCCACATTGAGGTGGCAGACGATATGCCGGCGCGTGAGATCCACCGTCTGACCCACCGGATCGCGGCGGCGGTCTATCTGGAATTCGGCATCGTGCTGACCTTCGGCATCGACGCCGTCAACGAGGACTCCCCTGCCCTGCGCGCGCTGCGCGAGCGGGTGGAGGCGCTGGTTGCCGCGGAGCCCGAGGTGCTGCAGATGCACGGGTTTTATCTCGACGAGGCGCTGCACACGCTCACCTTCGATCTAATCGTCGGCTTCGACACCGATGGCAGCCCCATCCGCCGGCGGCTGCTGGACACGCTCAAGGCGGAATATCCCGAGCTGCAGTTTGACATCGTGCTCGACACCGACATCAGCGACTAAAGGACAAGAGAGACATCATGCAGGAATTTGACGCATTAAAACTGGATCATCAGCTCTGCTTTCCCCTCTACGCGGCCTCGCGCGAGGTGGTGCGGCAGTATCACCCGCTGCTCTCGGCGCTGGATCTGACCTACACGCAGTATCTGGCCATGCTGGTGCTGTGGGAGGACGCGCCGTGCAGCGCAAAGGAGCTTGGAAATCGCCTCTATCTCGACTCCGGCACGCTCACGCCGGTGCTCAAGAGCCTGGAAAAAAAGGGCCTGGTGCGCCGTGCGCGCGCCAAAGAGGACGAGCGCGTGCTGATGCTGGAGCTCACCGAGGCAGGCCTGGCGCTTCGCCGGCAGGCCGTGGGCATTCCCGCGGCGCTCTCAAGCTGTATGCCGCTCGACCCGGCGGAGGCCGTGGAGCTCTACCGGCTGCTGTACAAGATTCTGGGCAAATAACGAACAAAAAAACCGCCGAAAGGGAGGCGCTTCGTCAGGAAGCCGCCTCCCTTTCGACTTTTGCCGCCAGCATTTGAGCGGCTGCTCTGATGGTTTTTCGCCGCGAAAGGCAGGACTCATACTGACAGTAGAAAAAAATTATACATTTGATATGACCAGTCTGTTCCCTTTTCGCTGCCGATGTTGTATAATGGTCCCGGAAAGACAAAGGAGGCGGGCATATGAAGATGATGCTGGCGGAGAACATCCGTGCCTTCCGCAAGGAGCGGTCGCTGACCCAGGAGCAGCTTGCCGAGGCCCTGGGGGTGACAGCAGGCGCGGTATACAAGTGGGAGGCGAAGCTGTCGATCCCGGAGCTGGAGCTGATCATTCAGATGGCGGACTTTTTCGACACCTCTGTGGACGTCCTGCTCGGCTACGAGGTCAAGGACAACCGACTGGAGGCAACGGTAAAGCGCTTACAGGAATACCGCCGCAGCAAGGATTGGGACGGACTCGCCGATGCAGAACGGGCGCTCAAGAAGTATCCTCACTCCTTTCAGATCGTCAATGAGAGCGCCGCGCTGTACCGTGCATGCGGCTTTGAGAGCGGGAACAAGACCCTGCTGCGCCGCGCACTGGAGTTGACGGAAAAATCCCTTTCGCTGCTGCCCCAGAACACCGACCCTGAGATCAGCGAACAGACGCTGTACGGGAAAATAGCGGAAACATATATATTCCTGGAACAAACGGACAGGGCCATAGCCCTTTTGAAAGCACATAACGCCGGCGGGCAGTACAGCCATATGATCGGGCATATTCTGGCCCAGGACGATCACGTGGAGGAGGCGGTACCGTTCCTATCCGAAGCCCTGGCGAAGATCCTCTCCGATCTGGTCCCGACAGTGATCGGATATATGAATGTATACCTGAAGCGCGGCGACCACGCTTCCGCCCAGGCGATCCTGCGTTGGGGGATCGAACTCCTGCTTGGGCTGCAAGAAGGAGATAAACCGAGTTTCCTCTGCAAAGTAAGCGCAGTCATGCTCGCCGCCCTTGCCGGGTCGCAGTTCCTGTCAGGGCAGAGTGCAGAGGCTCACGACACCTTAAGGAAAGCCAAAGAGCTTGCCGAACATTTCGACGCCGCTCCCAGCTATGACGAGAGCGACATCCGCTTCATCGGCCGCATCGAAGGCGCCAGCGCCCACGACGACATGGGCGCGACGGCCATGGAAGCCGTCCGTCATGCGGTAAGCGAATTTGAAAACGAGGCGTTTACCGCGCTTTGGCGCGCGGTGAGTGAAGAATGAACCGCTTGCCGCACTGCACTCATCCGCCCTTTCGGCATCCATGATAACAATACTTGAAAAAGGAGATACACAAATGGAAGACGAGAAGAAAACTGTCGTGAAAAAGACCGTAAAATCGGGCATTACCTTTGGCAGCGCCCTGGCCATGGTCATCAGCTATACCGCGTGGCATTCCATCGGCTGGGCCATTTTCCACGGCCTGCTCAGCTGGGTCTACGTGCTCTACTACATCATCCGTTACTGATGAACAATCCGGGAGGAAGAACCGATGACCAAGAAAGAAATCCAGGCGCTGCGGCGCCCGTTTCTCAGAGAACTGTTTCGGAACAACAAATTCAATCTGGCAATGACGGTGCTGGCCGCCCTGTGCGGTGCTGCGGCAGAGCTGGTGATCTCCTGGCTCATCAAGCAGGTCGCCGATCTGATCTCCGGCGAATGCCCCTACAGCTTCGGCACGCTGCTGCTCGTCACGGCAGGCGGGTTTGCGCTCTTTGGCGTGGGATGGATCCTCGACAGGGTCTTTCTCTCCGAATTCCGCGCAAAGGCGATGAAGCAGTATCGGGAATATGTGTTTGACCGGCTGATGGAAAAAGGCATTCAGGCCTTTTCCGGTGAGAACAGCTCGCTGTACATCTCCGCACTCTCCAACGACGTGAACACGATCGAAACGGAGTTCATCGGCCGGCTGCAGAGCACGATCCAGGTCGGTATCGCGTTCTTCGGCGCACTTGGCCTCATGCTTTGGTGCAGCCCGCTGCTGACGCTGATCGCCATCGGCTTCTCCCTGCTTCCCATCCTCGTTTCCGTGGTTCTGGGAAATAAGGCTGCGATCGCGGAGAAGAACGTTTCCGACCAAAAAGAGAGCTATACCGGCATGCTGAAGGACGCGCTCATGGGCTTCTCCGTGATCAAGAGCTTCAAGGCGGAACGCAGCATTGCCAAATTGCATGATCACAGCAACGCTGCCGTCGCAGAGGCCTCGAAAAAACGCACGCGGGTGAACGTGCTGGTCAGTTATTGCTCCGGCATGGCTGGCGCGGTCCTGCAATTCGGCGTGTTCTTTGTGGCAGCCGCCCTGGCGCTCTCCGGCAAGGGCATCACGGCGGGCACCGCCATCGTGTTTGTTCAACTGCTGAACTATGTGCTCGGGCCCATCCAGGCGTTCCCGACGTTCTTCGCCGGCGTGATGTCCGCCAACTCTCTGATCGACAAGCTGGCGCAGGCGCTGAACAAGCACGTTGCCGACGAGGGCGAGCAGATCGCGCCGCAGCTCACCGAGGGGATCTCGGTCCGGGACCTTGCATTTGCCTATGAAGAGGGAAAGCCCGTGCTGCACGACGTGGACATGGAGCTGCGCGCCGGCGGCTGCTACGCGCTGGTGGGCGGCTCCGGCAGCGGCAAATCGACGATCCTGAACCTTCTGATGGCGTCCTCGAAAAACTATCAGGGCCAGATCCTCTATGACGGCAAGGAGCTCAAAACCGTTTCCGCCGGCTCGCTCTACGATCTCGTATCCATCATCCAGCAGAACGTGTTTGTATTCAACAGCACGATCCGCGACAACATCACCATGTTCTCCGAATTTCCGGAGGAGGAGATCGACCGGGCCGTGCGGCTGTCGGGGCTCAAGAAGCTCATCGACGAAAAGGGCGCGGACTATCTGTGCGGCGAGAACGGCTCCGGCCTCTCCGGCGGTGAGCGGCAGCGGATCTCCATTGCCCGGGCGCTGCTGCGGAAAACGCCGGTGCTGTTTGTCGACGAAGCGACGGCAGCCCTGGACGCGCAGACCTCCTTCGAGGTGCTCGACGCAATTTTGAAGCTGGACGGTTACACCCGCGTCATCGTCACCCACGACCTGGACGAGAACATCCTGCGCCGCTGTACCGGTCTGTTTGCGCTGAAAAACGGCGCGGTTTCGGAGCAGGGGACCTTCGAGGAGCTGATGGAGCAGAAGGGCTATTTCTATTCGCTGTTCACCGTCTCTCATTGAACGCCGAACCGCCGACAAGCCCATCATGACAGCGGACATCGGAGCTTGTCCTGCAGCATCCAAGCGAACAAAACGGGCCTGTTGCAAAATGCACGAACCTGTCATTTCGAGGGAGCTTGCGACCGAGAAATCCGTACTTTTCACGTGAAAAAGCGTGAAAAGTACGGATTTCTCGCTCCGCTCGAAATGACAGAGCAATTTGCAACAGGCCCGTTTTTTGTCCGTTTGCGCCGCGAATCATCACCCTGCAGCAGCTTTCTTGCGGGGAACGACCAACAGCGGTTTTTTCAGTTTTTTTAGTTTCGCAGGCTGTGGATGGGGGCGGGGATCCGGCCGCCGCGGGCGATGAACTCCCCGGCAGATTCCGGGTGCACCGCCATGACCGGCGCGCTGCCGAGCAGGCCGCCAAACTCCACGGTGTCGCCCACGCGGCAGCCCGGCGCCGGGATGATACGCACAGCCGTGGTCTTGTTGTTGATCATGCCGATGGCGCACTCGTCTGCAATGATGGCGCTGAGTGTGGCGGCCGGCGTGTCGCCCGGGACCGCGATCATATCCAGGCCCACCGAACAGACGCAGGTCATGGCCTCGAGCTTGTCCAGCTGCAGGCAGCCGGCCCGGGCCGCGGCGATCATGCCCGCGTCCTCGCTCACCGGAATGAACGCGCCGGACAGGCCGCCCACATGGGACGAGGCCATGACGCCGCCCTTCTTGACCGCGTCGTTGAGCAGCGCCAGCGCCGCCGTGGTGCCATGGGTGCCGCAGCGCTCGAGGCCCATAAGCTCCAGGATCTCGGCCACGCTGTCGCCGACGGCGGGCGTGGGCGCAAGCGACAGGTCCACGATGCCGAAGTCCGCGCCCAGGCGCCGGCTGGCCTCCTGTGCCACGAGCTGGCCCACGCGGGTGATGCGGAAGGCGGTCTTTTTGATCGTCTCTGCCACCTCGTCGAAGGGCTTGCCCCAGCAGGCCTTGAGCGCGTGGGCCACCACGCCGGGCCCGGAAACGCCCACGTTGATGACGCACTCGGCCTCGCCCACGCCGTGGAACGCGCCCGCCATGAAGGGGTTGTCCTCCACCGCGTTGGCAAACACCACGAGCTTGGCACAGCCGATGCCGCCCCGGTCCCGGGTCAGCTCGGCCGTCTCGCGGATCACCCGGCCCATGAGCTGTACCGCGTCCATGTCGATGCCGGCCCGGGTGGAGGCCACGTTCACGCTGCAGCAGACCCGCTCGGTCGCGGCCAGCGCCTGCGGGATGCTTCTGAGAAACGCGCGGTCGCCGCTGGTCATGCCCTTCTGCACCAGGGCAGAATATCCCCCCAGGAAGTTTACGCCGACGGTCTTGGCGACCCGGTCGAGCGTCTTTGCAAGGCGCACGTAGCCCTCGGCGCTCTGGCAGCCGCCGATCAGCGCGATCGGCGTGACCGAGATGCGCTTGTTGACCACCGGGATGCCGTAGTCCCGCTCGATCTGCTCGCCCACCTGCACCAGATTGCCGGCCAGGCGGGTGATCTTGTCATAGACCTTCTGGCAGCAGCGCTCGATGTCCGGGTCGATGCAGTCGAGCAGCGAGATGCCCATTGTGATGGTACGGATGTCCAGATGCTGGGATTCGATCATCTGGATCGTCTGCAGAATGTCCCCTGTGTTGATCATCGCCATGGCGCCACCTCAGATGCGGTGCATCGCGTTGAAGATGTCCTCGCGCTGCACGTGGATGGACAGCGCCTGCTCCTGTCCCAGCTGCAGCAGGCCCGTGCGCAGGGTGTCAAAGGGCACCTTGCTCTTTTGGTAGTCCACGAGCATGATCATCACAAAGTGATCCCGCATGATGGTCTGGCTGATGTCGAGAATATTCACATTGCACTTGGCAAGATAGGTGCTGACGGCGGCGATGATGCCGACGGTGTCGGTCGCTGTGATGGCAATGATTGCTTTCATCTGTGTTCTCCTTGCGTTTTTTTCAGACCCGGTCGGCCTTGCCGGCGTCGCTCAGCATCCGGCTCTTGATGTCCCAGAGCCGCTGCGAAAGGTCGACATAATATTTATGCGGGTTGTCGAAGCGCTTGACCTCGTCCCAGAGCGTGTCCACCTGGGCGGCGCAGTAGCTGCGGATCTCCTCGAGCGCCGGCAGCGGATAGACCAGCTCGCCGCCCTTGAAAATCGGCACCAGCAGCGGCTTTGCCTCGAAGTCATAGACCGTCTTTCGCTTCCAGGTGGCGTCCGGGTCGAAGATCTCCAGGTCCCGGCTGTCGTCGACCACCTCGTCGTGCACGCACAGATAGTCCGCGATGGCCTTGCCGGTGTCCCGGCCATAGAAGCGGTAGAGCTTCTTGAAGTGCGGGTTGGTGATCTTGCCCACGTTCTCGCTGACCTTGATCTTGGGGGTGATGTTCCCTGCCCCGTCCTCCACGGCGCAGAGCTTATAGACCCCGCCGAAGACCGGCTCGGACCGGGCCGTGATCATGCGCTCGCCCACGCCGAACATGTCGATGCAGGCGCCTTGGCGCAGGATGTCCTGGATGATGTACTCGTCGAGCGAGTTGGACACGGAGATTTTGCACTCCGGCCAGCCGGCCTCGTCGAGCATCTTCCGGGCCTTCTTGGTCAGGTAGGTCATGTCGCCGGAGTCGATGCGGATGCCGCATTTAGTGATGCCAAGGGGCCGGAGCACCTCGTTGAAGGCGCGGATCGCGTCCGGGATGCCGCTTTTGAGCGTGTTGTAGGTGTCCACCAGCAGGGTCGCGTTGGTGGGGTAGATCTCGCAGTAGCGCTTGAAGGCCTCGTACTGGCTGTCAAACATCTGGACCCAGGAGTGGGCCATGGTGCCGCCGGCCTTGACGCCATAGAGCTGGTCCGAGATCGTGCAGGCGGTGCCGTGGCAGCCGCCGATGTAGGCCGCCCTTGCGCCGTTGATTGCGCCGCTGTCGCCCTGGGCCCGACGGGAGCCGAATTCGAGCACCACGCGGCCCTCCGCCGCCCGGACGATCCGGTTAGCCTTGGTGGCGATCAGGCTCTGGTGGTTCAGCGCCAGCAGGATGTAGGTCTCGATGAACTGCGCCTCGATGGCGGGCGCCCGCACGGTCAGAATCGGCTCGTGCGGGAAGATCGGCGTGCCCTCGGGCACAGCCCAGATGTCGCCCGTGAAGCGGAAGCTGCGCAGATAGTCCAGAAAGGCCTCGTCAAAGACGTGCTTGGAGCGCAGAAATGCGATGTCCGCCTCGGAAAAGTGCAGATTCTGGATGTACTCCACCACCTGCTGCAAGCCCGCCGCGATCGCAAAGCCGCCCCCGTCCGGTACCCGGCGGAAAAACACGTCGAAATACGTGATCGTGTCCTTCTTCCCGGTCAGAAAATAGCCGTTTGCCATCGTGAGCTCATAAAAATCGCAGAGCATGGTCATGTTCGTTGTCTGGTCCATTTGATCACCGCTTTTTCAAATTTTGAATATATTATCACAAGCCGGAACAAAATACAAGCCATTTTGTTCCGACCTTCTGTTTTTCAGGGATAAAAAAACAGTCCTCCATCGAGGACTGTTTTTTGATTGCTCAGTTCTCTCCCCAGGACTTTTTGCCCAGGTTCAGCAGACGAAGGATCACCGGCGCGAGAAGCATGTTGATGCCGAGCTCAATCAGGAAGTTGATGCCGGCCAGGCCGATGATCATGTAGGCAAAGGTGTTCTCAAAGCCGCTGGCCGCGCCCCAGGCCTGGATCGTCTCCCAGAAGAACAGGCGGCAGCCCACGAAGAACAGGCCGGTGTTCACCAGCGGGCAGACGATGCCGGCTGCAAAGACCGCCAGATAGGGGTTGCCCTTTGCCAGCGCCCGGTAGACCAGGCCCGCGCACAGACCGGCGCAGAAGCCCTTGACCAAAACGGTGATGATGGTGCCTGCGGGGTTGATGGACAGGAATGCCGTCGCGCCGCCGGAAACCAGCACCACCACGCCGAACACAAAGCCCAGCCACGCGCCCACCCAGGGGCCCAGCAGCGCCGCGCCGATGACCACCGGCACCAACACGAAGGTCAGCGACACGCCGGGGACCGGCTGGACAAAGTTTGCAATCACCTGCAGGACCACCACGATGGCCGTCAGCAGGGCCGCGAGCGCAAGCTCACGCACACCGAATGCTTTTTTGGTTATTGACATAATATTATCCTCCTGCTGCTGCTCCGCCCTAAGCGTCGGATGCAGCGCAGGAGGATTGTAGCATGTTTTGGAGAAAATGTAAAGTATTATTTCAAGTCGGCAGGGCGTCCAATTTTCTTCCGGCCGGGTGCGTCGCCCTCACCTTCTCCGATGCGGCTTGGATTTGTTATGGTGATACCTGCCGGAATTGCACATCCAGGCCCAATCCTGGTAAAACAGTTTCCGAACCCGATGGGAATAGTTTTCCGGATGCCTGCCCACCAGGATCCCAAACACCCCGAAAAGAATCCACAGGACGCCGAACACCGGAAGCAGAATACAGGCGAAAATCTGCGTGTTGCGATAGGCGGTATTGCAGTCATAGGCGCTCAAAATCTGCGTGCCGTCGGGCCCCCAAAGCGCCTTGATCCAGTACTCGATCTTCCCCTCCCGGACCGCCACGGTGTAGCGTTCCCCGCTGCAAAACGCCTCGCAGCTCGGGACCGGAACCTCAAAGCCGTCTACATACTCGAGCGTGAACGGCTTGTCGAATCCGGGCGCGGTCAGGCGGATCGTGCCCTGCTGTTCGCCCGTCGCCTCCCCGGCAGTAAATGAGGTCGTGATCATCACCGCATCCTCCGGCAGCTCCGGGTCCGCCGGCTGCAGTACATAGATCGGTGCATAAAACGTGCAGAAGCCGCAGACGATCATGAACAGCCAGAGGATCAGGTACAGCCAGGGTGTGTCCAGGTTGCCGTTCATGGGGTCCTGCCGCTTTCTGGACGCGCGCGGGATCCCGCGGCTGAACTGCGCCTTGTACATCCGCTCTGCGTGGGCAAGGAAGGCCTCCCTGCCCTGGGCCATGGCGTCGAGCCGGAATATTTTGCTGCCGCAGTGAAGATAGACATCCTGCAGCTTGCGCGACAGGCCGGTGATCTCCCGGTAGCTCCAGCTGCGTTTTCTTCCGAGGAAGCTGCGCGTCTCAAACTGCGCCTCGTCATACCGGACGGTCTCGTTGCAGTAGGCCAGAAGCATCGCGATGCACCCCAGGATGATGGCCTCAAACAGGTACCAGACGCCCTTCGTCGTGTCCGGCGCAAAGAAGGTCACCGGCACACTGAGGATGCCGCCGCAGATCGCGCCGGTCCACAAGAGCACCGGGCTCAGGCTGACCAGCCGGGCCTTCGGCTCCTTCTTTCGCTCTTCATAGGTCAGCAGGCCTCGTGCAATCAGAAGCAGCAGGAGCAGGTCCTGGACCGCCGGCAAAGCGGTGAACAGCAGAAAATGGAGTTCCTCTGACATGATATTGTTCCTTCCTTTCTGTCAGCAGGAGACGTTCGGGCTACGGGCCGGGGCGCCGCAGGGGCGCCCCGGCAAGGGATTATTCTTGGTTTACAAACTCATTGACGTCCAGCACCGGCAGCAGCTCGCTCTCGCCGGACATGACCGTGGGCAGCTCGCCGTTCCAGCGGTTTACATAATTGTAGGAGATCAGTGCGTCGGTCAGAGACTGCGCCAGCTTCTGGTTGGCCTCCGCTTCGGCCTCGGCCAGCACCAGATTGGCCTCCGCCTCGGCCTCAGCCTTCTTGAGCATCTCGTAGGCCTCGGCATCCGCCTGCACACGGCGCACCTCCGCAGCCGCGTTGGCCTCGACGATCTGCTGCTCGGCCTCGGTCTCGGCGCGCAGGCGGTTCTGCTGGGCCACCTGCTTTGCCTCGACCGCATCGGTGAAGGCGTCGGTGAAGTCCATGTTTTCAATCGAGGTGCTCACGACTTCAATATTGTAGCGCAGCAGCTTTGCAGTGAGGTCCTCCTCGATCGTGGCGGCCAGCGCATCGCGGCTGCCCACCAGGGATTCGGCGGTGTAGTGGGCCGTGACGACCTTGACCGACTCCATCACGCAGGGCAGGATCACGGTGTTGTAATAATCCGTGCCAATGGTGGAATAGATCGTCATCGCGTCGGACTTTTTGATCTGATAGTTGATGGTGTAGACCATCGTGACCTCCTGGATGTCCGAGGAGAAGCAGCTGAGGTCCGCGGTGCGCTTCTGGACACGGTTGTCCATCTTCACCACGTTCTGCCAGGGCGCCTTGAGGTGGATGCCGGAGGCCAGCGTGTAGTTTTCCACGCGGCCGAAGGTGGTGACCACGCCGGTGTGGCCGGTGGGCACGCTGACGACGCAGGAGCCCAGGATCAGGGCGCCGCCCAGCAGGATCGAAAGCGCCAGGATTGCAAACTTCATGCGATTTTTGAGCGTCAGGCAAAGCACGACGCCGGTGCAGAGCACCAACAGAGCCATGACAAACAGGAACATTTTGTACCTCTCTTTCTGACGGTTCAACCGTCCGGTCGGGGTGGATTTTTTTTGAACGCTTCCGAAAGCTTCTTCGTTGCGGCCGGCTGCGGACCCTTTGTGGGCATGTCCGCAGCGGCCATCATGGTGCGCCGGAGAAAACAAAAAACCCATGTACAGACAACTGCACATGAGTCTCGTTCTTCCGGATGCGCCCGGCCCGAAGGCGGCTTGACGTTCGCACCCCCGCTTTCGCGGAACTACTCCCTCAAGGAAGCGATTCAATTGTTGTATATATCATACCAAATTTTCCGGGCTTGTCAAGTACCTGGAGAAAAATATTTTTCCCTATACTTTTGTATTCACAATTTGAGCCCGGGAAGGCACGGGTTGAAGGGGCCTGTTGCAAAATGCTCTGTCATTTCGAGAGACCGCGAGAAATCCGTTCCTCTTTCACACTTTTTCATGTGAAAAGTACGGATTTCTCGGTCGCAAGCTCCCTCGAAATGACAGGGTCGTGCATTTTGCAACAGGCCCTTTTGATTACCCGATCGACCTAACCAGATTCCCGTCCTGTCATTGCGAACCAGTGACCGAGTCACTGGTGTGGCAATCCGTATCCTTGCGCTCTGATCTCAGGCAAAAGCTCCATAAATCGAGGAATGGAGAATGGATTGCCGCACCAGCGTGCGCGCTGGTGCGCAATGACAGACTTGGGCCTTTCTTCGGGTGCGTCGCGCTTGAAAAGGAGATCCCCTCACCCGATCGGGATGATCGGGAGCTCGTCGCCGCCGTCCCACTCGGGCATGGTCGGCTCCTCTTCCGAAGCGGCTTCCGTTTCGGCGGGCTGCGTCGGCTGAGCCGGCTGCGGAGTCGCAGGCTGCGGGTTGGCCGGGGCCGGGCTCGGCGCGGGAGCTTCCGCCTCTGTCATGATCGGCAGCTCATCCGAGTCCTGACCGACGTCCGTGCCGGCGCTCGTGCTGCCGGTGCCGGAGCCGGTGTTTCCGGTGCTGGTGTTGCCCGTGCTGCTTCCGGAGCCGGTGCCGCCGGCGGTGCCGGAATTGCTGCCGGTCGTGCCGGAGTTGTTCCCGGTGCCGGTCTGCGCGCTGCTGCCGTTGCCGGAAGTCGCCTGGCCATCATTCGAGGCCGCCTGGCTGCCGTTCGCGGTTCCGCTTTCATTGCTGCCGGCGGCGCCTGCACCATTGCCGCCCTCTGCGTTGTTCCCGCTCTGATGGATCACCGGGAGCGTCGGATCCTGGGGGCCCGGCTCGCCGTTCATGGCGTCCTCCGGGTTGAGGGTGGGCGTCATAATCCCGTTGACATCCGCATCCTTTGGTTTCGTCGGCGTGCATCCTGCCAGCACCAACGCCGCCGCCAGCACCAGCACCAGCGCCAAAATCCATTTCGTTTTCATCTGTTTCATCCTGTTCTACCGTTTTTCAATTTTGTCGGCATCCATATTGCTGCATCCATTGGACGTTTCCGAAACGCCGATGTTCCCGCTGTAATCAAATGCCTGCACCAATTCGCCTCGCGGCGAATGCATTCGTGCCGAATGCCGGACGGGCAAGGCCCGTCCCTACAACCGCATCCGACTGCCTCGCGCCTCGTAGGGGCGAGCATTGCTCGCCCGCCGACACACACCGCGCCCGTAGGGGCCGGTGTCCTCGACGGCCCGTCGATTCGGTACGCACCGAAATCATGTCATTCTGAGGAGATTGCGACGAAGAATCTTCTCCGCCTTCCACAGCCCAGCAGGCCAAAACCGCCCATCAAGAAATCTCCCGGCCCCGGACAACCCGGGACCGGGAGAGAATACAGTTATTCTATAAATTATTAACCCTGTGGTGGCAGCTCATCATCATCGCCGCCAACACCGCTGATAGTTAATACATCTTTTGCTTCGAACTGAACAATAGTCAATTCAGGTTCAGTAAAATATGTTTTCATACGTTTATTACCTCTTTACCTAATAAGATTTAATCAAAATAATTATGTGCTAGTTTCGAGTAGTTGAACAGTGCAATGCCAATCTTATACAAGACACTAGGTTCAGTATTCTCAGCAGGTTTCTCATTTACTGTAGTTCTATACGCATAAGAAAGTGCAGAGTACTGAACCGTAACCGCAGCTTCCTCTTCCCTGCCCTTTGTAATACTAAACGAATGTACCTCATCCAGCGTTGTTGCGCTCAGCCCGGTCACATCATAATAGTAGTACTTACTGCTACCATATTGGGTCAACGCTTCAGAAATGTTCTTTTCCTCGCCGTCAACTTTCAGAGTATAGCCGCTGAGCTCTTCATCGAACTTGAAGTAGACACGGAGCGTGATTCGGTTCTTCATAAGCAGCGAAGAAGCATAGTAACTTACGCCCTTACCATCGACTGTATTCGTAACAGGTTGATAAGCTTCAGGATTAATCCCTTCTATCAGCGATACATTCGGATTATCTGTACCTTCTTTCAGCTGGTTTTCAACCAGCTGGCACAGCGTCTTCAGGTTTCCACAAAGATCAGTAACATCCCGATCTATTGTCGGTGCTTTTTCAATATAATCCGTAACACCATAAATGAGGGGCTCGCCGACATTAACTCCGTCCGTAGTCTTAATCTGCGCGGTGATTTTCGTCTGATAATCCTTCATGCAGATCGGGTAGCTAACGCGATACACGGTAACAGTTTCGCCCTCCACGGTCTTTTGAACTGGTTCAAGCTCGTATTCCTTGTTGTATTGCGCATAATAATCCGTATCAGGACCGGTCAGCGACACAACGTAGTTTTGATAAGTCTCATCCGTCAGATTGCCGACATAGAAGTTAACATCGATGCTATCGTTCAGTGTCAAGCTAGCGCCGGTGAATGCCGGAATCGTAGTGGCGTATATCGTAGTGCCAGTAGCTTCTTGATACTTGAATGCATAGAAAACTACCAGATCAGTGTTTTCAGCATCATTTGTAACTTTGAAAGTGGTACCTTCAAGGTATACGCCACGACCTTGATTATTTGAATTGCCAGTGCCTGCGCCAGAAATCGTAAAGCCGTCACCTTCCGGCTTAAATGCCAGAGGGGCGGTATTACCCCATCCTGCATACCCAAATTTGCCAGTATTCAGCTTCAAGTATTTCCCGTTATATTCCAAGGCTATATCATCTTCAACCTGCACCACATTCCAGGCATAGCTATCCCCGTTCGCCACAACACCGTTGTTCAGTGTTAGCAGAGAGCCGCTAATGCTATCGGAAACTGTCGTACCCAGTGCATAATAAGCTTCACCAACCTTAGCTGCGAAAATAACCTTCTCTCCAATGACGGGCAGCTCATTTGTCAGCTTATAACCAGGGATGCTTTCGTCCTCGCCTTTGACATAAAGCGCATACAAAGTAGTGTCTTCACTGGGAATCACGAAAGATGTCAGTGCATCCGCACTTGAGGCTGTGCCCTCGATTTCTTCATCCACCCAGCCAACGAAGTGGAAATCGTTCACATTAGATACTTCAGAATCCGGAAGTACCAGGTCATCACCAACATAGCCATCTACAGTCTTAAGCACTTTGCCATTAACCATAAATGTTACTGTGGACTTAGCGGGTTCCTCAGATCCGCACCATTTGCACACACCGTTTTCATATTCACAATCATAAGTCTGTGTATGGCTGCTGTCTCGCTCGCAACGGTGCATATGGGTCCGTGTACCTTCCACGTGTTCCCAGGTCTCAGGCCAAATGTGTCCAAGTGCTGCAACCGGAATCTCCTCTGAATGATTATTCTGGTCGATCAATCCACAGTAATATTCAACGCCATCTTGAGTGCAAGTTGCAGTCATAACATGGTTTGCAGTAAGATACACATCAACGCTGGTTGTAGTAGATATAGTTCCGTTCGGGCCTGCAGTCTTGTCATTCTTATCCGAATAGTTCACATAGTAAACCGGGTCATCATTTACAAGATCCAACCTTGCCGTCTCTTCATTGCCTACACCCCAGTTAAGCTTCATGTAAACATATTGATTCAGGTCAATGGTAATCTTATAATATGCTTTATCCCCATTGTTCGTATGTGCCGTGCCTTCGCCTGGAACAAAACTGTCCATTTCTGTAAGTTTTTTGCCAGGCCAGCTATTGTTGTTATCATCCTTCCAAAGGTATACATACATTGCTTCTGGGTCAAAGCCAATGTTGTTAATGATGTAAATATCCTTGTAATTATGAAGAGCAACAAGTCCGTTAAATGCAGAAATCAAATTTGCAAGAGCTACATCTACTTCTTCTTGCGTAGCATCATCATTGCTATTCACTGCTAGCGCTTGAGTTAGCGCATTTTGTAATGCCGCCCAGGATTCTTGTGTGTAATCACTTTCTGCTAAAGCTGCTTCTTGTATTTCGCTAATTTTTGCAAGCAGTTCTGTTTTATTTACAGCATTTAATTTATACAAAACAGGAGCGGTTCCCGTAGTAGCAGCATAGCAAGCAAACCCATTATCGCCATTTCTTCTTATAATGGAGTTAACTCCCGCTGCTAAATTTGCTTTGTTCTGTATAAGTTAGATACTGCATAGTAATCGCCAGCTTTAATTGTCCAATATTCGCCGCTCGCTGAAATATGCCAGACTGTTACGTTGCTTTCTTCCGGAACAACCACAGTATCCCCATAATCAGTAACACTGTCAAACATTAGGCGGTTACCCTCCTCTGTGGTGTTCATTGCAACGCCACCTGAGACAATAAGGTAATCACCATCAATTATATTGCCAGTTAACTTTTCGTATTCTATGCCTTCAATGTGCGGTTCTTCTGGCTCAGTGCCATCTGATAGTTTATAAAGCACAGGCGCAGTTCCCGTAGTAGCAGCATAGCAAGCAAACCCATTATCGCCATTTCTTCTTATAATGGAGTTAACTCCCGCTGCTAAATTTGCTTTGTTCTGTATAAGTTGCACCAGTAGATACTGCATAGCCATCGCCAGCTTTAATTGTCCAATATTCGCCGCTTGGGGCAATATGCCAGACAACCGCAACAGACGAAACAACTTTATTGCCAGATACAATTACTTCTGTAAGTCCAAGCCTATTACTTGTGGTAGTAGCATTCATTGCGGCATCGTTTGAAACAATGAGATAATCGCCTTCCACAATCTCTCCTGTGTACTTAACAAAAGTAGCTTCTTCTGCGCTCACCGTCAGGCTCAGGCCGGCGAAGAGGGTCAGGACCATGGATAGGACCAGGACCAGGCTTATAATTCTTGTTTTCATTTGCTTTCTTCTCCTTCTTTTAATCAACATATTTGTCGGATTAGTAAAGAGTCGAGGCTTGCTCCGGCCGCTTCGGCGGCGGGAGCGGGGTGGAATCTGTCGGGCGTAACGCGCGGGGCGGCCGGCCGTCGGGATCTGCGGGGAGGGCCGTTCTGTCGGGGCTGCGGGGCGCCGTTCTGTCAAGGGCCGCATGGCTCCGGGCTGTCGGGGGCTGCGGGGGCCGTTCTGTCGGGGTTCGCGGCGCTCAGAATGACATGACGGGGTTAAATTCTTCGCTCCGCTCAGAATGACATGGTGGAAGCTATTGACAAACTGAGATTTGACAGCACGGGGTCTCAGGGGGACGGGGTGGCTGCTTGCTGCGTTACTGGGTTGGGGTCGGATAAACCGGTTCCGGGTGTGCCGGCTGCCGCTTGGGGGCCGGGTGCGCTGACGAACGCTTGGCCTGTGTGAGACGCTTCACGAAGCGCCCGCTGCTTTGCTGGGGATTTGTTGTAAACTTGTTTGCGGATTTTAATTGTTTTTTACAGCTCAGGCGAAATCATCGTCCGGGTTGTCAGCATTCCGCCGCCCGGTCTTATCGTTCTTTGCGCGGGATCCGGTCCCGGTCTCTGCACTGACGGGGATCAGATTCTTGGCTGGCGCGCAGAACGACATGGAATATGTCTGGGTGGCTGGAATGCTGTGTCGGGCGATTCGTGAATCGCCCCTGCGCGGGGGTGCGGTTCGTCTGGGGTCCGGGGGCGCCGCAGCGGCTTGCGGGCGCATTCGGGGGAAATGGCCTGTTATCCGTTCGGGTCATTTCGCCGGGGCAACGCCGTACAATTCCGGCGCGCAGATTGCGCCGTCGGAAGGATTGTGCGCCTGTTGCCCCAGATGTTGTGTCAGATGGCCTTGTCCGCCACCAGATGCCGAATGGGCATAGGGACAGACCTACTTATCCTAATACACTTTAAATATAACAAAGTGCTTCCGGAAAAGCAAGATATTTTTTGCTTTTTTTCCGCGTTTTTCCGAAATCTACATAAAAACATAACAAAAAAACATAACAAACCGAAAAAAATGCAGCGATTTTTCGGCATATTTTTTTCGGTTTGTTATATATTTTTATCCAGTTTTCCAGGCTGTGCTCAGCGGCTCAGCTGCCAGAAGGCGACCGCGCTGGCGGCGGCGACATTCAGGGAATCCACGCCGTGCGACATGGGGATCTTCGCGGTGAAGTCGCAGTCCGCGATCGTCCGGGCACACAGCCCGTCACCCTCGGTGCCGAGCACGATCGCCAGCCGCTCCGGGCTTTGCAGGCGCGGATCGTCGATGGAGATCGCCCGCTCGTCGAGCGCCATGGCGATGCTCTGGAAGCCCTCCCCTCTCAGCAGCTCCAGGCCCGGGTGCGGCCAGTCCGACGGCTCTTCGCCGACAAAGGCCCAGGGCACCTGGAACACCGTGCCCATGCTCACGCGCACGGCCCGGCGGTAGAGCGGGTCCGCGCAGCCGTGGGTCAGCAGCACCGCGTCCATCCCCAGCGCCGCCGCCGAGCGGAAGATCGCGCCAAGGTTGGTGGGGTTCATGATATTCTCCAGAACCGTGACGCGGCGGGCGTTTTGCAGCACCTCGGACAGGCTGCGCAGTTTTTTGCGCCGCATGGCGCAGAGCACCCCGCGCGTGAGCGGAAAGCCGGTCAGCTGCGTGAGCACCGCCAGGCTCGAGGTGTAGAGCGGGATGTCCGGACAGCGCGCGACGATGTGCCGCGCCTGGCCCTCGATGTGCTTGCGCTCCATGAGCAGCGACACCGGCTCGTAGCCGGCGTCCAGCGCCCGCTCGATGACGTTGGGGCTCTCGGCGATGAACAGGCCCTCCTCGAGGTTGGCCCGACAGACCAGCTGATTTTCGGTCAGGCGGGCGTAGACGTCCAGCGCCGGATCGGAAAATGATTCGATTTCGATGATATTTACAGACATGGCAAACATGAAAGGCCACCGGGTACCGGGGCCACTGCCACCCAGGGCGTCATTGCGAGACCAGTTTGCAAACCGGTCGTGGCAATCCGTTCTCTCTGCATGGAGAATACGGATTCCCACACCGCTTTTTGCGCTAGCAAAAATGCAGACTCGGTCACTGGTTCGGAATGACGGGTCATTCCTGCGTGGCATCGCCCCGGCGCCCGGTGGCTTTGCGTATGGGCTTATTCTTCCTTGACAATGGGGGCGTCGGGGGCGTTCTTCTTGACGCTCTCGATGCCGTTGAGGCAGCTTGGCTTCTTCTTGTAGCCCTCGGAAACGCCGATGATCTCGCCGTTTCTGGCCTTCAGACGGAAACGGAACTCGCCGGCCTTGTCAGTGAAGATCTCGTACTTCGGATGCTTGAGGGTCTCGAATTCTTCCACCGTCTGGTCCTCGACCGCGGCGGGCGCGTTGCGCATGACGCTGGCGATGCCCTTGCGGCAGGAAGCCTCGGTCTTGTAGACCTCGCTGCTGAGGATCACCTAGCCGTTGGTGGCCTTGAGGTCGAACTTAACGCCGGTCTTGGTCTCTTTGATGACAAATTTTCCCATGGTTGCTCCTCCTGACGATCTCATATTTTGATTTGAAAAATTCCAGAATCGGTATGCCGCGCCTGCGGTTCTCCACATACAGGATAGCACAGTTTTTTCGGTTTTGCAAGAAAATCCGACATTTTCCTCACGGGATTTTTTTCTTTTCCCGTTTTTTTGCTTTTTTCTCGTTTGTTCTTGAAAAAATATACGGAATGTGATAAAATATATCGGATTTCAAGCAAGGAGGACCCTTTCCATGCAATTCAGACGTTTTCTTGCGGCCCTGTTGGCCGCTTTGATGCTGTTCTCAGCGCTTCCGTTTATCAGCGCGGAGGATCGGCAGCCGGAATCCGGCGACCTGTGGGAGCAGATCACCGCGCTGGAGGACAGCGCGCTTGCCCGGCGCAGTTCCACTGCAAGCCATATCGTCACCGAATCGGACTTTGCCGCGCTGTCGGATTCTGTCGCGCGGCTCGTGCTGCAGTCTGACGACTACACGCCCGGCTCGCTCGAGCGCCACGGCGATTTCTTCTTCTGGCTGTCCGCCGACGGCGAGCCCAACGGCTACTCGCCCCGTCTGCGCGCAAAGATCCGCCAGGGTGCGGATCCTGGCGCCGATCCGGAGGCCTGCAGCGGCGTCGAGACCGTGAGCTTCGCGCCCCGCGGCGGCAGCGCCGGCAGCGTGGATGTGGCGGTGTTCCAGCCCTATTACGGCATCGACAGCAGCTTCCAGGCCACCTATTCCACCGAGGGCACCCGCATTGCCAAGGCCATGGGCGGCGAGAGCACCACCTACAAGACCACCGCCGCCACGATCGACGCCATCGCCGACGCACTGGAGCGCTGCGGCGTCGTGATCTTCGACTCCCACGGCGACACCGACTACGAAAGCGGCTACGACTACACCTCCCGCGCCAACACCAGCTACATCTGCCTGCAGTCCGGCGCGGGCTTCACCGCCGAGGACCAGAAGGAAGTGACCGGCCCCTACGGCAAATACTATCACGCCTACAACGGCGGCAGCTATGGCAACATGCACTACTACCTGGCTGACGGCACTGCGATTTCCAACCACATGAAGCAGAACGCCAAGAACAGCCTGCTCTGGATGGCGATCTGCCTGGGCATGGCCACTGACGGCATGCACAAGCCCCTGCGCGACAAGGGCGTGGAGGTGGCCTACGGCTACTCCCAATCCGTCACCTTCTCCGGCGACTACAAGTATGAGAAATATTTCTTTGACTACATGATCGCCGGCCGTACCGTCGCCGACGCGGCGGCCTATATGAAGGAGAAGGTCGGCATCAAGGACCCCTATGTGGACGAGTATCCCGCCTACCCCATCTTTGTCTCCACCGAGGACTGCTATCCCGGTCACGGCAACGTGGACAAGGCCCAGCGCGTCTACGCTACCTGGACGCTGATGCCGCAGTATAACGTCACCGCCGTCTCGAACAACGAGGCCTGGGGCACGGTCTCGGTCTCCGGCGGCGTCATCACCGCCGCGCCCGCCGAGGGCTACTACGCCGCAGGCTACGAGCTGCTCGAGGGCACTGCCACCGTGACGCAGAACGGCAACGTTTTCTCCATTCAGCCCGAGACCGACTGCACCGTGCGGATCATCTTTGCAGCCAAGACGCCTGCGACCGTCCGCTTCTTCACCCCCGAGGGCGTGCAGGCTGAGACGGTCAACACCTATGCCGGCGATCCGCTGGTCCTGCCTGCGCCGGACGGCGAGCCCGAGGCCGATCTGCACGCCTATCAGTTCCTCGGCTGGGCCGAGGCCGCCATGGGCAACGTGACCGAGCGGCCCGCCTACACTGCAGCCGGGACCACCATCACCGTGCAGGGCGACGCCGACTATTACGCGCTCTACACCTATGCCCTCAAGTCTGACGGCGGCGAGATCTCCGGCTTTGAGAAGCTCACTGCCGCGCCGAAGGACTGGGCTGGCGAATACATCATCACCTATAACGGCAGCGTTGTTCTGGACGCCAGCGGCAGCATCACCGGCGCCTCGCTCGGCAACAAGGATGCCGCCGTCTCGATCCTGGACACCGGCATGAGCGTCAGCGGGACCTCCATCGCCGAGGCCAACGACCGCTTTGTCTATGTGGTCGAGCCCTCCACCGTCACGGCAGGCGCCTGCACGATCCGGATGAAGACCAACAGCAACTATCTGGCCTACACCGGCAAGATCAACGCGCTCACGAGCACGACCAATCCCGCCGACCCAAGCGCCCAGTGGAAGCTTTCCTTCGAGGCAGGCGTTGTGTCGCTCCAGGCGCTCAACGGCACCAACCGCTATCTGCAGTACAACACCACGAGCAAGCAGTTCCGCTGCTACAGCAACTCCATGAAGAGCCTGACGCTCTTCGCCGGGGAAAAGGGCACGCGCTACTACACCACGGAGCTGGAATACGGCTGCCGCCACGAATGGAGCGCCTGGACCGAGACAAGCGCGCCGAGCTGCACCGAGCCGGGCGAGCAGACCCGGACCTGCACCCTCTGCGGCAAGGCCGAGACAAAAGCCGTCCAGGCCCTGGGGCACGACTGGAGCGAGACGAGCTATGAATGGTCAGAGGATCTCGGCGCCTGCACGGCCAGCCATGTCTGTCTGCGCGATCCCGGCCACGTTGAGCGCGAGACCGTCAAGACCGCCGGCGAGATCACCGTGCAGCCCACGGTGGATGCCGAGGGTGAGATCACCTATACCGCCATCTTCGTCAATCCTGCCTTTGAGACCCAGACCGAGACCGAGACCATCGATCGGCTGGAGCCGCCGGCCCCGGAGAATCCCTTTGTGGACGTGGCAGAGGGCGCCTACTACTATGACGCGGTGCTCTGGGCGGTGAATGCTGAGCCGCAGATCACCAACGGCATGGACCAGACCCACTTTGCCCCGAACGGTGTCTGCACGAGAGCCCAGGTCGTGACCTTCCTGTGGCGCGCCGTCGGCAGTCCGGCGCCTGCCTCCTCGGCCAATCCCTTCACAGACGTTCCCGCGGACAAGTATTACACCGACGCGATCCTCTGGGCCGTGGAGAACGAGATCACCTCCGGCACCGGCAAGACCACGTTCAGCCCCAACAATGCCTGCACCAGAGCCCAGGTCGTGACCTTCCTCTGGCGGGCCAAGGGCAAGCCCGCACCCACCTCCACCGAGAGTTCCTTCACCGACGTGAGCGGCGGCTATTACTACGACGCGGTTCTGTGGGCGGTGGAAAACGGCATCACCAAGGGCCAGACCGACACCACCTTTGCCCCCAACGCCAGCTGCACCAGAGGCCAGATCGTGACCTTCCTCTACCGCGCCTTCGGCAAAAGTTCCAATTAAATGAAATCGCAAAGCCCCGCAGGGAAAACCGGTTCAAGCCGTTTTTCCCTGCGGGGTTTTTATTTTCTTTCGAAGACTTGTTTCTATATCATGCTTTACCAAGGCGCGGCAGTTGGATGTGGGGCGATGGTGCTGCGCACCCTGCTCGGGCCAAAGCCAGCGCGGGCGCGGGGACAGAACACCAGTCAAATCCTTCCCAGGTACCAAAAAAGCAAGCAGTTCGCAAAGCAGTACGATGGTTGCCGGGAAAGTTTACAGCATGGGAAGCGGCCTTTCTTTTCCCCCATTTTCTTTGGCCAAGAAGCAAAGAAAATGGGGCCGCCGGAGGCGCACTCGTAGTGGCCGATGCCCACATCGGCCATAAAACTGCAATGCGCAACGATGGCTTATGGCCGATGTGGGCATCGGCCACTACGGTATATCTCATGCTGCACTGCACCTGTAGGGACGGCACTCTGCTGTCCGCATACCTCCTTGCAAGGAAAACGGATTGCCACACCAGTGCGCGCACTGGTTCGCAATGACAGACTTGGAAATGCGCCCGATTTGATCGGCTGCTCTGCTCCCGGTCATTTTTGATTCAAAAAATCGCAGGGAAAATCAGGTTCATGCCCGGTTTTCCCTGCGGGGTTCTTTTCGCGCTTTGGCGCGTGATGATCGGTCAGATCTCCGTCAGCACGGGGACGATCATGGGGTTCTTCTTGGTGGTCTTGTAGAGGTACTCGCTCAGATCGTTCTTGATGGCCGCCTTGATCGTGGCGTGGTCATGGATGTGCCGGCTGCGGCAGTAGTCGAGCGAGTCGTTGGCCAGATACTTGAGCGCGTCCATCAGGTCGGGCGCGTCCTTGACGTAGACAAAGCCCCTTGTGATGATGTCCGGCCCGGAGATCACGCTGCCGTCCTCGGCGGAGAGGTTCACGCAGACCACGATCATGCCGTCCTGGGCCAGGTGCTTGCGGTCGCGCAGCACAACGCTGCCCACGTCGCCCACGCCGGTGCCGTCCACCAGGACCTTGCCGGCCGTGACGGTGCCGGTGATCTTGCAGCTCTTGGCCGACAGCTCGATCACATCGCCGATGTCGGCGATCAGCACGTTCTTCGGGCTGATGCCCACGGCCTCCGCCAACTTCGCGTGCACCTGGAGCATACGTTGTTCGCCGTGCACCGGAATGAAGTAGCGGGGCTTGACCAGCGCGTGCAGGAGCTTGAGCTCCTCCTGGCAGGCGTGGCCGGAGACGTGCAGGCCCTCGGACTTGTCATAGATCACCTCGGCGCCCTTGCGGTAGAGCTCGTTGATGATCCGGGAGATCGCCTTTTCGTTGCCGGGGATCGCGGAGGCCGAGATCAGCACGCGGTCGTGCGCGTTGATGTCCACCTGCTTGTGGTTGGAAAACGCCATGCGGTAGAGCGCGGACATGTTCTCGCCCTGCGAGCCCGTGGCCACGATGACCAGCTTGTTGTTGGGCACGGATTTGATCGCGCTGATGTCGATGACCGCGTCCTGCGCCAGGCTCAGATAGCCCAGCTCCTTTGCCACCTTCAGGATGTTCTCCATGCTGCGGCCCGTGACCGCGACCTTGCGGCCGTGCCGCCGCGCGATCTCCAGGATCGCCTGGATGCGGTACATGTTGGAGGCGAAGGTCGTAATGATGATGCGCTTGTCGCAGCCCTTGAACTGCCGGTCGAGGCTGTCGATGACGCTGCTCTCCGAGGGGGTGTAGCCCGTGCGCTCGACGTTGGTGGAGTCGCACAGCAGCGCCAGCACGCCCTCCTTGCCCAACTGGCCGATGCGGGCCAGGTCCGTCATGCCGTCGGGGGCCAGGGCGTCGATCTTGAAGTCGCCGGTGATCAGGATTTTGCCCACCGGCGTGTGGATGCAGAACGCCACGGCGTCTGCAATCGAATGGTTGACGTGGATGAACTCCACCTGGAAGCAGCCGGCCTTGACGATATCGCCGGCCTTGTGCTCGATGAGCTTGGTGCTCGAGAGCAGCTTGTGCTCCTCGAGCTTGAGGCGGATCAGGCCGTTGGTCAGGGGCGTGCCGTGGACCGGGGCGTTGACCGCCTGCAGGATATAGGGGATGCTGCCGATGTGGTCCTCATGCCCGTGGGTGATGAAGAAGCCGCGCAGCTTCTGGGCGTTGTTGACCAGATACGTCACGTCGGGGATCACCAGATCCACGCCGTACATGTCGTCCTCGGGAAAGCCCAGACCGCAGTCGATCACGATCATGTCCTTGCCGTACTCGAGCACGGTCATGTTCTTTCCGATTTCATTCAATCCGCCCAGCGGAATTATTTTCAGTTTTTCTGCCAATTGATATAATAAACTCCTTTATATTCAGATATGTATGCTCCATCAAAATAATATTTTACCACAGCTTGTCAAGTCCCCTTTGTGAACTTTTTGCAAACATTGCGTGGTTGAGCAGCGCGCCGAGGAACACGATGCCGATGCAGACATAGAGCCAGAGCATCGTAATCGCGATCACGGACAGGCTGCCGTAGTAGAGAGAGTAATTCCCAAACTGGTTTACATAATATGAAAACAATCCGGAGAACACCTCCCAGCCCACCGCCGCCAGGAAGGCCCCGGGCAGCATCCGGGCTGCCCGGACCCGGTGATTGGGCAGCACGGCGTAGACAAAGGTAAAAAACAGGCCCAGCAGCAGGGTCATGATCCAGTATTTGATCTGCAGCAATCGCGCTGCCAGCTGCAGCGCCGGCAGCGCGGACTGCGCCAGCCGGATGCTCAGATGCCGCCCGAACAGGTCCAGCGCTGCCGTGAGCAGCAGCGCCAGAAGCAGCAGCACCGTAAAGGCCGCGCAGCGCAGCCGCACGAGCAGATAGCCGCGGCTCTCGCGCAGGCGGTAGACCCGGTTGAGCCCAAGCAGCAGCGAATGCGCGCCCTTGGAGGCGGTCCACAGGGCCATGACCGCCGAGACCGGCAGCAGCCCTGCCGCGCTCTGGACAAAGAGCTCGCGGATCATATAGTCCAGAAGCGGCTGCAGCGCCTCGGGCAGCAGCGCCTGCAGCGAGTCCTCCAGGTCCGCCGGGGTCAGCGGCGTGTACTGGAGCACGCCGATCAGCAGCAGCATCCCGGGAAACAGGGACAGCAGGATAAAAAAGGACGCATTGGCCGCGTAGACGCCCAGCTCCAGAGACGCCAGCGCCCGAACTGCGCGCCGCAGGCGCTTGCCTCGCTCCAAGAAATCCCTCCCCCGGGCTGGACCCGCCGCCCCTTTTATGGTATTGTAAGCATAACACAATATTGCTGCAAATCCCGTCGAACCTCGCCGTAGTGGCCGATGCCCACATCGGCCATAGAGGTGCGGTACACAGTGCGGCATCATGGCCGATGTGGGCATCGGCCACTACGTGCATCGCCTGTAGGCAAAATCATATGTTTTTAGGTTGCAAACTTTTCCCGCGGATTCCGTCTAAAGAAGTGAGAGGGGGAAGAACCATGAACGACGAAGAGATCATCGCGCGATTCTGGCGGCGGGATGAGGGCGCCATCGAGCAGCTCGACCGGCAGCACGGCGCGTTGGTGCGGGCACTGGCCCGGCGCATCCTGAAAAGCCGCGAGGACGCCGAGGAATGCGTCAGCGACACCTATCTGCGCCTCTGGGAGCGCATTCCGCCCGACCGCCCCGCTTCCCTGCCGGCCTATCTTGCCCGGATCGTGCGCAATCTGGCGTTCGACCGGCTGCGCGAGCAGGGCAGCCAGAAGCGCGGCGGCGCGGCCGTGACCGTGGCGCTCGAGGAGCTGTCCCAGGTTACGGGAGGCGACAACGTGGAGGACGCCGTGGCGGCCAGGGAGCTGGGCCGGGCCGTGGAGCGCTTCCTGCGCAGCCAGCCGCCGCTGGCCTGCGACATCTTTCTGCGCCGCTATTTCTACTTTGAGGACCGCGCCGAGATCGCCGCCCGCTGCGGCATCTCTCCGGCACAGGTCTCGGTCCGGCTCTCGCGCACGCGCAAGAAGCTGGCGCAATTTTTGAAGGAGGAGGGCTACCTATGAAACCGGAAACGCTGCTTGAAAGCTTGAATTACATCGAAGACGACCTGCTCGCCGG
>CADBKF010000038.1 GCA_902795195.1 Oscillospiraceae bacterium
CGGTCGTTTCCAACCGTTGTCCCCCTCTGAAAGGCAGGTTGCTCACGCGTTACTCACCCGTTCGCCACTAAGTCCAAGCTTCCGCCCCGAAGGACTTCCACAAGAACTCCGTTCGACTTGCATGTGTTAGGCACGCCGCCAGCGTTCGTCCTGAGCCAGGATCAAACTCTCTAGAAAATGGTATCTTAAGCAGTACCTCAGCACTGCATAAAATCAATTTTCTCGAATTCGCTTCTAGCTTTAACTCAAGAATTTTCGTTGGCTATTCTTGCAATCTCATTTCTGACATCTCAAGAACAACTCTCGGTTCCTTAGAACCGTAATTGTCCAAGGTGTTTGTTCATGTTTCTCGTTGTTTAATTTTCAAGGTACAAGGCCGTTCGGCCTTCAAAATTCTCTTCGGTTTCATCGGTTTCCCTCGACCGCAGAGAACTCTGATATTCTAGCACACTTTGGAGCGTTTGTCAAGAACTTTTTTCAATTTCTTGAAAATTTCTTTTTTCAACCGCCTTGGAACTTGCGTTCCCCTCAGCGCCCCGATATATTAGCACTAAATCCCCGATTTGTCAAGCCTTTTTTTCAAAAAAACCGAGTTTTTTTGAAATTTGTCGTTTTCCACCACTTGTTGTGGTCAAAACCGAAAACAGGGCACAAAATGTGGCGGCGGCGGTTCCGAGGGGCAAAACGACCCGATCCGGCAGCATGGAAACTACGGCTGTAGCCAGTGAGAAATACAGCACGTCGATGTTTCGTATCTCCGTTTTTCGCCCGGCGGCGAGCGCACTGCACAGGAGCAGACCGACCCCGGTAAATGCCGAAGCCATGAGCGCGCAGGAGACAAAGCTCTCCAATCGGAGCATCACGCCGAAGACCGTGACCGATCTTGCCAGCCGCAAAACGGACATCGGCTGCCGCGCCAGGGCCGGCGAAATGCAGGCAGAGCAGATCCCGGCAAACGCGGCGGGCGCCAGGCACAGCCCCGGCAGCCAGCGTCCGGGCGATGCATCGCTTTCATGGAGCTGCGGTCTGAGCCAGCCCAGGCTCAGCGGCAGCAGCGCAAAGAGCAGCCCGGCGCCGGAGTCCGACAGATTTCCCGCCGGCAGAGCCCATTCCCATCTTACTCCGTGCAGCGCCAGCAGCGGGACTGCGCCCAAAATCAGCGCAATCGGCACAAACAGCACCGCCCCGCAGCGCAGCACCACGGCGGTCCCCCTCCGGGCGGCGAAGGCAGCAAGCGCCAGCACACCCAGACCCACCCAGTGCAGGCCGCCCGTCTCGGGGAAGAACGCACCCACCTGGCCGCAGATGCACCCGGCCAGGATCAGCTGCGCCGCCGCGTGGATTCTCCGCAGCAACTCTGCCGTCCAGCCAAAGACCGCCTGTGCCATTTCCGGAAAAAGTCGGGCCGGCTGCGCGCATACAATATAATATAGATAGGCTGCGCCTGCCGCCAGCCCGCCCAGCAGCCAGGGCCAGGCGCAGCGCGAAAGCAGCGTCGCCATCGGCAGCAGCAGGGCGCAGCTTGCCGCCGCCAGCAGCTGGCGCAGAGAGCCGACGCTACGCAAGCAGCCGGTACCCGCCGCCCGCCGGAACGATCCGCGGCGGCTGCGGCGTTCTGCCCTCGGCCAGGGCGGCCTTGGCCTCCCCGACGGTCAGGGGGGCACTGCGCGTCTTGAGGTAGTCGGAAACCGCGTGTGCGTCCGGCGCCTCCGGCGAAGAATACAGGCCCGCCGCCGGGCGAAAGCGCGCCTGCTCGGCCACGGCCGGGATCGCGTCCGCGGCCGCCTCCGTGACGATCACCTGCTCGGCGGTCTGGAAGAACAGCACGCCGCTGACCTGCTCCTGGAGCCGGTCGAGCGCCTCGGAGAGCGTTCTGCCGACCGCCCGGACGCCCGCGCCGATGTCCACGCAGTATTGCCCGCCGTCGCGGGTGACGATCACAGTCTCCACCGGCAGCAGCTGCGCCACGTCGTGCGCCCGAAACGGCAGCAGCCCGAAGTATGCCAGCCCCGCCAGCGCGAGGAAGAAAATGCAGATTCTTTTCATAATAGTCTCCTTTGAATTGAGGGATTAGGGATCAGGATTCAGGGGTCAGGGGTCAGGGGTCAGGGGCTAGTGGACAGTGGAAAAGTGTTTACAGGCAGGCAATACGAGGAGTGAGGAGCGAGGAGTGGGACGGGATGTAGGGACAAGCCTTGCTTGTCCGGCGACACGGGACCATAAAGCAGGGAGTAAGGAACGAGGAGCGAAACAGCAGAGCGGTGTAGGGGGCGGCGTCCTCGACGCCCCGCACAGCAGGCAACCAACAACAAGCAATAGGAGAGTGCTGAGGGAAAAACGAGGAGTTAGGAGTGGGGAGAGATTTGCATGCGTTGTGGCCGATGTAGGCATCGGCCACAACGGGCGAAATCGTCATCGGCGGGCGAGCACTGCTCGCCCCTACGTTCATTCTCACTCCTGCTTCCTCACGCCCTGCCCTGTCCCGCGCAGCCGGACAAGCAAGGCTTGTCCCTACACTCTCCACTGTCCCCTGCTCCCTATTACCTATTACCTATTACCTATTACCTATTCACTATTCACTATTCCCTATTCCCTGGCCCCTGACCCCTAGCCCCTGATCCCTGATCCCTGAGCCTCGGCCGCACCAGGGCGCCGGCGTGGAAGCCGGAGAACGGGGCCAGGTAGGGCCTTCCCATGGATTCCAGACAGGCCAGGCGGACCAGCAGGGCCAGCGCGCCGAGCGTCAGAGCAAAGAGCCCGGCCATGCTGGCCAGCACGGTCAGCCCCAGCCGCCAGAGCCGGACCGCGTCGGTCAGCTCCTTGCCCGGCAGGGCGAAGCCCGCGATGCCCGCCGCCGCGACGACGATCAGCGCCGAGGGCGAGATGAGGTCCGCCTCCACCGCCGCGGTGCCCACCACGAGCCCGCCGATGATGGACACGGTCTGCGAGATCGCCTGCGGCAGCGTCATGCCGGCCTCCTGCAGCAGCTCGAAGGCCAGAAGCAGCCCCAGCGTCTCGACCACGGTCGGAAACGGCACGCTCTGCTTGCTCTCGATCATGGCCTTGAGCAGCGCCGTGGGGATCATCTCCTGGTGAAACTCCGCCATCGCCACGAAGAGCGCCGGCAGAAACAGCGAGAGCAGCAGCGCCGCGTAGCGCAGCAGCCGCACAAAGGAGGCCGACAGAAAGTCGGTGCCCCGATCCTCGGCGGCAGACATCAGCATGCCCAGATCGACCGGCGCCAGCCAGCCCACCGGCAGCCCGTCGACCAGCAGGCCCAGCCGCCCGGCGAGCAGGCCCGTGACGAAGCGGTCGGTCCGCTGCGTGACCTGCAGCAGCGGAAAGGCCGCAGCCCGCGCGCCCGTGACCGCCTCCTCCACCGCCGCCGGGGTGGTGAGCGCGTCAAGTTCGATCGAAAGCAGCCGCCGCTGCATGGCCAGGACCAGCGCCGGGTCGGCGGCGCCGCCCAGATAGCAGAGCGTCAAGGCGGTGCGGCTGGTCTTGCCCGCCACGGTCTGCCACAGGCGCAGCCGCGGCGTGCGCAGGTGCCGCCGCAGCAGGGCGGTGTTCGTGCGCAGGGTCTCGGTGAAGGCGTCCTTGGGCCCCTTGGCGGTGCTCTCCACCTCCGGCGGGGCCACGCCGCGGCGGTCGCCGCCTTTGACCTCGCAGGCCAGCGCGCCGACGCCCGGAAAGAGCAGCACGCACCAGCCGTTTGCCAGCTTGTCCGCCGCGTCGTTCAGAGCCGTGCAGGGCGCGCAGCTGGCGGCATAGACCGCGCCGGTCTTCGCCTGCTCATACAGCGCGTCCACCGGCCCAGGCCGCAGATGGGTCTGCAGCGGCCGCAGGACGGTCTCGGCAATCTCCGCGCCGGAGACCAGCCCGTCGAGAAACAACAGGCGCAGGCGCGCCCCGCAGACCGTGATCTCCCGCTCACTCAGATCTGCCGCGCCGCCAAACAGCGCCCGCAGCCCCTCCGCCGTCAGCTCTCCCATCTCGCACCTCCGTTTTTTGCTAGTATGGCGCAAAGGCGCAGAATTATGCGCAAATGCTTTCCTTTTTCCTGCAAATATGCTATATTGAAGAAAATTCCACCCAAGGAGGCTTCCTATGAACGTTCGGGAAATGACGATCTATTCGATCTTTGTGCGCAACCACGGCGGCTCGTTTGCCGCAGTGGCGCAGGATATGCCGCGCCTCCGGGCGCTGGGCGTGGACGCGGTGTGGCTGATGCCGATCCATCCCATCGGAAAAGAAAAGCGCAAGGGCAGCCTGGGCTCCCCCTACGCCATCTCGGATTACCGGGCGGTCAACCCGGAATACGGCACGCTGGACGACTTCCGCGCGCTGGCTGACGCCGTGCATGCAAACGGCATGAAGCTGCTGATCGACGTGGTCTACAACCACACCGCGCCGGATTCCCGGCTGGCAAAGCAGCACCCGGAATGGTTCTACCACAGGCCGGACGGCAGCTTCGGCAACCGCGTGGGCGACTGGTCGGACATCATTGACCTCGACTACACCGTCGATGCAGACGAGATCCTGCACTGCGCGCCGGAGGCGCTCTGCGACCTGCCGCTGCCCGGGCTCTGGGCCTACCAGATCGAGAGCCTGAAATACTGGGCGCGTTTTGTCGACGGCTTCCGCTGCGACGTGGCCCCGCTGGTGCCGCTGAACTTCTGGCTGCGGGCCAGGGCCGCGGTGGAGACCGTGCGCCCGGGCTGCATCTGGCTGGCCGAATCGGTGGAGCAGGAGTTTCTGGCCTATGCCCGCAGCCGCGGCATGACCGCCCTCAGCGACGCAGAGCTCTACCGGGCCTTTGACATCTGCTATGACTACGACATCTGGTGGGAGTACGAGCGCTATGCCGGCGGGCTGGATTCGCTGGAGCAGTATGTACATTCCCTGAACTGGCAGCTGAAGACCTATCCTGCGGGCTTCTCCAAGCTGCGCTGCCTGGAAAACCACGACCGGCCCCGGATGGGCAAGTGGTTCCCCACGGCGCAGCTGCAGCGCAACTGGCTGAGCTGGTGCTTTTTCCAGCAGGGCACGGCGCTGCTCTACTCCGGACAGGAGTGGGCCCCGGCGCACACGCCGACGCTCTTTGATCCGGACCCGATCCCGATGGAGGGCCCGGCAGTGCACGCGGCGCTGATCCGGAAGCTGACCGCGATGAAAAAGGACGCCCTGTTCTCCCGGGGCGCCTACGAGCTCAAGGCCTGCCCGAACGACCTGCTGCTGGCAAGCTACCGCCTGGGCGGGCGCCGTGCCGTCGGCCTGTTCAGTCTGAAGGGTCGGCCGGGTCTCGTGCCGACGGATCTGCCGGACGGGCAGTATACAAATTACATCGACGGCAGCGCGCTTTCCGTAGAATCCGGCCTGCTCGCCAGCAGCGGCGAACCGGTGATCATCTTACTGTAGTTTTTCTGCACAGCGCAGGGATAAATTTAGGGGTCAGGATTCAGGGGCCAGGGGTCAGGGAATAAGGAATAAGGAATAGAGAATAGGGAATAGGGAATAGTGAATAGGTGAAAAGGATCGGGGCCCGGGGGAGTGGACAGTTGACAGTGGAAAGTGGAAAGGTGTAGGGACAAGCCTTGCTTGTCCGGCTGCGCGGGACAGGGGAGCGAGAAACGAGGCGTGAGAATGTCCGTAGGGGGCGGCGTCCTCGACGCCCCGGCATTCGGAACGAATGCATTCGCCGTCAGGCGAATCCCGTGCATTGGCGGGCGAGCACTGCTCGCCCCTACGTTCATTCTCACTCCTGACTTCCTACTGACTGTTTGCAGCGGGCCGTCGAGGACGCCGGCCCCTACGTCGTTCTCCTATTGCCTATTGCCTCTTCCCTATTGCCTGTATTCACTTTCCACTTTCCACTCTAAACTGTCAACTGTCCACTGTCCACTCCCCTACTCCGTCCACAGGCGGAAGGTCTGCTCGGGCTCGTTTGTGACCGGGATGATCGCGCGGACGCGGCCGTTGATGCGCAGGCGGTAGTCGCCGGGCTGGAGGCAGGCAAACTCCACGGCGTAAAAATCCGGCTTGCCCGCGATCAGCGAGCGGTCGTAGACCGTGCCGGCCTTGGAGGTCAGGCGCACCGTGACCACCTGGCCCTCCTGCTCGGCCTGGGTGAAAAATTCCACGCGCAGGCGCACGGTGGGCGTGTTTTCCAGGTGCAGCAGCTCCCCGTCGGACCAGAGCGTCCCGGAGACCGCCTCCACCGCGGCATTCTCCAGCAGACGGAAGCTGCCGCCTGCCCGGTCGGATTCGATCCGGTAGCTGCCCGGCGCCAGGCCGGAAAAGGTCGCCTCGCCCTGCCCATCCGCCGTCAGCCGCTGCAGCAGCTGCCCGTCCGAATCCAGCAGCTTGACCGCGCGGCCCGGCTCGGTGCGAAGCACCGCAGAAAGGCCCTCCGCTTCTGCCGCCGCTGTCTCGCCCGCGGCTTCTGCCAAATGCCCATCGTCCGCCTCGGTTTGCACCGCGGCTTCCGTTGCCGGCGCATCGCCTGCTTCACTTTGCTGCGCCGCTTCGGTCGGCGGCATTTCATCCGCCTCGGTTTGCGGCGCATCCTCCGCCCCGCGCAGCAGCTCCGCCGCCGGCTGGGCGGAAAGCCTCTGCAGCGCCGGCGGTTCCGGCAGCGGCGCCGCGGCCCCGGACGGCTGCAGCAGCGTTGCGCACAGCGCCGCCGCGCCGATCAGGAGCGCCGCGAGCAGCAAACGTTTCCCATATCGGTCCATCCCCCGCGCCTCCCCGCATTGTTTTCACCAGCATACCGCGATCGCCGGGCGAAACCTGTCGAACCAGGTCGCCCGGCGAATCTTTTTTTGCTGCGGGAAACGGCTTGCAAAAGAAGGCCGTATCCGGTATAATGGAGCTAAATTAAGGAAACGAGGTGCTTTTATGGACCCGAAGGAACGTTTTATCGCGCTTTACCGCCAGTACATCCGCCGCGAAGGCGCCGAGGCGCTGCTGGACTATCTGCTCTCCACCGACTTTTTTGAGGCCCCGGCCAGCGCGCACTATCATTCCAGCTGCGCAGGCGGCCTGTGCCAGCACTCGATCAACGTGTTTGAATGCCTCTGGGCCTACATGAAGCGCCGCCGGGTGCAGGAGGTCTACGGTTTGTCTGCTGCGGACTACCCCGACGAGAGCCTGGCGATCGTGGGCCTGCTGCACGATCTGTGCAAGGCCGGCTGCTACAAGCCGGGCTTCCGCAACGTCAAGGACGAGCGCGGCGTGTGGCAGAAGGTGGCGACCTACAATTTTGACGACCCGCTGCCCTACGGCCACGGGGAAAAATCGGTGTACCTGATCCAGAAGTACATGCAGCTGACCGACGAGGAGGCCTTTGCGATCCGCTATCACATGGGCTTCTCCGGCGAGGAGGACAACCGCAACGTGGGCAAGGCCCTGGCCATGTACCCCCTGGCCTTCGCCGCCACCGTCGCCGACACCGAGGCGACATATTTCATGGAGAAGTGAGCGCGATCTGCTGCGCACAGAAAACGCCAACAGCCGCGATACGGCGGGACTTGCAGGGGGGCGGATCGATTGTCCCTTCGGGCATCATCGATCCCTGCGGGTGCGATCTGTCGTAGGGGGCGGCGTCCTCGACGCCCCGGCATTCGGAACGAATGCATTCGCCGCCAGGCAAATCCTGCACACCGGCGGGCGAGCAGTGCTCGCCCCTACGCTGCTCGCCGATTGCCCGCTTGCAGCAGGCCGTCGCGGCGCGAAGCTGGTACGCCGCCCCCTGCGGAGTGCATTTCGTATCGGTGGGACGGGAAACCCGTCCGCTACGGCCCTGACCCCTGGCCCCTGAATCCTGACCCCGAAAGCCAACAGCCGCGGTGCGGACGGGACACGGACGGCAGGTTGCCTTCCCTACGGGTGCGATCTGTCGTAGGGGGCGGCGTCCCCGACGCCCCGGCATTCGGAACGAATGCATTCGCCGCCAGGCGAATCCTGCACACCGACGGGCGAGCAGTGCTCGCCCCTACGCTGCTCGCCGTTTGCCCGCTTGCAGCGGTCCGTCGCGGCGCGAAGCTGGTACGCCGCCCCCTGCGGAGTGCATTTCGTATCGGCGGGACGGGAAACCCGTCCGCTACGGTCCTGACCCCTGGCCCCCTGAATCCTGACCCCTAAAACCAACAGCCGCGATACGGCGGGACGGGAAACCCGTCCGCTACGACCCTGACCCCTGGCCCCTGAATCCCGACCCCTAAAACTTTCCACTTTCCACTGTCAACTTTCAACTCACAGAAAAAGCCCGGCGCGGGATTCCGCGTCGGGCTTTTTTTCGCTTTGATTATTCCTCGCTGCCGGTGTAGACGTTGAGGTGTGCCAGGAACTCGTCGACGTCGACGCCGTGGACGGCGCAGGCCTCCTCGACGGTCTCGCCTCTGGAGGCGGGGCAGCCCAGGCAATGCATGCCGATGGCCATGAACAGGGGTGCGGACTCGGGCGCGATGTCCAGCACGTCGCCGATGATGGTATCTCTTTCGATCTTTGCCATGAAAAAAGGTCCTCCTTTGAAAATTCTAAGCCTATTATACGCACTTTTTTTCGGAAGTCAATGAAAATAATGTGAATTATTGCGCGGCAAAATTCTCGAAGATCAAGATCGAATTCTTCGCCTTGAGCTCGTCGGCCCGCTCCTGGCTGTGGACGGTCCAGGAGAACTCCTGCACGCGCCAGAGCGTCTTGCACATCCACAGGCCCAGATTCTTCCGGTCCTCCTCCTTGTAGGCCACGAAGTCCGGCTGGGTCAGGAAGTTCAGAAGCAGATTCGTCATCGCAAAGGCCATCGGCCACTTCAGGCCGCTGCGGTCCTTGATGAAGTTCATCGACAGCTGCCCGCGGATGATCTCGGGCCGGTTTCTCCGCAGCCAGATCAGCACGCGGGGGTCAAACGACTCCATGCAGAACTGCAGGTCGGGGTACTCGTCGAGCAGCTTGCAGACCCGGTAGGTCAGCCGGGCGTAGTTCTTGCCGTGGGGCTTGATCTCGATGACGAGCGGCTGCTGGCCCGAGAAGAGCGGCAGGACCTCCTCGAGATAGGGCACCTTTTCGCCGCTGTTTTCCAGGCGCAAGCCGTCGAGCGTGTCGCTGGAGACGGCGGCGATGTTCATATCCGCGCCGGTGGTGCGCGCAAGATTTTCATCGTGCATGACGACCAGGCGCTTGTCGCGGCTCAGGTGCACGTCCAGCTCCGCGCCGTAGCCGTAGCGCAGGGCGAGGCGGAACGCCTTGAGGGAATTTTCCGGGACGCTGCGCTCCGCGTTGTGCAGGCCCCGATGGGCGTAGTGCTTGCCGGCCAGACCGTAGAAGTCCTCGCCGGAGGGATTGCCGCGCACCGCCAGGGCCCAGAGCCCCAGCACCAGCACCACAAGCGCGGCCACCGTCAAACCAATCGCAAGAAACGGATTCATCGCTCAGTCCTCCACATCCAAGGCCTCGAGGCCGGTCTTGGCCACGGGCTTGTTGTCGCCGTGCCGGACAAAGAACATCGTCACAAAGGCCAGCGCGGCAAAGATCGTCGCGTAGGGGAAGAGGGTGGTCATGCCCAGCTTGTCCATGAAGAAGCCGGAGATCATCGGCGTGATCGTCTGCGCCGCCATGGAGGCGGTGTAGTAGATGCCGGTATACTTGCCCACGTCGCTGCCCTTGCTCATCTCCACCACCATGGGGAAGGAGTTGACGTTGATCGTGGCCCAGCCGACGCCGGCGAGCACGAACATCGCGTTCATGAGCATCGTGGGGCTGCTCTCGCGCAGGAAGGAGGCGGTGAAGAAGGAGGCGCTGAGCATCACGACGCCGGCCAGGATCATCTTCTTGCGGCCGAACTTGGACGAGAGCAGACCCACCGGCAGGTAGGCGATGATCGCCGCCGCCTGGGCGATGATCAGCGTCAGGTTGTAGTCCTTGTGCAGGATGTTGCTGGCGTAGACCGAATATTTGGAGGTCACGGCGTTGTAGCCCATGAACCAGAGCACAATCGAGGCCAGCAGGAAGATGAGGGACTTGCGCTCGGGCCCGGAGAGCTTCCGGCTGCCGCCCTTCTCCTCTTCCTCGTCCTCGATGCCGAGCTGGCGGCTCTGCTCGTGCATTTGCTCGACAAATTTCGGCTCGTTGACCTGCCAGCGGAAGATCGCCAGCGCCAGCAGCATGATGCCCGCAATGACCGCGAAATACGGCGTGTAGGACATCATGGAGTTCTTGACCGTGCTGGTCTTGAACACCATGCCCAGGCCCAGCACCGCGATGCCGCCGGCGCTGCCCATGAGGTTGATGATGGCGTTCGCCTTCGAGCGCAGCGGCTTGATCGTGACGTCCGGCATCAGCGCCACGGCGGGCGAGCGGAAGGTCGCCATCGAGATCAGCACGATCAAGAGCAGGATCATGAAGAAGATCAAGGGCGTCCGGCTGTTTACCGTGGTGTTCCAGGCGTAGGCCTGCCTGGCCGGGGTGACGTAGTTGGTGTAGTGCGGGTTGGTGAAGGCCTTGCCCTCGGCGTGGTTGTAGATGGCCGAGCGGTCCTGGTTGGAGAAGCGCTCAAAGAGCGGATACGCCTGATCCTTCGCCTCGCCGGAGGCAACGAGCACCTTGCCGTCCGAGAGCACAAGCTGCGAGGGGATCTGCGCAAATTCCTCGGCGGTGAACTGCTCGGAGAGCGTGAACTTCTCGCCGTCGGGGGTCTGGAGGGTGGCGCCGGACTCGGCGTTGTAGATCTCGCTCAGGGCGGACGGATCGTCGATCTTGGCCACTGCAGAGATGTTCTTCAGCTGCGCCATGTCCATGAACGACAGGCCCACAAAGGCGATGGCCGCCACGATGGTGCCGATCAGGATGAAGGGCGTGCGCCGGCCGAGCCTGGAATTGCACTTGTCCGAGATCGCGCCGAACAGTGGCAGCATGAACAGCGCCAGGATGTTGTCGAGCGCCATGACCACGCCGGAGAAGGTCTGCGACAGGCCGAACTTGTTGGTCAGAATCAGCGGGATCGTGTTGTCGTAGGCCTGCCAGAACGCGCAGATCAGGAAGAAGGCAAAGCCGACAAAGATGGTGCGTTTGTAGTTGAGTTTCATATCATCCATTCCTTTCTTCCAGCTGAAGCTGGCGGAATAATTCCCGGATGTTGGCGTAGATGTGCGTGGGCTTTTCTTCGCTCGCCTCAACGTCGGCCATCGTGCCCTCGCCGGAGAGGACGAAGGCCGCGTCGATGCCCGCGTGGATGCCGCAGGCGATGTCGGTGTAGATCCGGTCGCCCACGATGACGGTCTGCTCCTTCGTGCAGCCGTATTTCTCCATGGCAAGCAGCGCCATTTCCGGCTCTGGCTTGCCGATGAAGCGGGGCGTGCGGCCGGTGGCCTTGGTCAGCATCCAGCTGACCGAGCCGCAGTCGGGCACGTAGCCGTACCAGGTGGGGCAGACCCAGTCGGGATTCGTCGCCAGCCAGTCAACGCCGCGCCCCAGAAGAATGCAGGCGTCCTCCAGCTTTTGGAAGGTCAGCTCCCGGTCAAAGCCGGAGATCAGGGCGTCGATCCCGTCCTCGAGCCGGTCGGTCACGGAAAAGCCCGCGTCCTTCAGCTGCTTGCGAAACGACGCCGTGCCGAAGCCGTAGAGCCGCTTGCCGCGGTAGCCGTGCCGGTCCAGGTAGTCGATCATGGCGTCCGTCGAGGTCAGAAAGTCCGAAGCCGAGGCCGCGATACCCAGGCGCGCCATTTTTTCAATGTAGGCGTCCACCCCGCGGGAGGAATTGTTGGTCAGAAACAGATATTTCCGGCCTGTTTGATTTACATAATTCAAGAAGTCCAGAGTCCCGTCAAACAGCGTGTCGTCGAGATAAATGGTGCCATCCATATCCAGCAAAAACAGCCGTTTTCCCTGCAAAGGGGGATTTTTCATGCGTAATCTCCTCCAAATGACATTATACAACAATTATCCGCAAGTTTCCACATAAATTTTCACATTTGACAGAATTCGTTTCACCGGGTAGAATAGGGGTAGGGAGCAGGGAAGAGGGAAGAGGGATGAGGGATGAGGAGAACGACGCCGAGAGCGGTTCAGTGCTGTTTTGTCGTAGGGGGCGGCGTCCCCGACGCCCCGGCATTCGGAACGAATGCGTCCGCCGCCAGGCGAATTCTGCACATTGTCGGGCGAGCACTGCTCACCCCTACACCACTGTCCTGCAGCCTGTTCGCAGCGGGGCGTCGAGGACGCCGCCCCCTACGCCGTTCTCCTATTGCCTATTGCCTATTGCCTCTTGCCTCTTCCCTACTGCCTAAACACTTTCCACTTTCCACTATCAACTTTCCACTTGCTCCTCACTCCTCACTCCTAACTCCTATCTCCTAACTCCCGGAGGTGCCTATGTCCTACTTTCTTCCCATGAACAAAACCGAGATGGCGCAGCATCATTGGGATCGCTGCGACTTTGTCTACGTGATCGGCGACGCCTATGTGGATCACCCCTCCTTCGGCCACGCGATCATCAGCCGCGTGCTCGAGGCGCACGGCTACAAGGTCGGCATCATCTCCCAGCCGGACTGGAAAAACCCCAAATCCGTCACCGTCCTGGGCAAGCCGAAGTACGGCTTCCTCGTCATGGGCGGCAACATGGATTCGATGGTCAACCACTATTCCGTCTTCAAGCACCGCCGCAAGATGGACGCCTACACCCCCGGCGGCGTCACCGGCAAGCGCCCGGACTACGCCACGGTGGTCTACTGCAACCTGATCCGCCAGGCCTACAAGGACACCGCCATCATCATCGGCGGCATGGAGGCCAGCCTGCGCAGGCTGGCCCACTACGACTACTGGTCCGACAAAATGAAGCGCTCGATCCTGCTCGATTCGCAGGCGGATCTGCTGCTCTACGGCATGGGCGAGCGCTCGATCGTGGAGGTCGCCGACGCGCTGGCCAGCGGCCTGTCCATCCACGACTGCACCTTCATCGACGGCACGGTCTACAAGGCAAAGGACCTCGATTCGGTCTACGACTATCTGCTGCTGCCGTCCTGGCAGGCCGTGTCCACCGACAAGGCCGAGTATGCCCGCAGCTTTTTCCGGCAGTATTCCAACACCGATCCCTTCGTGGCCAAGCGCCTGGTGGAGCCCTATTCCGACCGGGAATTTGTGGTGCAGAACCCGCCGCAGAAGCCGCTGAGCCAGCAGGAGATGGACGACACCTACGATCTGCCCTACAAATACACCTACCACCCCAGCTACCAGAAGCAGGGCGGCGTGCCGGCCATCCGGGAGGTGCAGTTCTCCATCGCCAGCTGCCGGGGCTGCTTCGGCGGCTGCAGCTTCTGCTCGCTGACCTTCCACCAGGGCCGGATCATCCAGACCCGCAGCCACGAGAGCATCCTGCGCGAGGCCGAGCGCATGACCCATCACCCGGATTTCAAGGGCTACATCCACGATGTCGGCGGCCCCACCGCCAACTTCCGAAGGCCCTCTTGCGACAAGCAGCTGACCAAGGGCGTGTGCCAGAACAAGCAGTGCCTGTTCCCGCAGCCCTGCCGGAACCTCAAGGCCGATCAGTCGGACTTTGTGGAGCTGCTGCACAAGCTGCGCGCCCTTCCCGGGGTCAAGAAGGTCTTCATCCGCAGCGGCATCCGCTTTGACTACATGCTCGCCGACAAGGACGACACCTTCTTCCGCGAGCTGGTCAAATACCACGTGTCCGGCCAGCTCAAGGTCGCGCCGGAGCACGTGTCCGACCGCGTTCTGAACCTCATGGGCAAGCCGAAGAACGCGGTGTACGAAAAATTCCTCAAAAAATACGAGAAGCTCAACCAGGAGGAGGGCCTCAAGCAATTTGTGGTGCCCTACCTGATGTCCTCGCACCCGGGCTCGACGCTCGAGGACGCGATCATGCTGGCCGAGCGCGTGCGCGACATGGGCTACATGCCCGAGCAGGTGCAGGATTTCTACCCCACCCCGTCGACGATCTCCACGGTCATGTACTACACGGGCCTCGACCCGCGCACGATGAAGCCGGTCTACGTGCCCAAGGACCCGCACGAGAAGGCCATGCAGCGAGCGCTGATCCAGTATCGCGATCCGAAGAACTACAACCTCGTCCGCGAGGCGCTGGAAAAGGCCAGCAGAACCGACCTCATCGGCACCGGCCCCAAGTGCCTGATCAAGCCCAGGAAGGGAGAAGGCAGAAGGAAGTAAGGAGGGAGGAGTTAAAGGCGAGTGGAAAGTTGATAGTGGAAAGTGGAAAGTGTTTAGGCAGTAGGGAATAGGCAAGAGGCAATAGGAGAACGGCGTAGGGGGCGGCGTCCTCGACGCCCCGCACAGAAAGGAAGCGGAGAGTGGACAGTTGACAGTGGAAAGTGGAAAGTATTCAGAGGCAATAGGGATGAGGCAATAGGCAATAGGAGATGTAGGGGGCGGCGTCCCCGACGCCCCGCCGATGCGAACTGCACCCGTAGGGATCGATCATGCCCGAAGGGACGATCGATCCGTCGCCCGGCAGGGCGAACCTGCGCCGCGCCCGTAGGGGCAGACGTCCCCCGACTCCCTGCCGATGTGAACTGCACCCGTAGGGGCCGGCGTCCTCGACGGCCCGCCGACATGGGAGCGTGTTGTAGGGGCGAGCATTGCTCGCCCGCGATGCGCACCGGCGCTGCACGTGCGGTGTAGACCTTTGCTGCTGTAGGGACGGCTGCCAGCCGTGCGCCAACGACACGTGCAACGAAGATAATCTCCGACATGTCATTCTGAGGAGCTTGCGACGAAGAATCTAAACAGCTTCCACGACGAAAGGATTCAGATTCTTCGCTTGCGCTCAGAATGACAAACTTGAAAGCCTGTGCCCCTTTCCTGCTGCCGGAGCCCGGCGCCTGCTTTGCGGGCCGTCGAGGACGCCGGCCCCTACAACGCGCTCCTATTGCCCGGCCTGTTCCCGATTGCCTAAAAACACTTTCCACTTTCCACTGTCAACTGTCCACTTACTCCTCGCTCCTCACTCCTAACTTCTCACTCTCCTATTGCCTATTCAACTATTCACTATTCCCTATTCACTATTCCCCAAAATTGGGGATTGCAGCCTGGAAAAACATCGGTTATACTGGACTTGTGGGAAGCCCTTTCCCGCGGCCCTCTGCGTTGCGGGCGGGTCGGGGCGGGCGGCCTGCATAAAAACTATGAAAGAAGGGAACACAATGAAGTATCAGATTATGGGCGAGCCGATGCCGGTCGTCATCTGCACGCTGGACCCCAACGAAACCATGATCTCCGAGGCCGGCGCGATGAGCTGGATGTCCCCCAACATGGAGATGCAGACCTCCGGCGGCGGCGCCGGCAAGATGTTCGGCCGCATGTTCTCCGGTGAATCCCTGTTCCAGAACCTCTACACCGCGCGAAACGGCCCCGGCATGATTGCCTTCGCCTCCAGCTTCCCCGGCTCCATCCGCGCCTACCAGATCACCCCCAACACCCCGATCATCTGCCAGAAAAAGGCCTTCCTGGCCGCCACCACCGGCGTGGAGCTGTCGGTCCACTTCCAGAAGAAGGTCGGCGCCGGTTTCTTCGGCGGCGAGGGCTTCATCATGCAGCGCATCTCCGGCAACGGCCTGGCCTTCATCGAGGTCGACGGCAGCATCGTGGAGTACGAGCTCGCCCCCGGCCAGCAGATGGTCATCGACACCGGCTACCTGGCCATGATGGACGCCACGGTCCAGATGGACGTGCAGCAGGTACGCGGCATCAAGAACGTCCTGTTCGGCGGCGAGAGCCTGTTCAACACCGTCGTCACCGGCCCGGGCCGCATCCTCCTTCAGACCATGCCCATGTCCAACTTCGCCACCGCCATCTCCAGCGTCCTGCCGGAGAAAAAATAGTGCAAGGGCAAGCCCTTGCGACAAAAAACCACCGCAGCATCCATAGGGATGCTGCGGTGGTTTTTTGTTCTCCGGTTTTTGTCCTTCCAACCGTTGTTCAGTCTCTTTCCCAGTTGTGCCAGACGTTCTGGACGTCGTCATCGTCGTCGAAGGCGTCGATGAGCTTTTCCATGAGCTTGATGTCGTCCTCGTTGTCGAGCTTCTTGTACTCGTTGGGGACCTGCTCGATCTGGGCGGAGGCGAAGGAGTAGCCCTTCTTGGTCAGCGCGTCCGCCACGGCGTTGAAGTCGTCGGGCTCGGTGTAGATGGTGAACACGTCCTCCTCGGGCTCGAAGTCGGCCGCGCCGGCGTCGAGGGCGTCCATCATGACGTCGTCCTCTTCGTAGTCGCCGTCCTCGTTGTCGATGACCAGAACGCCCTTCTTGTTGAAGTTCCAGGCCACGCAGCCGGAGGCGCCCATGTTGCCGCCGAACTTGTCGAAGTGGTGGCGGACGTTGCCCGCGGTGCGGTTGCGGGAGTCGGTCATGGTCTCCACGATGACCGCCACGCCGCCGGGGCCGTAGCCCTCGTAGGTGATGGACTCGTAGTTTTCGCCGCTGCCGGCGCCGGCTGCACGCTCAAGCACGCGCTTGATGTTGTCGTTGGGCATGTTGACGGCCTTGGCCTTGGTGATGACCGTGGCCAGGCGGGAGTTGTTGTTGGGGTCGGTGGAGCCGCCGCCCTCCTTGACCGCAACGATCATTTCCTTTGCGATCTTGGTGAAGGCAGCCGCGCGCTTTGCATCCTGCGCGCCCTTGGTTTTCTGAATGTTATGCCACTTGGAATGTCCGGACATATTGCTTCTTCCCTTCTGCTTACGTGTTTCGTGGGCGGCAGGCCGCCCCTGCAATTATTTCGCGTAATCGACTGCTTTGGTCTCGCGGATGAGGTTGATCTTGATCTGGCCGGGGTACTCGAGCTCGGATTCGATCTTCTTGGCGATCTCGCGGGCCATGAGGATCATGTTGTCCTCGGTGACCTCCTCGGGCTTGACCATGATGCGGACCTCGCGGCCGGCCTGGATGGCATAGGCCTTGTCCACGCCGGGGTAGGAGCCGGTGAGCTCCTCGAGCTTTTCGAGTCTGCGGACGTAGTTTTCCACATTCTCGCGCCGGGCGCCGGGACGGGCCGCGGAAATGGCGTCGGCCGCCTGAACCAGCACCGCCACGATGGAATGCGCCTCCACGTCGCCGTGGTGGGCCTCGATGGCGTGGACGACCTCGCCGCCCTCTTTGTACTTCTTGGCAAGCTCCACGCCCAGCTGGACATGGGAGCCCTCCATCTCGTGGTCGACGCTCTTGCCGATGTCGTGCAGCAGGCCTGCGCGCTTAGCCAGGGTCACGTCTGCGCCGATCTCGCTGGCGAGCAGGCCCGCGATATGCGCCACCTCGATGGAGTGGTTGAGCACATTCTGACCGTAGGAGGTGCGGTACTTCTGCCGGCCGAGCAGCTTGATGAGCTCGGGGTGCAGGCCGTTGACGCCGGTTTCAAACGCGGCGCGTTCGCCCTCGCGGCGGATGACCTGATCGACCTCGCGGCGCGCCTTTTCGACCATATCCTCGATGCGGGTGGGGTGGATGCGGCCGTCGGCGATGAGCTTTTCCAGGGCGAGTCTTGCGATCTCGCGGCGAACGGGGTCGAAGGAGGAGACCGTGATGGCCTCGGGCGTGTCGTCGATGATGAGATCGACGCCGGTGATGGTCTCGAGCGTGCGGATGTTGCGGCCCTCGCGGCCGATGATGCGGCCCTTCATCTCGTCGTTGGGCAGGGGGACGACGGAGACGGTGGCCTCGGCGGCGTGGTCGGCGGCGCAGCGCTGGATGGCGATCGTGATGATCTCTCTGGCGCGCTCTTCGGCCTCCTCCTTGGTCTGGGCCTCGATCTCCTTGAGCTTGACGGCGGCGTCGTGCCGGGCCTCGGCCTCGACGTTCTTCAGGAGGTATACCTTGGCCTCCTCCTGGGTGAAGCCGGAGATCTTTTCCAGCATTTCGAGCTGGGACTTCTTGACGAGGTTGACCTCATCCTGGGTTGCCTGGATGCTCTGCTGCTTTTTGCGCAGCTCATCCTCCTTGCGCTCGTAGTTGTCGAGCTTCTTGTCGAGGGACTCTTCCTTCTGCTGCAGGCGGCGTTCCTGCTTGGAGAGCTCAGAACGGCGTTCCTTGATCTCCTTTTCGTTCTCTGTGCGAGATTTATGGATTTCCTCCTTGGCCTCAAGCAGCATTTCGCGCTTTTTGTTCTCACCGCTCTTGATGGCCTCGTTGATCAGGCGCGTAGCTTCCTGCTCCGCGCTGCCGATTTCCTTTTCGGCGACCTTTTTGCGATAATTCACGCCAAGGATAAAGAAAATGATTGCTCCGATAATAAAACCTACAATTGGTAGGACAATATACAACCAATCCATAACTCTGCACACCTCCTTTCGTAAAGAATTGGGTATGCCGAGAAAAAGAAATGCAGACCCGCGCCCACCCGAGAGCCGGCAGCCGAACCAATGCCGCCCGCTCAGGCCCAGGCCCGCAAACTAATCCAATGTTTATTGTAACGAGGAAACAGTGTTATGTCAAGCAGAAATTTCCTGTGAAAGAAGGAATTCTTCGGAAGGAAGAGGGAATAGGGAATAGTGAATAGGGATCAGGGATCAGGGATCGGGGATCAGGGGATAGGGGAGTGAGGAATGAGGAGTGAGGAGGGAGTGTAGGGACAAGCCTTGCTTGTCCGAAGAAGGAAATGGACAGTTGACAGTGGAAAGTGGAAAGGTGTAGGGACAAGCCTTGCTTGTCCGGAGAAGGACATGGAGAGTTGACAGTGGACAGTGGAAAGTGTTTGCGGGCAGTCGGGAACAGGCAATAGGCAATAGGAGAACGGCGCAGGGAGTGGCTCAATGTTGTTTTGTCGTAGGGGCCGGCGCCCCCGACGGCCCGCCGATCTGCACCGCACCCCGTAGCGGACGGGTCACCCGTCCGAACACCCCGCACCCGTAGGGATCGATCATGCCCGAAGGGACGATCGATCCGTCGCCCGGGGGATCGATCATGCCCGAAGGGACGATCGATCCGTCACCCGCCAGGGCGAACTCCGCACCACGCCCGCAGGGGCCGGCGTCCCCGACGGCCCGCCGATCTGCACCGCACCCCGTAGCGGACGGGTCACCCGTCCGAACACCCCACACCCGTAGGGATCGATCATGCCCGAAGGGACGATCGATCCGTCACCCGCCAGGGCGAACCATGCGCTGCACCCCGTAGGAGCCGACGTCCTCGACGGCCCGCCGACATGGGAGCGTGTTGTAGGGGCGAGCATTGCTCGCCCGCGATGTGCACCGGCGCTGCACGTGCGGCGTAGACCTTTGCTGCTGTAGGGGGGCGGCTGCCAGCCGTGCGCCAACGCCACGTGTAACGAGGAAAATTCCGACATGTCATTCTGATGAGCTTGCGACGAAGAATCTAAACGGCTTCCACGACGAAAGGATTCAGATTCTTCGCTTGCGCTCAGAATGACAAACTTGAAAGCCTGTACTCCTTTCCTGCTGCCGGAGCCCGGCGCCTGCTTTGCGGGCCGTCGAGGACGCCGGCCCCTACGTCGTTCTCCTATTGCCTATTGCCTGTTCCCGACTGCCTGCAAACACTTTCCATTGTTAACTGTCAACTCTCCATGTCCTTCTCCGGACAAGCAAGGCTTGTCCCTACACCTTTCCACTTTCCACTTTCCACTGTCAACTGTCCACTTTCTTCTTCGGACAAGCAAGGCTTGTCCCTACGCTCCCTCCTCACTCCTCATTCCTCACTCCCCTATCCCCTGATCCCCGATCCCCGATCCCTGATCCCTGATCCCCGATCCCTGATCCCTATTCCCTCTTCACTATTCCCTCTTCCCTTCTAAAAAAACCTCCCACCGCAGTTCATTCTGCGGTGGGATGTTTTTTTCTCAAATCTTCAACGTCGGTCGGACCTCTCCGGCAGCTCAGCCTTCTACGCCGGTGTCGGGGCCGCCGTCGGTTTCCTCGGTCCCTTCGGTCTTCTCGACCTCCGCGCTGCCGTCGGTGACGGTGAATCGGACGGTCAGAAGCTCCTCGCCGGTGCCGGAATCGTAGAACTGCAGCTTGCCCTCGCCGGTCTCGCTCACGCGCTGGCGCACCAGGTCGTAGATTCTCCAGATGCCGCTGCGGCTGTCGTCCTCGTTGAGCTTGACGCTGCCGTTGTCGGCGCCGGGCAGGGTGTAGACCATCAGGATCTGCAGGCTGCCGCTGCCTTTGCCCTCGATCTCGTAGCGGATGACCAGGTTGCCCAGCTCCTCGATGTCCATCTCCTCGGGCACCGGGCCTTCGCCCTGGCCGTCGTCATAGCTCACATCGACGCGGGCCTCCAGGATGCTGAGCGAGGCCTCCAGCTCCGCCGCGCCGGGGTAATCCGCCGCGATCAGCTCGGCAAGCAGCTCCTCTGTCTTGGGGTTCTCGAGGTCGGGCTCGGCCTCGCAGTAGGCGAACATACAGGCCAGCCGCCGCTGGGCGCTGTCGGAGTAGCTGCCCAGGGCCTGGAACTGATCGGCCGCGGTGAGGAAGGCGCTGCTGTTGCCGTATTCGATGGCGCTCTGATAGTCCACATCGGCCAGGTAGTAGTCGCAGAGGTTCACCATGTCGGCGCTGTTGCTGTAGCTGCCGGAGCGGAGGAACCAGCTCTTGGCCTCCTGGACGGCAGTGCGGCGCTGCTCGAGATTCTCCTCCTGCTCGCTCTGGCTGAGGGCCTGCTTGCCGTATTCATAGCTGCAGCATTCCTCGAGCTGCTTGGTGTTCTCGTAGTCGGGATATTCCGCCTGCAGCCGGCCCACATAGTCCCAGGCGCCGTCATAGTCGCCGTTGTTGTAGGCCAGAACGCCCATGGAATACAGGCAGTCGGCGGCGTAGCTCTCAAATTCGGGCATGTCCTTGAGGACCTCATAGGCTGCCTCGTAGTTACCATCGCGCATCTGGTTGAGGGCGATCTGCGCCCGGCAGAATTCAATGCGAGCGGGGCTGTCCTCGTAGTCGCCCAAAGCCTCGTAGAGCTCGATGGCCTCCTCATACTGCCCGTCGTTCTCGGCCCGCACGGCCTGCTGATACTTGGCGTAGGGCCCGAACAGCTGGCGGTAGGCCAGCCACGCGCCGATGCCCAAAAACAGCAGCACCGCCAGGATGATCGCGATCTTGCGGCCCACATGGGCGTCGCGGGTGTCCTCGTCGCCTTCCTCGTCCTCGTCGTAGTCCTCGTACTCGTCCTGGGGCCGGGGCAGGGTCTGGATATAGGGAAATTCCTGCTCGGCAGGCCGCTGCATGGGCTCGGAGGACAGGTAGCTCGACAGATCGAACTTCTCCAGCGGGGTCGTGGCCTCGGGCTTGGGCGGCTCGGGCGTGGGCGTGGGCGTGGGCGGCGGCAGCGCCGGGGCCTCCTTGGGCGCCGGGGCGGAGAGCGCCTCGATGTCCATGTTCATCTCCAGCCAGCTCCGATCCGCGCCGCAGTGGCGGCAGTAGAGGATCTGGTTGCTGTTGGGCACGCCGCAGGTGCACTGCCACACGCTCTTCATCTGGCGGAAGTAATACTCGTTGTGCACGCCGCCCTCCCGGGCTGCCGCGGCAAGGCGGGTATAGAGCAGGTCCTGCACATGCACGGGCGCCGGCGCAGGGATCGCCACATAGTCGCCGGTCTCGGGCTCATTCCAGGCCGAGCCGTCGGTGTAGCAGACCCGCTCGGCGTAGATCTCGGCGAAGGCGGTCCGGTTGGGCCAGAGCGTGACGACCTTGTCGTCGCCGAAGACCTCGCCGGGCGTGATATACAGGCCGGTCATGGGCACCAGATGCATGGTCGTGATGTCCTGCCCCTGGGCGTCGCGGCAGAGCACGCGCAGATAGACTGCAGAGATCGCCTTCTGTGAGACGTTCACCATGCGGCACTGCAGCAGCCGCGCGCCGGTCTGGGTGTCCCAGCTGAGCTGGTAACGGCTGACCCAGACGGGACTGCTGGGGCTGTAGAGATATTGCTCTGCAGACGAGAGCGTTTGATAGCGTTGATAGTTGGCCATGAGGTCACCTCTATCCTACTGTTGTTGCCGGTCGAATTCGGGTAATTTGCACATAGGGGACGCTTGCGCGAAGCGCGCGGGCGGCGGCCTCGGCGGTATCCGGACTGTCAAACAGGCCGAAGATCACAGAGCCGGTGCCGGTGAGCTCGGCCCCCAGAGCGCCGCAGGCCAGAAGCTGCCGCTTGCATTCGTCGACGATCGGCGCCTGCCGCGCCAGGACCGGCGCAAAGTCGTTGGCCAGCGCCGCGCCGACGGCCGGCAGCGCGCCGGCCCGCAGGGCCGCAAGCATGCGGTCGGTGTTGGATGCGGGGCCGCCGGGTTTTGCCTCCGGCGCCTCGTTCATTTTATCCAGGGCGCCAAACAGCGCCGGGGTGGAGACGGAAAAGTCCGGCTTGCACAGCACGACCCATGCCCCGTTTGGGAGATCGAGCAGCCGGGTCAGGCGCTCGCCGCGGCCCTCGGCCAGGGCGATGCCGCCGAAGAGGCAATAGGGCACGTCGCTGCCCAGGCCAAGGCCGATCTCGCGCAGGCGTTCGTCGGAGAAGGCGCCGAAGTGCCGGTTGAGCGCGCGCAGCACAGCCGCCGCGTCGCTCGAGCCGCCGGCCATACCGGCCTGCATCGGCACGCGCTTGCAGATGCGGACAAAGCAGCCGCCCGGGTCGATCCCCGCCGCCGCGAAGTAGGCCCTTGCCGCGCGCAGGGCAAGGTTCCCCTCCCCCTGCGGCAGCGCGGCTGTGCATTCGGATGCGGGATTCGTCGTGGCCGATGCCCTCATCGGCCATGTGCCATCGTCCTGCAGCGTACCTTTATGGCCGATGTGGGCATCGGCCACTACGGGCGGGGTGGTTTTCGGGGCAGCAGGCACGGCGGCAGGTTCGCTGCAAGCCCGATTCATGTCATTCTGAGCGCAGCGAAGAATCTCTTTTGTAGCGGGATTTGCAGCGGACGCTTCAAAGCGGCAGTCGCAGCCGTCCGGGGCGCCGAGGGTGAGCTCCACGTCGTCGTGAAGCTCCACCGAGCACATAACCATGCGCAGGTCGTGGTACCCGTCCGCCCGCCGCCCGACGACATCCAGCGTCAGATTCAGCTTGCCGTAAGCCGCCTCGGTTAAAAACACATGTTCCTTCAATGATATGCCTCAGATGGTTTGTCAGGGATTTGGTCCAGCGCGCGGTGCATTCGGACGGGCGACCCGTCCGCTACGGGTGCATTCCACGTCGGCGGGACGTCGGGACGCCGTCCCCTACGGGTGCGGTGCGGTTCCGTTTTTCACCGTAGGGACGAGCATTGCTCGTCCGCGCATTCGGCACGAATGC